>DASZQL010000057.1:0-12393 GCA_035549675.1 Phycisphaerales bacterium | reverse complement strand
CCGCCACGCGCTCGCGCGCTTCCGCAGCGCCGGCCTTGGCCGCGTGGACGGCGTCGTCGCCGAGCTGGGCGAAGTCGGATTTCAGACGGTGGAGGTCGGCGCGGAGGCGCTCGACTTCGCGACGGAGTGTGCCGGCGTCATCGGACGTGACGGTGCTTTCCATGTGGTGCGCTCCAAGGGGTTCAAGCCGGTTCGGCATTTGGTCTGACACTCAGCGACCAATCGCCGCGCGACGCCGAGCAGCGAATCGGGATTGAGAGACATCGAATCGATGCCGATGGAGGCGAGCCACTCGGCGAAGTCGGGGTAGTTGCTCGGCGCCTCGCCGCAGATCCCGACTTTGCGGCCCTTCGCGTGGGCCCTGGCGATGACCGTCTCGATGAGCCGTCGAACGCCGGGATCGCGCTCGTCGAAGATGTGCGTGAGCAGGTCGGAATCTCGGTCCACGCCCAGGGTGAGCTGGGTGAGATCGTTGGAACCGATGGAGAAGCCGTCGAAGAGGTCGCTGAACTCGTCGGCGAGGATCACGTTGTTGGGGATCTCGCACATGACGTAGACCTGCATGCCGTTCTCGCCGCGTTTGAGCCCGTGGCGCCCCATCTCGTCGAGCACGAGACGGGCTTCCGTGAGGGTGCGGCAGAACGGAATCATCACGATGACGTTGGTCAGGCCCATGTCCTCGCGCACGCGGCGGATGGCGGCGCACTCGAGGGCGAAGCCTTCGCGGTACCGGTCGTCGTAGTAGCGGGACGCGCCGCGGAAGCCGATCATCGGGTTCTCTTCCTTCGGCTCGAACGCGGCGCCGCCGAGGAGGTTGGCGTACTCGTTGGTCTTGAAGTCGCTGAAGCGGACGATGACGGGGCGCGGATAGAAGGCGGCGCCGATCTGTGCGATGCCGCTCGCGAGGCGATCGACAAAGAACTCGGTGGGCGAAGCAAAGGCAATCGTTCGGGCGCGGATCTCGGCACACTCGGCGGGGTCGGTCACGAGTTCCGGGTGCACCAGCGCCATCGGATGGATGCCGATCCGGTTGTTGATGAGAAACTCGATCCGCATCAGGCCGACGCCGGCGACAGTGGCGGCGGGGAGCTGGCCCAACTGGAACGCCCGGGCGGGATCGGCAAGATTGAGCATCAGCGGAACACGAGGGGCGGGAAGCGCCGCCGGATCGACCTCCTCGCGGGTGAAGGGGACCAGACCCGAGTAGATGTTTCCGATATCGCCCTCGGCGCCCGAGACGGTGACGAGCTGTGTGTTGTGAAGCGCTTCGGTGGCGTGGCCGGTGCCGACCACGCATGGCAAGCCCATTTCGCGCGAGACAATCGCGGCGTGGCACGTGCGCCCGCCGCGGTCCGTAATGACGGCGGCGGCGTTTCGGAGGACCGGCTCCCAGTCAGGGTCGGTCATCGGGGCGACGAGCACATCGCCTTTGCGGACCGTCGGCAGATCGGCGGCCGAACGGACCACGCGGACCGGGCCGGCGCCGACGCGGCTGCCGACGCTCTTCCCGGTGAGCAGGGCCGGTTCCCTTGTGGTGACCTTGAAGACCTCGAGCTTCGCGCCGGCTGTGCGCTGCGAATGCACGGTCTCGGGTCGGGCCTGGAGAATGAACAGCTCGCCGGTGCGCCCGTCCTTCGCCCACTCCAGGTCCATGGGGACTCCGCCGGCGGGCGAGCCCGCGCGCTTGGTGTAGTGGTCCTCGATCTCAGTTGCCCAGCGGGCCAGTTCGAGCGCCTCGGCATCGGTCAGCACCAAGCGCACGCGGTCGGCGGTGGGAACAGCCACCTCGCGCACGCTGCGGGCGGCCATCAACCCTTCGCCGGTGTACACCAGCTTGACGGCCTTCTCGCCGAGTTCCTTGCGGATGACGGGACGGAAGCCGGCCCGGAGCGTCTCCTTGTGGATCCAGTACTCGTCGGGGTTTACGCGGCCCTGAACGACAGTCTCGCCGAGTCCCCAGGACGCATCGATCATGACGACGCCGCGGAACCCGGACTCGGTGTCGAGCGTGAACATGGTTCCCGCGCACCCGCCGTGAGGCTCGGCGATATCAGCCCGAACCATTCGCTGCACACCGACGGAGAGCGCGACGGCCCGATGGTCGAACTTGTTATTGATTCGATACACAATGGCGCGATCGGTATAGAGCGAGGCCATGCACGCTCGGACCGCCGCCTCGAGGTTCTCGGGGCCGCGGATGTTGAGATAGGTGTCGTGCTGGCCGGCGAACGAGGCTGTGGGCAGGTCCTCGGCGGTCGCGCTGGAACGGACGGCGACGTCGAGCCAGTGGTCGCCGGTTGGGATCGATCCGCCGCGTTCGGTGGTGCGGGTCATTCCCGACAGCGTGCGGTATGCGTCGATCACTTGTCCCTGCATGGCCTCGGGAAGAGGCGCGGCTCCGATCCGTTGGCGGATGTCAGCACCGGCCGCGGCGACCATCCCAGGATCGCCCGCATCGAGTCCGCGCAAGCGATGATCGATCCATTCCTCGAGCCCGGCTGTTCGGGTGTGGAGTCGATAGGCCGCAGCGGTGACAGCAAACCCATCGGGCACGCGGACAGCGCCTTGGCCCAATGGGGCCAGTTCGCGGAGCATCTCGCCGAGGGACGCGTTCTTGCCGCCGACGAAGGGAACGTCGCCGATGCCGACATCACGGAACCAGAGAATGAGAGGCTGATCAACAGGCATTGGGCTCTTTCGTTGAGACTTGGCTTCCAGCGAATACAAGCCGCGAGGGGCGGTGCCCTGACTGTGCATCAGGCGCCGCCGATCGCGGGTCGCGTGAGAGATCGTGTGTCGTCTTCGGATTCGCCCCGCCACCACCCGAGGTAGGCGCACACGGCGAAAACAAAGGGCCAAGCGGCCATTGCGATCCAGTTGAAGTGCTCCGTGAACGTGATTCCGAGAAACTTCATCGGGAAGAGGTTCTGTCCCCACAAGCCGAGCATCCAGTGCGAGAACGTCTCGCTGGCGGCGACCCCGGCGAAGAACTTTGCGGCGTCTTGAAAACGGCGATTCATCGGGACCTCCTGAGCGGCTGCGCGGCACGTTCTGCAGCACTGGAGATAGCTTTGCACCGAGCAAGGCGTCCTTCAATGGGGAAACTTCCCGCATCCGCGCGGGTTGGACTATTGAAAATGACCGAGCTGGCGAGCTGATGAATCAGGACGCGCCGTCAGGCCGTCAAGTGGGGCCGTGGTAGCGTGTTCGGTCTGTACAGGGAGAGTCGCCCCGAGGCCCCTTGTCGGTCAAACCGCTTCGAAGATCCGTTTTCGAATCGCGGGCGATGTCATCCGCCGCGAGCGCGTGCCATCTCTGTACGGTCCGGGAGGCGGTCTGGGATCGGAGCGGTAATTCGGACACGCATCGTCCTCCAATAGCTCAAGTACGAGGCGACGCGCACGGACGGGCGGTCGGCGAACTGCGGACCACCGCACGCGCATCCAATACGATGGCATCTTGCGGCGTCACCAGCACGGGGTTGGCCTCGGCTTCCTGAATGGCGCATTGGTCTGTAATGAGCCGTGACATCCTTGCAACGATGTCGGCCAGAGTCTCCATGTTGAGCGGCGGACGACCACGGAACGCCCCGAGCATCGGGCCGATGGCGCCAAGGCGAAGCAGGTGGAAGTGAAGCCGGCGGCCAAGAAAGTGGCGGTGACGAATTGACCGCTCCGCGGCGGTAGGAACTGCCTGCCAGGGAGGCTCATCGCGCACACCAGCTGACAAACGATCGCCCCGGTTGGCCCCCATGGGAGGAGAGGGGGAAATCGGGGCCGGTTTTATGTTCTTATTGAACGAGCGAACGCGACACCCGGACAACACCGGCCCCTTTGATCGCGTCATGCTTGAGCGCCCGGAGCGCATCGTTCACGCGATCGAGACCGTCGAAGACCTCCACGTGCGTGCGGACGGGAATCGCTGCGGCTTCGGCGAGGAACTCCCGACCGTCTTCGCGAGTGTTGTTGGTGACGCTTCGGATGACTCGCTCGCCGTAAATCAACGGGTAGTTGAGCGAGGGAATGTCGCTCATATGGATGCCGCCAAGGACGAGCACGCCCCCTTTGTCGAGGGCGGCCAGGGCGGGTGGGACGAGCTCGCCGGCGGGCGCGAAGATGATCGACGCGTGGAGTTTCACAGGCGGAGGCTCCGCGGCCTCGCCGATCCACGTCGCGCCCAACTCCGCGGCCAGCGCCTGATGCCGCTCGCGGTCGCGCGTGCAGACATAAACCTCGGCGCCGCGGGCGCGGGCGAGTTGGATCACGACGTGACCCGCGGCACCGAAACCGTAGAGCCCGAGGCGAGCCCCTTTCCATGACGTACTGGAGCCCGGACACGTATTGCGGTCCGCATCTCCCAAGCCGGTCAAGCGCAGCGACCGGTACCCAATGATCCCCGCGCAGAGGAGCGGCGCCGCCTGGGCGTCGTCGAAACCAGCGGGGATCGGGTAGACAAAGTCCGCGGGAGCCGTGATGAACTCCGCGAACCCGCCGTCGGCGGTCCATCCGTTGAACTCCGCGCGGTCACAGAGGTTCTCATGACCGCCCGAGCAGAACGGGCATACACCGCATGTGCGGCGCAGCCACGCCACACCAACGCGATCACCGGGGTTGAGGGACCGGACCCTCGGTCCTGGACGCTCCACGACTCCGACGACCTGGTGACCCGGGATCACGGGCGAGCGGCGGGCTGGCAGCTCGCCCTCAACGACGTGCAGATCGGTGCGGCAGATACCGCAAGCCGTTACGCGGATGAGCGCTTCGTCCTCGCGCGGCTCCGGAACAGGAACGGACCGAACCACCAGCGGCGCCGAGTCGATCGGGCCGGGATGATCCAGCAGCGCGGCGCGCATGGAGCGGTCCATCACCACAGCGTATTCGGCGGCGCCCGACTTAACGATCAAACGTGATTGACGGCTTTGAGCACGGCGGGATGCACGGCGAGTTCGGAGGGCTGGAGGCCGGACAACTCACCCTCGCGCAGCTCGGAGCGCAGATCAGCGGAGACATGATCGCGAAGCCGGCCCAGGAATCGCGGCGCCGCAAAGATCGTGAGGCGCTCGGAACCTGTGATGTCCGTGCGGACCTCGTCGAGCCAGCGACCCACCTCGCGGGCGAAGCGGAGTTCTTCTTCCTCGGCAGTGTGGCGTTCCGCGACGGCGTGCGGCGCGGCGTGCGCGCCGGAACGCGCGATGGAGCCTTGGCGCTCCGCCCCACCACCAAGCGTGGGACGGTGGCGCTCATGCTCGGCCTCGTGCATGTTTTTCAGCGACTCCAGTTGCTCGACATGCAAATGGCCACCGAAGACTCGCTGGCACACGAAGAGCGTCGCCTTTCGGCTGTCGGCGGCAATGATCCAGTTCTGACGCGGGTTCATGAAGAGAGTTCCTTTTCGCGAACGAATGGTGCGAGGTCGATCGGGCTGTAAAGACGACCGGGAGATCAGAAGGTGATGAGCGGCTTGATCATGCCGCCCTCCTTGGTCTGCATCATGCGGAAGGCCTTCCCGATGTCGGCGAACTTGAATCGGTGCGTCGTCATCGGGAGCGGATCGACGCGCTTGGTTTGGATGAGGCGCATGAGCCGGGCCATCCGCTCCGATCCACCGGGGCACAGCGCGGTGCGGATCGTCTTGTCGCTCATGCCGACGCCCCAATCGAGGCGCGGGATGGGGACGGTGTCGCCGTCGCCGTGGTACCCGACGTTGGAGATCGTGCCGCCGGGGCGCGTCGCGCTGATGCACGCGGCAAAGGTCTCGGGCGAGCCGAGCGCCTCGATGGCCGTATCGACCCCCTTCCCGCCCGTTGCCTTCCGGATGGCATCCACCGGGTCTTCTTTGGAAAAATCCACGATGAGGTCCGCGCCGAACTGCCGGGCAAGTGAAGCGCGGTTTGGCTTGTTCTCGACGCCGATGACAAAGGCCGCTCCGAGCAGGCGGGCCCCGACGGTCGCCATCATTCCGATGGGCCCCTCGCCGAAGACGGCGACGCTCCCGCCGATCGGGATATTCCCGTGTTCGGCCGCGATGAAGCCGGTCGAGAGCATGTCGCAGCAGTACGCGGCCTGCTCGTCGGTCAACTCGTCGGGGATGGGCGCGAGGTTCGCGATCGCGTCGTTGACATGGAAGTAGTCGGCGAAGCTGCCGTCCTTGATGTTGGCGAACTTCCAGCCGCCGAGCGCTCCGCCGCACTGCGACGGATAGCCGCGTTGGCAGTTCTCGCAGCCGTAGCACGGCGTGATCGCGTTCACGGCCACGCGCTGGCCGATCTTGAAGAGGCCGCTCGCGCGGACCTGCTCGCCCAGCTCGTGAATGACGCCGACCGCTTCGTGACCCAGCGTCAGGTCGTGGCGCGCCCCGATCGCCCCGGCAACCGTATGTGTATCGGATGTGCAGATCAGCGCGGCGGTCGTGCGGATGATCGCATCGTTCGGGCCCGGGCGCGGGACCGGCTTGTCGATGATGCCGACTTCGCCGATGCCGTGCATCACAAAGGCCTTCATCATGGCGGCCATGGGATTGTTTCCTGGGGTGTCGGGGACGCCGACACCGAGCGTTGTGTTTCGCGAGGCAGCGGGCGTACGACGTATGGAAGTTGATCACTCGCGGCTTGCGAGAAGCACGTCACCGCGGGCCGGCGATCGAGCCTCGATGGTGCTCGACGGTTTCGGCATCGCACCATTGAGCTCCTGCTCGGCCTGCAGCCAGTCGGAAGTCTCATCTCCAGGATCGCCCTTGCCGTTTCGATGCTGATAGATCTCGTAAGCGCGGGTCCGAATTCTTTCCGCCGTCGCCGGCTCGGGAGTGACGGGCTTTGGGGGGGCAGCTCGCTCTTGAGAGACCGGCGGAGTTTTCTTCGGATCCATCCGAAACTCGGCGACGTGCGTGCTCATGGGCGTTCTCCTTCTTTCGTACGGGGGGTGAATACTCAAAGACGGCGCAAACGGCTCGGCTGATTACCGCGCTTGCGGAAACGCTCCCAACAGGTCGAGGCTGGTGATGATGCCCAGCGGGAACTTCTCTTCGTCGACGACGATGACGCGGTGGACTCGTTTCTCGTGCATGAGCCGGGCTACCGCTGCGGCCGGAACCGCCGGCCCAACCACCAGCGGATCCTCGGTCATCAGGTCTTCAACACACACGAGCGGCTCGGGCATCACCTCGCTGGTCTCCTCGTCGGCGCCTTGTTCCGACAAGACTTCGAAGAGGTACGCCGGCGGGATATCGTCGATCCCCTGGGAACAGCGTCGGATCAGGTCGGTTTTGGACACAACCCCCACGACTTTTCCTTCCTGGTCGATAACGGGCGCGCCGGATATTTCGTGATCTTCGAATACACGGGCCAACTCTCGGAGTCGCGCCGACGGTGTCACGCATACCGGTTCAGCCGTCATCATGTCCTTCGCCTTGAGTTCTGCTTTCATTGGCGGCATTGCGGCAGCCCTTTCTTCCTGGTCTCTCATGACCCGTCCACCGTCGTGTCGTACCCAGCGTCTTTGACCGCCTCAATGAGCTCGACCGCACCACACGTTGGTTCGCAGATGACGACGGCCCGGGCTCGAATCAAACTCACATTGACGTCCTTGACACCGGGAACGCCTCGCAAGGCCTCCATGATTTTTTCGCGGCACGAGTTGCCGCGCATCCCGATCAGCAAGAGCACAATCCGTGTGACTCCAAACAGCATTGAGCCCCCTTCTCGCCCGTCCTACGCCACGGCGCACAACAGAACCGAGGCGACGACCCGCGGACGCTGATGCACACGGGCGTTCCGCCGCCAGTGGTCTTGCGCCTGGTCGCCCGAGCACACTCGATCCGGGTGCGGGGCGGCGTGGGCTGGCGTTTCAAGAGCCGATGGCTCGTCCGCGTCAATCAACGCCAGGTCGATTTCACTTGGATCAGCCAAAGCGTCCGCGGCAACGGCTTCCAAGTGCCGCTCGGCCTCAAACCAGTCGAGCCGGTCGTTCCCCCCGTAGAGCCGCCAGAGTTCCTCGGCGACCACCGACACGAGACGCTCGGTCAGGTCGATCTCGCGCTGCGGATCGAGGACAGGGCGAATGATGATTCTCATGACCGGCTCCACGCCGGCATTTCTTATCGCCGGCAGGATCATCATCGCCCACGATCTCGTAGTGCTCTACGCGGAAACTTCCCCTATCGCTGATAGCGATGACCACCGGCCGCAGGCGCGTCGAACGCAAGGTTGGCCTGCGCTGGTTGATGTTCCCCGTGCTCTCGTTCCGCACAGGGGCGGTTCCAGGGGAGATTGGAATCCGTCTCGGTGGATGGGCCCACCGCGGATGAAGGCGGCCTCATGCTTGCTTCATCGCGCTCTCATCTCAATACTATTTCCATGCCCGGTAAGCGAGCTCATCCGCCAGGGCCTCCGCCGCGCACCCCGCGTACGCCTGGTACGGTCGTTGTCACGACCACCCCGCCATCGAACTCCGATCGACGCCCGACTGAGGGTGCCAGGAATGCATCGCTGGGTGCTGCTGAAATCGTCCACGAACAGTCGGCCCGCGATCGAGCCGCGCTCGCGGCGGCGCTCGACCCCATCATCACCATCGACGCGCGCGGCACCATTCAGTCCGCGAGCGATTCCGTTCAGCGCGTGCTGAGTTGGACGCCTGCCGAGCTCATCGGCCAGAACGTCAACGTGCTGATGCCCGAGCCCCACCACTCGGCGCACGACGGCTACCTCGCCAACTATCACCGTACGGGCCAGACCAACATCATGAACCGGCCGCGCCGATTCGACGCGATGCGGAAGGATGGTTCTCTGGTTCCGATCGAGCTTTGCGTATCGAGGGCGGATGTTCCGGGCAGCGGTCCCCCGCTCTTCGTCGGCATCATCCGCGATATGAGCGCCTTCGCGGCGGCCGAGCGGTCGCGCGATGAGGAGCGCGTCCGTTCCCAGCAGCTTCTCGCCGAGCAGACGTCCGCTCTGCAACAAGCCAACACCCGGCTCCGGATGGCCGACCGCATGGCATCCATCGGGACGTTGGCCGCCGGGCTGGGCCATGACATGAACAACGTGCTTCTCCCGGTTCGCGCGAGACTCAACGCACTTCGATCGTCGGGACAGGCCGGGAATCTCTCCAAAGGCGACTCGAAACACGTGGAGGAGATCCAGAAGAGCGTCGCCTATCTCCAGCAACTGGCGGATGGATTGCACTTTCTGGCCCTTGATCCGGACACCGAGGAAGACACCCGGGGCGGGGGAGGCGCGACCGATCTGAAGCAATGGTGGTCGCAAGCCGGGGCGTTGCTTTCCAAGGCAGTTCCAAAGCACGTCCGGGTGACAGCCTCTTTCCCTGACGACCTGCCCCACGTCGCCGTGGCCCCCCATGGTCTCACCCAAGCGGTGTTGAACCTGGTGGTGAACGCGGGCGAGGCGATCCCGCCGCCGAGCGAGCGCAAGCGCAAGCAGGGGTCGGTCCGAATCTCCGCCGAACACGTCCGCGGCGACGCCGGCCAATGGATCCATATCGTCGTGAGCGACAACGGAACGGGCATGACGGAGGAAATCCAGCGTCGCGCGTTCGAGATGTTCTTCACGACCAAGCCCCGGGGGCTGGGCACGGGTCTCGGTCTGGCCCTGGTTCGTAAGGTCATCGAACGTGCGGGCGGCAGGATCGGGATTGAATCCGAAGCGGGCAAGGGGACGACCGTGGTGATGATTGTGCCTCTCGCCCGCGCTGAAACCGGGGACGGCGCACCGCAAGTATCGGCGTTCATTTCACTCCAAGATGGGCGCGCGGCGGGACTCATCCGGCACTTGCTCGAGTCGTCCGGAGCGCATGTGCTCGCTCAGGATGCAGACTCCACACGGATCTGGGTGCTTGATCCGGTGGCAACGGATGTTGAGGCCGCGAGAAACTGGTGCCGGCGGAGGCCCAACGGGCGCCTCGTCCTGTTCGGACGGCCCACCGCAAAGTCCGCCGGATCGTGGGCCGCTCTTCACTCGATCCAAATCGACGCACCTGAGGACTTGAACGCCGTACGGGCCGCGCTCCATGCGGCGCTTTCAGCACAATCGTCATAGGGTCGCTCGCCATGCCCAAGCCCACTTCAAAGGCATCCCGGTCTACCAAGGCGACGCCTCGCGCCGCGGCGCCGGCTACCGGTCCAGCCGGCTCGGGCGGTGCCGGCATTCGCGTGCTGTGCGTGGATGATCACGCCGTGCTGGTCGAAGGCCTCAAAGCGCAGTTCGCCATCGACGGTCGAATCCGGGTCGTCGGCCGGTTGGCTACGGCGGAGAAGTTGCTCGACGAGGTTGCACGGCTCCAGCCCGACGTGGTCCTTCTCGACATCGAGATGCCCGGGCCCGATGTTTTCGAGATGGCGGACCGCCTGCGGCGCGCTCATCCCAACCTGCGCTTTGTGTTCCTGAGCGCGCATATCCGGGACGGATACCTGGCCTCCGCGTACAACTGCGGCGCGTGGGGATACTTCGCCAAGGGCGACGAGCTCGAAGATATCGTCGCGGGCATCAAGGAGCTCGCGCGCAGCACCATCGGGACGTTTGTCATGGGGCCCAAGGTCAGGCAGCGCTGCGCCGAGGTTACGGCCTCACCAACGGCCAAGCCAGCCCCGCTGAACGCATCCGTAAAGAAGGACGGGCGACCGCCAACGCCTCTGGAGTCGCTGACCAGCCGGGAGCTTGAAATTCTGCGCCTGATCGGAAAGGGCCTCTCCCGCGTCGAGATCTCCAAGCAACTTTCGCGGAGCGCCAAGACCGTGGACGGCCACCAGGAGCGCATGATGAAAAAGCTGGGGGTCGAGTCGCGCGCAGACCTCATGCGGTTCGCGATCCGCGAGGGCTTCGCGGAGGCTTGACGGGCCGTCGACCTCGAGAATGCGCGCCGTGCCTGGCTCCAGTTCCTTGCCCCTCACAGAAGCGCCGAGATCACGGCCCGTATCGCAGTCCGCACGGTGTCTGGTAGGCTCAGCGGAGATGCTTCGAACCACGCCTCCACCAACGGGGGACACGGGAAGGACAGGCTCCACTGTTGCGCCGGCGTTGCGCGATCTTCACGAATAGCGGTTTCCGCTTCGCTCAGGCCGTTGGCGCGCCGACTCTGAATCAGCGAGTCGAAGGTTCGAGTCCTTCGGGGGCATTTTGATTAGAGCCTGAGTTTTCAGGCTCTTTTCGTTTTTGGCCGCCGCTCTTGTCAGGCGTCGCAACCGGGTTTGCAGCAGATTCTGCGGCAGTGGCGACCCGAGTCGGGGGCCGCTCCGAGCAGGCTGGCGCGATACTCCGCGCCAGGCTCGCGCCACCATTCCACTGAGCCGAGTGCACATCGCTGGGAGCCATGGAGTCGCCCGCCGCCCGAGGGTCAGGGGGAGTGCCCATCTTCACAGTGATGAAGGATCATTGATGAAAGATCATTCGAATTCCATCGAGGAATCGGTGAACTTGAGTTATCGTTGACCGTTGGTCCCTCGCCGGAATGCACTCGGCCCAGCACAGGGACGAGTTGAGGAGACAGAGATGTACGTGAAGCAGTTCGTCACCGTGACCGCGCTCGCGGTCGTCACCGGTCTCGTCGCATCGCCCGTGCCGGCTTCCATCACCATCCCCACGGTGCCAGTCGGCAATCCCGGCAACGCGTCGGACCCGAGTACGGGCAGCCTCTACGGATCGGTGGCGGCGGCCTACAACATCGGCGCCACCGAAGTGACCAACGCGCAGTACGCCGCGTTCCTCAACGCCGTCGCCGCGACGGACACCAATGCCCTGTACAACACGAACATGGCCGATTCGTTCGGCGGCATCACACGCTCGGGCGTGTCCGGCTCGTACACGTACCAGGCCATCAGCGGGCGCGAGAGCAACCCCGTGAACTACGTCTCGTTCTGGGACTCGACGCGCTTCGCCAACTGGCTGCACAACGGGCAGCCCAGCGGCCCGCAGGACAACAGCACCACTGAAAGCGGCGCGTACACGCTGTCCGCCGATGGCATCGCCGCCAACACCATCACCCGCAACGCCGGCTGGCAGTGGGCCGTGACCAGTGAGGACGAGTGGTACAAGGCGGCGTACCACCAGCCCGCGAGCGCGGGCGGCGATTCGGACGACTACTGGCTCTACCCCACGTCGAGCAACACGATCACCGCTGCGCAGGCGAACTACGACAACCTGATCGGCAACACCACGCCCGTCGGCTCGTATGCCCCAAACTTCTACGGGGCCTTTGACATGGGTGGGAATGTGTTCGAGTGGAACGAGGCGATCCCCGACCGGCCCGACCTTGACGGTCCTCTCCGCGGCATCCGGGGCGGTTCGTTCATGGGCAGCGCCAGCCTGCGGGCCGACAACCGCGGCGACGACGACCCGACGAACGAGATCAACATCATCGGGTTTCGTGTCTCCCAGGTCCCCGGCCCATC
>DASZQL010000056.1:0-8175 GCA_035549675.1 Phycisphaerales bacterium | reverse complement strand
CACCGACCTCATGCCCGAAGAGAAGATCAAGGCCTGCGTCGATCGCGCCAAGGTCGGCGGCGGCGAGATCGTCAAGCTCATGGGCACCAGCGCCTACTACGCCCCCGCCAGCGGCACCATCCAGATGGTTGAAGCGATCGTCAAGGACAAGAAGCGGATCATCCCCACCGCCGCGTACTGCGAGGACGAGTTCGGCGTCGCCAAGGGCCAGAAGGGCCAGGGCTACTTCGTCGGCGTGCCGGCGCTCCTCGGCGCCAACGGCGTCGAGCGCATCATCACCTTCAAGATGAGCGCCGACGAGCAGAAGCTCATGGACGAGTCCGTCAGCCATGTCAAGGACCTCGTCGGCGCGGTTCAGCGACTCTTCCCCGACCTCAAGTAATCCTTCCACCGCCAGCCCGTTACGCCTCGCGGGGTCCCCGGAAACACCTCGATTTGAGGGTTTCCGCGCCGAACGCCGATGGGACAACTGGCGTAAGATTGTTCGGTCCCTCGCCTGTTGGCCGCGAGGGGTCGTCCGAGTATGTTGGGATCGTTCCAGGCGTGGGCGAGGGACATCGCGCGCCCGGTTGATGTGTGAAGGGAGCGGCTGCGTGCCCGGCGTGCTCGAATGGATCCAGTGCAAGGCCTGCGGCCGCCGCCAGCGGTGGCGCGCCGACCTCGCCGGCAAGACCATTCAATGCTCCTGCGGGGCCGACATCTACGTCCCCGAAGTCGATCTCACCGGCACCGGCGGTGGGGGAGGGAGCAGCACCGGTACCGGCATGGGCACCGGCCATGAAACGATGGTGGAAACCGCCGACGATCGCGGCGCATTCGACCAGTCGTTTCTCAATCCCAGCAAGAACGGCGAGGCCGAGTACGTGCCGCCGCGCCGCATGGGCAAGGCGCTCTTCGGCCTGTCCGTACAGGGCGAGTTTCTCTTCTGGAGCATCATGGCCCTGCTCGGCCTCTCGATGCTGATCCACGCCGCGATCACGCGCTTCTGGTGGTACATCGCCCTGGCCGTGCTGATCGCGCCGCTCTCGTTCTGGCAGTGGCGCCGCGCGAAGCGCATCTGGCAGGGACCCCGCAAGTTCTGGAAAGCCGTCGAGCAAAGCCTCAGCAGCGAATAATCAGTCGCGCAGTTTTCCTGTAGCGGCCGGCGTCCCGTCGGCCGAGTGGAACGACGGCCTGCTGGAAGCCGCCGTGGCGCTTGTCGCGCTACGCAGCGAAAAAAGAAAGAGGCGCCTCCCACCGAGGACGCCTCCTTCCAAAGTTCTTCATGCCGAACGCTGATCGCTGGCAGCCGACCGCTGTCTCAACCCGCTTCCGCGCGGGGGTGCGCCTGATCATACGCCGCGCGCATCCGCTGCGTGGTCAGATGCGTATACGCCTGCGTCGTGCTGAGCGACTGGTGGCCCAGGAGCTCCTGCACCGCGCGAAGATCCGCGCCGTTGTCGAGCAGGTGCGTGGCGAACGAGTGCCGCAGCGTGTGCGGGCTGATCGTGGGGTCGAGGCCGACCTGCCGCAGGTACTTGTCGAGCTTACGGCGGACCGAGCGCGACGAGAGCCTCCCGCCGTGCTTGTTGACGAAGAGCGGGCGGTTGTGCCGGTCCGGCGCCCACGAGGCCGCGAACCGCTCGTCGCCCATGAGCACGTCGCGGTACTGGCGGATCGAAGCCAGCGCGTGCGAGCCGAGGGGAACCAGCCGTTCCTTCTTGCCCTTGCCGCGGACGCGGAGTGCCTCGCCGGACTCGTCGAGATCCTCGACGTTGAGGTCGACAAGCTCGCTGACGCGGATGCCCGTCGAATACAGCGTCTCGAGCATCGCGCGATCGCGGGCGCCGAGGACGTCGTGATCGTCCGGCGCCGCGAGAAGCTGCTCGATCTGCTCGACGGTGATCGCCTTGGGCAGCCGCTTCGCCTGCCGCGGCGTGCGGATCATCGTCATGGGGTTCGTGTCGGTGAGGCCCCGCTTGTGCGACCACTTGTAGAACGAGCGGAGCGTCGCGATCTTCCGCGCCATCGTCGCCGCGGAATACGACTGCTCCGCGAGGTGCGAGAGATACTCGCGGATCGAGTCGGTCGTCGCCTGCCGCATCGCGCCGGTGATGGTGTGGGGCCGGATCGTCCCCGCGACGTGATCGCCCGCCGGCGCCGCGCCGACCGAGCTCATCGCGCGCTTCTCGTTGTCATCGTTCACCGCCACGCCCAGCTCCTCGATGAGGTGCTCGGCGTATTGGCGCAAATCGGCGCCGTAGCACCGCGCCGTGTAGGGGCTGAAATGCCGCTCGTCCGTGAGGTACGAGAGGAACTGCTCGATCATCGGCAGCGTGTTCATGGGGCTGGTCGCTCCGGTTTTTGGTGGGATGAAGACTGAGGTGGAATCGAATCCGGTCTGGGAGGAGAGGCAAAGTCGTGCAGCGTGGCGCCGAGACGCCCCGAGAGGCGCGTCACGATCAACGCCGCGTCGCCCGCGTCGAACGACTCCCCCGGCGAGCGCGCGAGCTTCGCGACCGCTTCGATGAGCGTGTGCTCCTCGCCGCGGGCGCACTCGAAGCGCCACGTGTGCTTCCCCTTGACGAGCGTGAAACCGATCGAGTCGGTATCCGCGCCGCCGGGTGAAGCGGGTGGGGGGGTTGAGTTGTCGTTCCGCTCGTCGCGGGCCATCGTCGTCCTTCCGAACCGCCTGCTCGGCGGGCCGGAAAGGCCGCCGATCAGCGGTGCTGTGCCATCTCTTGCCGTGCCCCGAGCCCGGCGAGCCGCGATCGCTCGAGGGCGATCAACTGCTCAACCGTGTCGAAACACGCGAACTTCGCAAACAGACGCATGCTCGCCGTATATCTCCGCCATCCGAGCCCCGACACCGGGTCGTAACGACCCTCCGCGTACCGCTTGATCCGCTCCCGTGTTGCCGTGTCCGCCCCGTCCAGCATCGCCGAGACGAGCGCCGAAGGTCCCGAATCGAATGACTCGACCGATCCGCCCCCATCCGTCGCTGCCTCCTGCAGTTCCTGCGGGTCGGTGCGGCTCGCGGACAACCGTCCGCCGACCCGATCCGTCCGCGCAAAGAGCGCCACCACGAGTCCGATCTTCGGCGGGTCATACGGCTCCCAAGCCGTCGCCGTCGAGACGACCAGCGCGTCGGCCCCGAGCGCCGAGGCGAGCGCGAACGCCTGCGATGGCGTGTCGATCGATCCGAGCCGCAGGGCACGCATCGCGCCGAGCGTCCGGTTGGTCGGAAGCACGACCATCCCTTTGACGTCCTGGAGCTGCTCGACAAGAGCGTCGGTGAACTCCAGCTCATCAAAGACCGTCGTGCCCGTCTCGTTCCGACACGGCGCGACCGCGATGACGGCCGGTGCGCCGTAGGGCGAGTCCGGAGCGGGCACCGATTGCGCCGATTTTTCAAACGCGCCGCACCCTCCGACCACGAAGGCGATCAATGTGAGTGCCGCGACCAGAAGAATGGCCGGCACGCACCAGGCGATCGCCGCGCGGACCGTCGGATGACGGTGGGGGGCGGCTATGAACATGCGCTGTGCGGTTGTCATGGCATCCTGCCTCAACCCCGTGGTCTCCGACCGCCGGGAAGTCCCCGATCCTTCCGGCCCCGTTTGTTCGGCACATCCATGTGCCGCGGCGCCGCTCGTCCGTGCAAGGATCGGATTGTGAAACGGCCTCGTGACGGTCAGGTCGTGAGGCCGTGGAGGTGATTCGTTACGGGTGCTCGGGCTCTTCGGGCGAAGAGTCCGGCGCACCGTCAGCGGTCTGCGTCGGCTCGGTCTCGTGTGTATCCGTCGGCTCGGGCACCGGCATCGGCGAGGGAACCGGAGCCGGCGCGGGCACGGTTGCGGAAGCCGTGGAGTGCATCGGCTGAGTCGCCGGCTTCGGCTGGACGTGCGCCGCCGGCGCGCTCACCGCCGCCGCGTGAGCCGGCTCGGAAGCGTGGCTCGGCATGGCAGCGGACGCCGGCATCGCGTTCGCCGTCGGCGCGTTCGACGACTGGATCATCCCCGCCGCGACAAGCGACGCCCGGGCATCGAGCGACCAGATGTTGCGTGTGCCGGCGCGATCGGAAACGAAGTAGACCGCCCCCGTCGGACCCCACGCCGGGGTCAGGTTCATGTACCGCCCACCCGTCAGGTTGGCACGCGTTCGTCCGTCAGCCGTCACAACCCAGATATCGGCCAACATGCCCTCCGCACCGGACTCGGAAACCGGGGGTTCCGTCGTGCTCAAATGAGCCGCAGCGGTCCGCGTCTTCGAGTTGTCCGGGTTCGCCCCATTGGCCGCCACAGCGGAGGCCTTTTCGGCGCCGTTGGTCGGCTTCCCAGCGGCATCCGCAGGGGTGTCTGTGGGCGCAGGTGTGGGGGGGCGAGAAATGCAGGCGATCATGGTCCCGTCGGGCGACCACGCCGGGCACGCCATCGCGAACTCGGGGCTGGACGCGACCTCCGTCGGGCGGTGCGCATCGCCATCGGTGTAGTCGATGGTCCAGACGGAGAAGAGCCGCCCGCCGCGGTCCCGGGCCCGCTGGAAGGCGATCTTGTCACCATTGGGCTGCCAGGTCGGGAAGAGACCGGGGGTCAGGTATTGGCGGAAGTTCGGCTTGCTGGTGCTCGTCACCCAGACTTCCCACCGCTCGCTGGACTCATTGAGGCGGCAGAACGTCAAGCGGTCGCCATCCGGCGCCCAGCTCGGGTGCAACTCGTCCGCGGCGTCACTGGTGATCTGGACCGCCTGGCCCCCCTCGGTGCTCATCACATAGATGTCCCACTGGCCCGAGCGGTTGGAGGCGAAGGCGATCCGCTTCCCATCGGGGCTGACGGACGGCATCACGTCCGCCGCCGGGTGGGTCGTGAGCTGGGTCACCGCGCTGCCATCCACGGTCTTCATATAAATATCCGCCGAGGGCGAGTGGCGCGTGCTGGAGAAGAACACCTGCGCGCCGTCCGGCGAGAGCGTCGGATCGAAGTCCTCGCCGTCGTTCGCTTCGGTCACCCGCCGCATGCTCGAAGCCGCATCGCTGAACGCCGACTCCGGAGCGTCGTCCGTGAGCTCGGCCTCGGCTGTCGGGGCGAACTGAGTCCTCTTGGTGTTCTTCGTGTTGTTCGTGCCGTTGGCGGCCGTTTCGGACGCCGTCGTGCCGCACCCCGCGGCGATCAGCGCCAGCACGGACAGCAACGCGGGCGTAACCAGTCGAGTCTTCGCGACGTGAGCCATGGGGACGAGCCTCCTGACGCCCCTCGGAACTGCAGATTCCGAGTCGTCGTAATGGGGAAAAGGATGCTCGGCTCCGCCGATCGAATCCCCGCCAGCGCGACGGGGAGATGGGTCCGCCGGTGCTCCGCACCCGCGAGGCTCGCCATCCAGCGACGCCTTATCGGACGGACCGCGCCGCTCGCTTGAAACGGCGAAATAACGCCCGGTTCCTTTTCTTTCGGGCCACTGATTACCTGACCTGAGCGCGGGTCCCTGAATCACGCAGTTCAGGATCGGATAACCGGCACCGCCGGACCATCGACTGGCCGCACGATCGTCGCCCTCAGTACCGTCTTCGCGGTTGCGGAGCTCGCCGGCGGATGATCGCGGACCGCCAAAAACAAGCGAAGCCGGCGGAACCGGGAAGCGCCTCCTCCGATCGCTTCCACGATTCGACGCCGGCTCGCTCGATAAGCGGGCCCGGTTTCATCGGCCCTCACGGGGCCTGCTCCGTCACCGACTCACATCCCTGTTTTGCAATGTAAAAAACCTGGAAAGCGCAAGAGCCCGAAGACCCGGCTCTTCCATGCTCACCGCGGCTCAGCGTAACATCAGCCGCCGCGTTGTCAGCCCCGATGAACCAAAAAACCGCACGAAATAGCCACATGATTGTGTGAACGTTTGATGAGACAACACAATCGAGCGGTCAAAAGTGTCAATTTGGGTAATTTAGGTAACGAGGCTAAACGGAATATCAGCCCTCGACCTCTCGTCGCATTGATCCATTGAGTGTGAACGGGCGCGACTTACGGACCGCGACGCGTGGCTTCAGGACGGTGGTCAACCCGGCTTCTTGATCCCCAATAGTTCCTCCGCCACGTCGATCAGTCGCCGCCGATCATTCCGCGCCGATTTTTGAAGATACGCGTGCGCCTCCGCCTCCGTCATCCGCTTGGTTTCAACGAGTTTCCACTTGGCCTGCTCGATCGTTCGGCGCTGGGCGATCGTGAGCTCGAGCTGCTCGACGCGCTCGCACTCGGCGTGGTGGTCCAAGAACCGCGACCACGCGACACCGATCGCGGCCCGGAGGATTTCGGCGTTCACGGGCTTGATGACGAAGGAGAAGATCCCGGTCTTGCGGGCGCGCTCCACGTACGACTCGTCGCCGTAGGCGCTGACAATGATCGAAGGAATTCTACGCGAATCCCAGAGCCGCTGGGCGGCGTCGAGACCGTCCATGACCGGCATCCGGATGTCGAGGATCGCGAGGTCGGGCGGCTGCGACCCGCACGAGTCGAGCGCGCTCTGGCCGTCGGAGAAGGGACCCACGACCTCCATCCCGAGCGCCTTGAGATGATTACAGATGCCCGCCACGACCAGATGCTCATCATCGGCGACCAGCACGCGGCGGGGATTGTCGGGAATCTTGGACGGGGGCACGGGGACGCTCCGATCGCACTCTCCAGTTTTCGTTCTCCGCCACCTCGGCGGGGAACGCGGTACGGAGGCGCATCGGGGAGCCGTCCTGAGAGTACCCAACCCAAGGCCCGCGGGCCGTGGGCAAGCACAGCAGCCTAACAGAAGAAGCACAGGCACGGCAAGCCCAGCCAACTAAAAATTAGCTTGAAGCCGCGGAATACGGCCGGAATCGAAATCATCAGAAGGGATGATGTTGGACACCGAAACTCGATTAGGCCCGCCCCGGTTCTGGGTAAAGGGTGCTTGGCCTATTCCAACCAGTCCTTCGCCTTCAGCCGCTGAGGCACGTACTCCTCCGTCACATACGAAATGTCCTTCGTGATCAGCGACTCCACTTCCATCTTGAACCCGTTGGCGAGCAGCGCGTCGATCTCCCTCTGCCAGCCCTTGTGGCCCACGAACCACGGGTACGCCTTGATCTCGTTCGCGCGCTTGATGTCGTTGTCATTCAGCGCGATCTGCACGTCGTCCGACAAGTCGCACTCCTTGTAATCCTTCGCACGGATCCCGATGAACTTCGCCTCCGGGATCGCGAGCCGCTCCGACTCGAACGCGAGCGAGATCGATCCCTGCTTGATGACGCTGTAGATGTAGTGCCCCCACGGGTCGCAATCGAGCAGGCAGTACACGGGCAAGCCGAGTTCCTCGTTCAATCGCTTGAGCAGCCGCCGCACACCGCGCGGCGGCTGTCCGCCGCCTTCGGTCAGAATGCAGTTGTGCGTCTCCCAGAAGCGGTCCTCGTTGAAACGCGACCACACCGTGTTCTTCTCGACGTGCAGGACGAACTTCGCGTCGCATTTCTTGAACTGGATGACGTCCGGCTCGACGATCGACGGGATCGCGTACCCGCCCGATCCCATCCGGCGGCAATCGATCTCGTCGCCGCTGTCCACGATGGTGATGTTGCCCACCATCGTCCCCGCCTTCTTGGCGAAGATGTGCAGCTCCTCGCGCAGCGACGTGAGCGACACCTCGAGGTCCTCCAGAATTCCGTCGGATTCGTCCTGGTCCGCGAAGGTCTTTTCCTTCGTCCCCGCGACCGTGTGCAAGGCCTTATAGAACATGCCGCGGAGGCTGAGCGTCTTGCCCGCCTCGATCAGCTCCTTGACGCTCGACGCGTGCAGCACCGTCTGCATGAACTGCTTGGCCTGGTTGAGGTTGAAGAGCTGCCGCTCCGCCTCGGCCTCGCCCATCTCCAGGATGCCGCGCTTCTTGTTCCAGATCGTGTTCGACTTCGTGCGCATCGGGATCGCGACGATCGGCTCGCGCCCCGACATCGCCTTCTTCGACACGCCCGTCGCGAGTTCCGTGATCCGCCCGACCGTCGCGGCGTCACGCTCCTTGATGCGGGAAGACACGGTCGAGGGGGTGGATTGTTTCTTGGCCAAGTGGGGCACTCCGTTGCCTGTGTGGCAGGGCGGATTCTAACCCGCGCGGGACGTCATTTCGGGAGTCGATCGCGCCGGGTGATGGAATACTTCACGGTTCGCTGATCCTCCCCCGGCCAGC
>DASZQL010000055.1:0-3363 GCA_035549675.1 Phycisphaerales bacterium | reverse complement strand
TTCTGGGTGGGCGCCGGTGGCGGCGAAATGCCGGCGCCGCCGCCGGGATTCGCGGCACGCGACTGGAGCAGACGGCTGGCGCAGGAAGACATCCGGGACGAGCGCACGGCGCGGCTGTGGAAGATTACCGCGGCGGTGGGCGAACGCGGATAGTTTTTGCCACTCAATCCGGACTGGATCGGTGGGCTACGATTGAGCGGGCGCGACGATTGGAGTCATGGTCATGATCCGCAAGCTCGCGTCGGGTGGGTACCGATTGTATTCGCGGAAGAAGAATCCGAAGACGGGGAAGCGGCGGAATCTCGGGACGTTCAAGACGCTCGCGGCGGCGAAGCAGCACGAGCGCGAGGTGCAGTACTTCAAGCGGCACTGAGCCGCGCCCCCTTTCCGTGCCGTCGCCGCTCTCGATCAATCTTTCCATCCCGTCTTGACCCATCGAAGCTGGACGCCGAGGCGCCGGAGGGACGCTCCGAGCTGGCCCGTGTGGTGCTGCACATGACGGATGCTGTACAGGTGGAGTTCCGCGCGGGTGATGGCCAGGTGCGGGAAGCCCGATGGGCCGACGAGCGATGCCTCGGTTTCGGCGTTCATCGCCTCGAGCAGAAGGGAGCGGCAGGCACGCATGTAGGACCGCATCTCATCGCGCGTGAAGCGGCGGCTGGGGTACTCCTCGTTGAGCTCGTCTCGGCCGGCGGGGTGGAAGCCGCCCTCGCCGGTGCTCGGCATCCATGATTCATCGTTCGGCGCGAGATAGACATCGACGAAGCAGAGCGTGTGGTACACGACGTGCCAGAAGGGATATTTCGCGATCGGCGAATCCCAGTGACTCTCGGGGCACTTCTCGATGCAGTCGTTCAGCATGCACAGCGCGGCCTCGAACTGGCCGCCGATGATGCGCTTGAGCTGGTCCGCTGAGTTCATCGGGCGACTCCCCACTTCTAACGGGCGCTCGGCGAGCAGAGGCAGCTGGCCTTCGGCTTGATGTCGGCGGTGGACCAGGCGCGATCGAACTGGGCCCGCGTGCGCTTGGCTTCCTCGGCATTGCCTTGGAGTTCGAGGGAGCGTGAGAGGCCCAGAAGGGACCAGCCGTTGCCGGGCCAGCGGGCGAGGTCTTCGCGGTAGGTGCGCTCGGCGTCGGCGGGCTTACCGGCGTCGATGAGGACCGTGCCGAGGGTGTGGCGGACGGGCTGCATCCAGTCGGGGGGCTCCATGTATTGGAGCGAGTCCTCGATTTCGATCGCGGCGCGGAGCTCGCGGGCGGCGGAGTCGTAGTCGCGTTTGGCGTAGTGGATCTCGCCGTCGAGCATGTGGGTGGCGAGGGCGAGCACGCGCTCGGCGGGATTGATCTGGACGAGCGCGCCGGCGGGGACTTTCTTGCTTGCCTTGATGAAGAGGGTGCGCTCCTGCTCGGCTTCGTTGACCTTGCCGAGGGCGGCGTAGGCGACGGCGCGGTTGAATCGCCACATGGCGGTCGTGTAGGGCAGGTACTCGGGCGGGGCGTGGAGCTTGAGGAGCTCGTCCCACTTGCCGAAGCGCTTAAGAGCGTCGAGGTGGATGGTGAGGTAGCCGTCGATGGCGCCGGCGTTGTCTTTCGCCCATTGCTCGGGCACGCCGTCGAGCGCGCCGCGGGCGGCGGCGATGGCTTCGCTGGAGCGGCCCATCATCATCGCGACGAAGGAGAGGAACTGCTCGTTGTGGAACATGTAGACGCGGTAGAAATCCTGGTGCGGCGAGAGTTTGCGGTACGCGGCGTCGATCGCGACGGCGCGGCGGTTCGCCTCGGCGGCTTCGGGCCAGCGGCCGACGCGCACGTCGATGTGCGAGGGCATGTGGGAGAGGTGGCCGGAGGCGGGGACGAGGGAGCGGAGGACTTGGGCGGCGTTGTCGGCGCGTTCGGGCGATTCGGAGGCTTCGACGGCGTGGATATAGAGGTGGGCGGCGCCGGGGTGCTTGGGATTTTTGGCGAGGACGGATTCGAGGAGGGCGACGATTTCGGTCGCGCGGCCCTTGGGCTCGCCGCCCTTGGTCCAGAGGTCCCAGGGCTGGAGGTCCATGAGGGACTCGGCGTAGAGGGTGGTGACGTCGAGGTCATTTGGGAAGCGGCGGTGGACGTCGGCCATCGCGGCGGCGTAGGCCTGGTCGAGCGGGGCGCGGTCGGTCGGCGCGGGCCAGGCGTAGCGGGCGGCGAGGGCGTCGATCAAGGCCTGCTCGACGGGCGAGGCGTTCGCTTTGAGGGACTGCGCCTTCTGGACGGCGGTCGAGGCGAGGCGCGAGCGCTCGGGGGGCATCACGGGGTTGTTGATGTGCGGGCCGAGGCAGAGGGCGGCCCCCCACCACGCCATGGCGAGGTTCGGGTCGAGCTCGCCGGCGCGGCTGAAGGAGCGGATGGCCTCGTCGTGGTTGAAGGCGTAGGCCCAGGTGAGGCCCTGGTCGAAATACGCCTGTGACTGAGAGGAGGTCGTGGTGACAGGGCGGCGGTGCGGACCCATGCCTTTGAAGAGTTGAGCGTTCGAGGTGGATGTCGCGGCGGCGCGGTCGGCGGGGGTGGTGGAGCAGCCGGCGCTCTGGAGAAGGATGGGCAGCGCCAGCGCGGCGATCTTCAGGATGGGTCGTTTCATCACTCGCTCCGTGTGCGTTTGGACAATGGAACGGCGGTCAGTCTAACTCGGCGGCGGACGCGCTTGACATTGGTGGGTCAGGCCATAGGCTCGGGCGGCGTCGTGTTGGACCTCGCACAACTTTCCGGTGGAGAGCGCCATGGCCGAGTACGTTGACGGGTTTTTGCTCCCGGTGCCCAAGAAGAACATGAAGGCGTACAAGACGCTCGCGTCGAAGGCGAGCAAGATCTGGCGCGAGTACGGCGCGCTGGACTACCGTGAGTGCTGGGGCGAGGACCTGGCGCCGGGCTTCGGCGTGTCGTTCACGAAACTCGCCAAGTGCAAGCCGGGTGAAACGGTGGTTTTCTCGTGGATCGTGTACAAGTCGAAGGCGCACCGGGACTCGGTGAACAAGAAGATCATGAGCGACCCGCGCATGGCGAAGATGTGCGACCCCAAGAACATGCCCTTCGATTGCAAGCGGATGGGGTACGGCGGGTTCGGGACGCTGGTGAAGGGATAAGAGCTTTCCGGGTTTCCGGCTACCGGCCAGCGAAGAAAGGCCTTCACGACCGGCCGAGGCGCTGGAGGAGTTTCCGTTTTACGGCGGGCCATTCGGCGGCGAGGATGCTGAAGAAGACGGCGTCGGTGGGGATGGGCGGCGCGGTTGGATCGCCGAACTTCGGCATGAGCCGGTAGTGGCGCAGGACGCCCTCGCGCACCGCGCCGAGCTTGGCGATGGCGGTCTGGCTGTGGAGATTGGTCG
>DASZQL010000054.1:0-8535 GCA_035549675.1 Phycisphaerales bacterium | reverse complement strand
CGCCGGGTCTTCCAGCTTCGCGACCATCAGCACATTCAGCCGGTGATCCTCCGACAGCTCCGCCAACCCGAGAATGCCATGCCGCCGGAAGTCAGCCCGCTTGCTCGCCGCGAGTTCGGCGAACAGCGGCTTCAGCCTCTGGTCCTTCAGTTGTCGAAGCGAAAAAAGAAGCTCCTCGCGCGCCCGCCGCGACACCTGCCCGGTGCGGTCCCGGTCCGTCCGCACTTCAAGGCACTCGGCGAACTGTTTGACGAGCTCATCCGACGGCTGCGTGCTCGGCTCCGCCGCCACCGCTCGCGGCACGGCAACCCCCACCGCCAGAACGAGCACACCCGCGAAAGCCCCACCCAGCCTGCGCCACAATGCCGATTGGATCATGCCGACAAGTGTATGGCCGGGCCCTCCCGCCCGCTCACCCGCCCCGCAAAACCGCCTGCCGCAGCCGCTCGAAGAGCTCCGCCATCCCCACCGGCTCCTCCAGCACCCCGTGCTCAACGCGATCCCCCCGCGCGATCGCCGACGCGATCCGCTGGCACGCCGCCACGATCGTCGAATGGCTCGCCCGGCCCAGCTCCCGCGCGATCTCCGGAAAACTCTGGCTCGTCAGGACCCGCGAAAGGTGCGCCGCCATCGACCGCGCCAGGACCACCCGCCGGTGCCGGCTCTGGCTCTTCACCTCATCCACTTCGACCCGCAACTCCTCCGCCACAACGCGCACCACGCGCTGCGCCTTGACCGGTTTCACCGGCAACGCGCGAGCTTCACTCCGCAACGCCCGCGCGCACAACGCCGTGCTGACGATCCCGGCGCGATCCGCTTCTTCACGACCACCTACCCCGCCCGGCAGCAGCCGTGTAGCCTCGATCCGCGTCAGGGCGCCCTCGATGTCGCGCGCCGATCCCGCGCACGCGTCGGCGATGACATCCGCCGCCCCCTCGCCGAGGATCATCCCGCGCCGCGCCGCGAGGGCCGACGCGAGCTTCGCCCGTGTCGCGCGATCGGGCCGCTCGAGCCTGACCACCAGCCCCGAGAGGCACCGCGACACCAGCCGCGCGCTGAGGTTCGCGATGTCGTTCGGGTGCGCATCAGACGCCAGCGCCACCCGCGCGCCGCCAAGATCCAGCGCGTCGAACGTGTGCAGGAACTCGCTCTGTGTCGCTTCCTTGCCCGAGATGAAGTGCACGTCGTCGATGCAGAGCAGATCAAGCCCACGGAACCCCTTGCGGAACGACTCGATCCGCCCCGAACGCACCGACGCGATGAACTCGTTCGTGAACTCCTCGCCCGTCACGCACTTCACCCGCGCCGACGGGTGCAGCGCCATGAACCGCGCCGCCAATCCTTGCAAGAGGTGCGTCTTCCCCACCCCGCACTCGCCATGCAGGAACACCGTCGAATACCCGTGATCGACTCCCCCGCTCCGCTCCCCCGACGCCAGCCGGCACACCGCCTCAAACCCCAGCCGGTTCGAAGGCCCGACGACGAAATCATCCAGCTTGTGCCGCGTCCGGAACGACCGCGCGCCGCGCCCGCCCCCATTCCGCCCGAGCGTCTGCACCACCGCGACCGGCCCCCGGCTGTCCGCCGCCCCCACCCGCGCCGCCGCCGCGCCGTCAGTCCGCGCCCCGCTCGCCTTCTCCTCCGCATCCACAACCCACGCGAGCGACACCGTCTCCCCTGCCTCCGCGCGCGCCGCCTCATGAATCGCCCCGCCGAACTTCGTCTCGAGCCAGTCCGCGTAGAAGCCGCTCCGCACCCGGACCCGCAGCTCATGATCCCCGAGCTCGAACCGCGCCGAGTCGCGAACATACCGGTCAAACTTCTCGATACCGATGAGTCCCGCCAGCCGCCCGCAGATCCGCTCGCTCGTCGAATCAGCAGGGGGGACAGTCGCGGGCACGCGCTCCATCGTCGTCATCGTCACGGCAGCCTCGCTCGCTCGGACGCGCAGGGCCGCGCCCAACCGAAGGGAAAAATCCTTGGCCGTGAGTCCTTTCAACACCAAGCACCGAATCATGCGCGCCACCACATCGCCCCGGACGCTCCGCGCCCGGTTCACCCGCCCGTTGGGCGGCGGTGCCGTTGCATGTTTCTCAGCCCGACGCGCCTCTCATCCTCCGAGCGCCCGCGTCGATCTCGTGCTTCGCCAGCCGTCCGTTGGCCGGATCGAAAAGTTACTCGCTCGGCCGCGCCCGTCAACGCCCCAGCGCACCGGAATTCCATCCACAATCGCGCAAGTCCCGCAGTTTCCGCTGTGCGCAATCTTCAAAAAATCTTTGTCCACCAAGCTCGCACGATCGACCCTCATCGCCGTGCACAACACACGATCCGGCGGCACAACGCCCATCTCGACCGGCTTCCACACCCACCTCACAGCGGCTTCACGAACGCCTCGCGCCGAGCGAACTCCGAGAACCCCAGCCGCGCATACAGCGACCACGCCGATCCGTTCCGCACATCGACCGCGCACGTCAGCCAATGCTCCCGCCGGCCCCGAAGCTCGTCCAAGCCCTTTTCCATCAACTGCTTGGCGAGCCCCTTCCCGCGCAGCTCCGGCGCCAGGCCCAGGTACACGAGTTCCACCGAGTCCAACTCCGGGCTCGGATTGAAGAGCATCACACCCGCCGCCTCGCCGCCCAGCCGGATCACCCACCAGCACGATGGGTCAAACTTCCCCGCCGCCTTGTGACTCGCGAGCACATCCGCCGTCTCGCGCATCCCGCACAGCTCCGGGCAATCGAGCGTTCCTTCATAGCTCCGCTCCATCGCGCGCAGCACGGCCGCGTCATCGCCACTCGCCCACCGGCTGACCTCGATCCCCTCGGGCCATCCGCGCGCCCCGCCCGCCTCCGACGAGGGCAGCACGCGCCGCAGATACACGAGCGTGGTCAGCCGTTGAAACCCCCCCGCCACGAACGCCTCCATCGCGCCGCGCTCGCTGGGCTCCAGCAGCGCTTGCCCCAGCTTTACGCCGCTCTGCCCCGCATCACACGCCGCCGAGGCGATCACCGCCCCGAGTTCGTCCTGCTCCGCGCTGTCCCGCGGCCCCGATGTGAAAAACATCGCCGTCCGGCCCGACCCCGGCACCGCGAGACACACCTGTCGAAATACAACCCGACCGCCGGACCCCATCGCCGAAACGCCGCCCGCGACCGATCCCCAGAAGTGCGTGAGGTCAATCCCATGCATGTGCGCCGAGGTCAGGAACCGCTTGCCCGCGACCTCCGGATCGCGCCCTTGCCCGCCCACCAGCCGCGCCGCCCCCGCCTGGCGCTGATGCTCTTCGACCCGCACGACCCGGTAAGGTGACGGGGACGCCATCGACGAGGGCACGGACGATGGGGGCGCGACGGACGTCACTCGGAACGGCCCTTTCACACGAGCGTCTGCTCTCTGAATACACTATCGCACTCGACGCGACGGAGGTTTGAATGCCGACAGTTGAACGCCCCAGCAAACTTCTCTCAACCGCCACCCTGTTGATCTTGGCGACGGGGGCAACGCTTCTCGTCGGTATCCCGACTCAGATTCCGTCTGCGCTCGCGGTGCCCCAGCCCGACGCCGTGCCCCGCCGTTGGGAGCTCCAACTCACCCCCGGTCCCTTGCAGGTCGCTTCCGTCGAAGTCCCCGGCCACGCCCCCGCCGCCTATCTCTTCATCACCTACAAGGTCGTCAACAAGTCCGGCGCCGACCGCCTCTTTGCTCCCTCCTTCGATCTCGACCTGGGCGACGGCAAGGTCTACCGCAGCGGCCGCGATGTCCCCTCCGAAGTCGTGGACACGCTGATCAAGCGTTCCGCCAATCCCGAACTCGTCGACGAAATCCACATCCAGGGCATGCTCCTCCAAGGCGACGAAAACGCCAAGGAAGGCATCGTGGTCTGGCCCTGCCCCAATCTGAAGCCCGAGTTCGTCAAGGTCTTCATGGCCGGCTTCAGCGGCGAGACCAAGTCCATCACCCGTCCTGACAACAACCAAACCGCCGTGCTCCGCAAGCAGCGCATGCTGAGCCACCAAATATCAGGGGAAATCGACCCCACCCGTCGCGAGCCCCTTGCACGAACCGAAGATCTCTGGATCATGCGCTGAACTGGATTGCTCGATGAGATTCGGGTATATTTACCCCCCCACCGGCACGGGCCGGTGTTTCCGAATCCGCACGCATCCGACCGAGGACCAATCGTCATGGCACACAAAAAGGGCCAGGGTTCAACCAAGAACGGCCGTGACTCCAATCCCCAGTTCCTCGGCGTCAAGCTCTTCGGCGGCGAGATCGCCAACGCCGGCTCCATCATCGTCCGCCAGCGCGGCACCAAGTTCCGCCCCGGTTTCATGGTCGCCCGCGCCAAGGACGACACCCTCTTCGCCCTCTGCCCCGGCACCGTCATCTGGCGCAACGGCAAGGTCCACGTGGACCCCACCGACCCCGCCACCCCGCGCCCCTTCTACCTCCGCGCGTAAGTTCGAAATATCTGGATCACAAAACGTGCCACCGACCGCTGCTCTGAGCGGTCGGTGTTCTTTTTGATTTCGGGTTTGGTGCCCCTACAGGCGGCTGCCCGGAGCCGACTGCAGTGTCGGTGCGATCACGCCGAATGTTCGCCCAAGCTCGCCATCAACTCCCCCGCAACTCCATCCGCAAACAAGAATCCCTGGTCGCTCACCCGCCACCGTTCATCATCCATCACAAGCACGCCGCGATCCCGCGCCTTCTTCGCCGCAACCATCAACCGCTCGCCCGCCCCAATCTTTTCCGCGCGTTCCATCACCTCGCGCCCCCTCACTCCTTCGCGCAGCCGTAACCCCATCATGATCCGCTCCGCCAGCGCCCTCCTCGCATCCGGCGGCTCCGAATCCACCACCGGGCTGAACCCCCCGCTCGCCTCAACACCCTCCATCCAATCCGTCAACCGCGGCACATTCCTCCACCGCCACCCGCCCACATGCGCCGACCCGCTAGGCCCCGCCGCGTGCCACTCGTTCTGCCGCCAGTACGCAAGATTGTGCCGGCACTCCGAGCCACGCTTCGCGAAGTTGCTCACTTCGTATCGATCAAACCCCGCCGCGCGCAACCGCTCCACCGCGGCCAGATACATATCCGCCTCGAGATCCTCATCCGCCCGCGCGAACTCGCCGCGCCCCAGCCGCGCCGTCATCGCCGTGTTCGCCTCATACGTCAGCGCGTAGCAGCTCACATGATCGACCGCTGCCTCACCGCCGCCCACACGCATCGCCAGCGCCGTGTCGAGATCCGCGATCCACTCGTCCATCGTCTGACCCGGGATCGCAAAGATCAGATCGAGATTCCTCCTCGCGATCCCCGCCTCCGCCGCGATCGCGAGCGCCTTGTTCACATTCACCGGCTCGTGCCACCGCTCGAGCGTCTTGAGGTGCGCCGCATGAAACGACTGCGCCCCGACGCTCACCCGGTTCACGCCGCCCGCGAAGAGCACATCCATCAACTCGCGCGTCACTGTCTCGGGATTGCATTCAACCGTGAACTCAAATGCCTGCTCCCTCTCCCCTTGGGAGAGGGCCGGGGTGAGGGCTTCCGTCTTCTCCGCCTCTTCTCCACCTCTTTGTCTTCCTCTTTGTCTTCTTCCCCCCTCTTCCGGGAACTCAAACAAGTCGTGCATCACCCCCAGCAGCCGCTCCCACAACTCCACCCGCAACAAGCTCGGCGTCCCGCCACCCACAAAGACCGTCTCCAACCAGCTCCTTTCACCCGAATACCTTGCAAACGCCCGCAACTCCTCCACGAGCCGATCCACAAACGCCGCCTGCCGGTCCTGCGTGTCTACGAAGCTGTAGAAGTCACAGTAGTGACACTTATGGAAGCAGAAGGGGACATGGATATACAGTGACCGCACCGGCGACTGCGCGGCTTCCAGCGGCTCTCGCGAGGTCGCCCGTTGCTCCCGGACCGTCAGCCCGATACGCTGGTTGCCGTTGGCGCCGGACAATCTTCATCCTCTTCCAATGCGGAATTTCCGCAACCGTTCGCCCTTCTCTCGACTATTGAACTATAGGTCACCGTTCGCCCGATGGTTGGGACCGGCGCGAGGATCAGCAGCGGACTTTTCGGGGGACATTGAGCCGTGAACGTCAAACTGCTCGTCAACATGCCCGACGGTCAACGTAAGGAGATCCCTCTCTCCTCAGGGCGTTACGTCATCGGCCGCAAGACCGACGCCGCCCTCCGCGTCCCGCTCGCGAGCGTCTCGCGCGAGCACGCCGAGCTCGTCGTCGAAAAATCCAAGATCTCGATCCGCGACCTGGGCTCGAGCAACGGCACATTCAAGAATAACATCCGCGTGCAGTCCACCGACCTCGCCGCCGGTGACATCCTCGGCATCGGCCCCTCCTGCCGCTTCGTCGTCGAGATCGACGGCAAGTCCGGCGTCGCCGCAAGTTCTGGCGGTGGAGGGGGCGCCAAGCATCTCGCCGAAACCCCGCCCGCCGGCTTCCCCGCCGCCGAGGACGAGATCGGCGACCTCGACGAAACCGTCACCAAGCCCGCGCCCAAAGCCCCCTCCACCAAGCGCGGCGACGAGAGTAGCATCTTCGACTTCGATTTCGACTTCGAAGACGACGAAAACCCCAAGCTGTAAGCACGAAAGAACCCCGAGCGTCAGCGAGGGGCTTCTTCTCAACCAGCCCCGAGCTTCTCAGCGATACGCTTGTCGCAACGAGCCCAGAGCGTGAGCGAGCGGGTCTCCGTTTCATCATCCCAAGTTGTTCATGCCTGATCGCGGCCGACCGCCGCTCTCACTTCTTCGCCGGCGGCGCTGCAGGTGCATCCGCAGGCGGCGCGGCCGCATCCGCCGGCTTCGCCTCCTGCTTCTGCGGAATCCGGATGTTCATCCCGCAGTTCTTGCACCGCACCAGCCGACCGCGCGCGCCCTCGGGCACGCCCAGCACCGCGCGGCAGCGCAGGTTCGGGCACATGACTCGGATCGTCCCGGCGGCTTTCTCTGTCATGGAGCGATCCCCTCATCGCGGCAATCCGGCCGCATCCTTCTCCACATCGGACCTTCCGCGCCGCGCCTTGACGCCCGCCCGCTAGACTGCCCCCCGCTTTCCCCTGCTGTCCCATAATCAACCAGCCACCCGCCCTTCTTCCCGGAGCCGACACGGAATGACCGCGCCCACGGTTGAGCCGAATACCGCCGTTGTCGGCCTGCAATGGGGCGACGAAGGCAAAGGCAAAATCATCGACCTTCTCGCGGGGCGCTTCGCCGCCGTCGTCCGCTACAACGGCGGCGCCAACGCGGGCCACTCCGTGGTCATCAACGGTCAACGCCACGCCCTCCACCTCGTCCCCTCCGGCGTCTTCCACAAGGGCGTCCGCGCGGTCATCGGCAACGGGGTCGTCATCGACCCCGTCGCCCTCGTCAAGGAACTCGACCAGCTCGCCTCCGCCGGCGCCGACCTTTCCTCGCTCGCTATTTCCAGCCGCGCCCATCTCGTCCTCGACTATCACAAGACCGAAGACGCCCTCCGCGAAACGCTCCTGAGCAAGGGCGCCGGTTCGGATCCCGACAACACCGTCACCACCGACCGCTCCATCGGCACCACCCGCCGCGGCATCGGCCCCGCCTATTCCGACAAGGCCGCTCGCTCCTCCGCGATCCGCGTTGGCGACCTGCTCCACCCCGACCGTCTGCGCCGCAAGATCCGCGAAGTGTGCGAGTTCAAGAACCGCCTCTTCCGGGCGCTCGACGACGGCGCCACCCCGCTTTCCGCTGACGCGATCTACGAGAGCGTGACCGCCGCGGGCGCGCGCCTCAAACCCTTCATCACCGACACCGCCTACCTGCTCCACGATCTCGTGCAGCAGAAGCGCCCCATCCTCTTCGAAGGCGCCAACGCCACGCTCCTCGACGTCGACCACGGCACCTTCCCCTACGTCACCTCCTCCACGACCTGCGCGCTCGGCATCCCCGCCGGCGCCGGCGTCCCGCCGCGCGCCCTCCAGCGCACCATCGGCGTCATGAAGGCCTACTCCACCCGCGTCGGAGGCGGGCCCTTCCCCACCGAGCTCCTCGACGACACCGGCCACCGCATCCGCGAGCGCGGCCGCGAGTACGGCACCACCACCGGCCGCCCCAGGCGCTGCGGCTGGCTCGACCTCGTCGCCACGCGCTACAGCGTCATGCTCAACGGCTGCGACGCCGTCGCCATCATGCTCCTCGACGTCCTCGCCGGCTTCGACGAGCTCCGCATCTGCACCGCCTACGAGATCGACGGCGAGCGCACCGACCGCTTCACCCCCGACGCCGACGATCTCGCCCGAGCGCGCCCCGTCTACGAGTCACTCCCCGGCTTCAAAGAAGAAATCGCTCACGCCAAAGCGCGCGCCGAGCTCCCCGCCAACGCACGCAAATATGTCGAGCGCATCGAATCCTTCATCGGCGCCCCAGCCTCCATTATCAGCGTCGGCCCCGACCGCGCCCAGACGATCACGACGTGAGCGGCCGTGCTCGCACCCTCTCCCTCTGGAGAGGGCAGGGCGAGGGCTACTTCTTCTCCCTTC
>DASZQL010000053.1:0-6707 GCA_035549675.1 Phycisphaerales bacterium | reverse complement strand
GCAGTGCGCCGAGGCGATCATGACCACCATGGGCGACGCGCTGGTGAAGGAGAACTGACCCGCGGCGCCGGCGGCGTCGGCGACATCGACGGGCTCGGGGCGTCGGCCGATCCACTCCGCGCGGCCGGCCTCGATGGAGCGAGCGTCGCCGGTCGCGGCATCCTGCAAGGCGGCGAGTTGGTTCTTGAGGTTCCGATTCTGCCTCGCCAGGATCCCCACGAGCACCATCAGCATGAAGCTCGACACGATGAGCAACAGAGTAAACCCGCGCGAACCGCGGGCGGGCTCGGCGCTCGCGGCGCCGACGGCGGTCGTCACGATGGAGGTCGCGTCGTTCCTGGGCAAAGAGCGCGCGGGGCGATGAGGCCGCGCGCGCCGGAAGTTCGAGCGGACGATTTCAGATCCGCGGCCCGCCGGGGACGCAGCCGGTCGCGCCCGCGCACGAGGCACGGCACGAGTTGGAGTACGTCACGCCGTTGCTGCACGTGACCGGGGCGTAGACGTCCGGGCAGATGCAGTGCGCGGGGGGACGGATCACCGCCTTGGCGGTGGCGGCGGAGAAGCCGACCGCCGCGGTCACGGCGATCGCGAGCACGAGCAGGGACTTTCCGAGGACCTTGTACTGGCGCATATCAATCTCCTTCTGCTGACGAACGAGAAGCTGCACACATTCCCCAACGTCCCGCGCCACGCGGCGCGGGCACACACCAATGTACCCCACGTCTCAAGCGCGGGTCCGTCCACAAGCGACCGTACAAACCATGCGGACCTTCCCCGGCGGCTGTTGTGGCGGCCTGTCGCAGGTTTGCGCCGCTCCGGTGCAGAAAAGTTTTCACGCCTGCTCCTCGAGCTCCTCGATCGTGCGCGGCCAGTCGTCGCGCAGCAGGCGCGCCATCGAGCGGTCCGAGAGCACCTTGCCGCCCGTCTGGCACCGCGCGCAGTAGTTGCATTCATTCTCGGCGTAGATGATCCGCTGCACCGGCGCGCCGCAGACCGGGCAGGGTTTGCCGAACTTGCCGTGCACGGCGAAGTCGGGACGGAACGCGGTGATCTCGCCAGGGCCGGGGAAACGGCCGGCCGCGCCGCCGATGAGGCCGAACTCGGCGCGGAGACGATCGGTCCAGTGGGTCAGCACGCGCCGGTACGCGTCGTGCAGGCGCGCCGCCTCGTCGTCGGTGAGATTTCGCGAGAGTTGCAGCGGAGAAAGCTGCGCGGCGTGGAGGATCTCGTCGCTGTAGGCGTTGCCCACGCCGTCGAAGAGGCGCGGGTCGGTCAGCGCGCGCTTGAGCGTGCGCGATTCGGAGCGTAGACGCTCGATGAAGGCGCCGGTCGTGGCGCTCAGCCCGTCGAGCCCCCTGGGGGCGAGAACCATGAGTGCCCCGCGGCCGCGGATGACATGAAGACTCGCCCGTTTTTTCGGCGACGCCTCGGTCAGACCGAGAAGCCCCGCGTCGAACTCGAACTGCGCGAGGGTGATCTTGCCGAAGGCGGGTTGCGGCTTGGCGCGGCGCGCCGGGACGGCTTGCGGTGAAGAGACGGAGGGCGGGGAGGCGTCCTTCCATCGGAAGCGCCCGGCGATCATCAGGTGGATCACGAGGAAGAGATCGTCATCGAGAGCGAGCACGATGCGCTTGCCCAGCCGTTCGACGGCGAGGACGTTTCGCCCTTCGGCCTCCTCGACGGGCGGCTCGAAGGTCCGCAGCAGGAAGGGGCTGAACACCCTGACCCGTTTGAGGGGATGACCGGTGACTCGCCGGCCCAGCAACTCGACATAGACCGTAACGTCGGGGAGTTCGGGCACGGTGTTTCACCGGGCTCGCGTGTCGAACGGTTGCGCGCGGCTCACGTCAGCACCACATAGAGCGCGTGCAGCAGGCCCGGAAGGTAGAAAAAGAGAGTCAGGAGAATATTCAGGACCAGGGCGCCCCCGATGCCCTTCTTCAGCCCGACCGCAAGGGGCGGGACCAGAATCGCAATAATCACCAGCAGCAGTTTCTGGGTCTGTGCTTCGCCGTTGCTCATGGCGCGGCTCCTTGTCCCTAGCGTATCCCCACCATTCCGTGCCGCCAACAGCCCTTGCGCGGCGGTGACCCGACCCGCGTATCCTGTCCCGCCCCCCGGGCCCTTACACCCGCATGATGGAATTCCTCGGCCATTTCATCGAGCAGTACGGCTACTACGCCCTGCTCGTCGGCACCTTCCTCGAAGGCGAAACAATTCTCATCCTGGCCGGGTGGGCTGCGCAGCGAGAGCTCCTCGACCTCTGGACCGTCATCGGCGTCGCGACGATCGGCACGCTGCTGGGCGACCAGCTTTTCTTCTACATCGGGCGCTGGAAGGGCATGGCGTGGATCGAGCGGCGTCCGGTCTGGAAGGCCCGCGCCGACAAGCTCAACCGGATGCTCGAGAAGCACCGGGTGGTGGTCGTGCTCGGCTACCGCTTCCTATACGGCCTGCGGACCGTGACGCCCTTCGCGCTCGGGGCCAGCGGGTTCCGGCCGCTGGTCTTCACGATCCTGAATGTCATCGCGGCGGGGGTCTGGGCGATCTCCTTCGGCTACCTCGGGTTCTTCTTCGGCAGCGCGATCGAGAGTGTGATCGGCAAGGTGAAGAAGTACGAGCTCTGGGGGCTGGTCGCGCTGGCCCTGGTGTTCGTGGTGATCTGGATCATCACGGCCGTGCGGTCGCGCCGGGCCGCGGCCCGGGCCAAGTTGGCCGCAGAGACCGCGTCAAACGCGGCCGTCAACATCGAAATCCCGCCGCCTTCCGCCGACGCCGCCCCCCCCGCTGCTTCCGTCACCTCACGCAGTGGAACACCACCGCGGGCGGCACGTTCCACACCGTGAGCCCGGTGATGCTCACTTTCGAGAAGCGCGATTCGAGGAGCTTCCGGAATCGGCGCGCCTTGCCCAGGCCGTCGATGCGATAGGTGAACGTCGCGAAGCGACCGCCGGGGCGGAGCGAGCCTGCGACGGCGTCGATGATGGCGTGTTGCGCCTCGGTCGGGAACGACATGAAGGGGAGCCCGCTCACCACCGCGTCGAGCTGCGCGACCCCCTCCTGCCCGCAGATTCTTTTCAGGTTGGCGGCGTCGCCCTCGTGCAGTTTCACAGCCGGGAAGCTCGCGCGGAACGCGCTCGCCATGCCCCCGTCCTTCTCGACCGCGAAGAAAGCGCAGCCGCTCGTGGGGATCCGCTCGAGAATCACGCGCGTGAACGCGCCCGTGCCGGGGCCCAGCTCCGCGACCGCGCGGGCGCGCTCCAGTTCCAGTCCCTTCACCATGTTGAGCGCGAGGCCCCGCGAGCTGCGCGCCACGGCGCCGATCGTCCGCGAATCACGAAGATAACGGCGGATGAAATACAGGGGGCCTGCGGGCGCGGCGGGGGAAGCCTGGGCGGGCGTGCGGCTCATGGCGACAGCTTATTCCGCAGCGCCATGAGCGGCTTTCGCGCGGCGATATGATCCCCGCCCCCCACGCCCCACCCCCACCCCGCTCAACTTCATCCCACGGAGCCCGGCACTTCCATGATCCTCGCCGTCGAGAGCGTCCAGCAGATCGAAACCTTCTGGGACAAGATTGCTCCCACGCTCGCGGTCTACGGCGTGCGGGTCGGCGGCGCGCTGCTGCTGCTCGTCGTGTCGTGGGTCGGCTCCGGCTGGTTCGCGGCGTGGATGCGGCAGGCACTCGAGCGCAAGCACGTCGAGGTCACGCTCGCGCGGTTCCTGTCGAAGATCGTGCGGTGGTTGCTGCTCGCCGCCTCGCTGCTGACGTGCCTCTCGCTCTTCGGCGTGAACATCACGAGCTTCGCGGCGGTGCTCGCCTCGGGCGGCCTCGCGGCGGGGCTGGCCCTGCAGGGCTCCCTCTCGAACATCGTCGCGGGGGCGGCGCTCTCGATCATCCGCCCCTTCCGCATCGGCGACATCGTCAACATCGCCGGGCAGCTCGGGAAGGTAGACGACATCGGCCTCTTCGCGACGCGCCTCAACACGCCCGACAACCGCCACATCATCATCCCCAACAACCAGATCTTCGGGACGATCATCGAGAACCAGACGCGCAACCCGGTGCGCCGGGTGGATGTCGATGTGGCCACGGACCGCGGCGCGGACCTCGACGCGACGCGGCGCGTGCTGGGCGACGCCGTGCGCAGCGCGGCGGGCATCATCGGCGACCCGGCGCCGGAGGTGGAACTGATGAAGCTCGGCCCGACGAGCGCCGACTGGCAGGTCCGCGGGTGGGCGAAAACCGGGGACTATTCCGCCGTCAGGCAGGCGATCATCCGCGCGGCGAAGCTCGCGCTCGACCGAGAGGGTTTCGTGGTCTCACCGCCTCGGATGGTCGTGCAGATGGCGCCGGAGGCCCGTGAGGGTGCGCTCGCGGGGGCGGCGCGCTAGTCGCAAATCTCTCCCCAGTTGCCGATGACCTGCGCCACATCGCCCAGCCCGATCATGCCGTCGGCGTTCAGATCGGCGTACGCGCCCGGCGCGACGAACCTGAACCACTGCCCGATGAGCGCGGCGATGTCGGACAGGCCGACGCGTCCGTTGCGGTCGGCATCGCCCGGCAGGCACCGCGCGGGGATCGCTCCCACGGCGATCGGCACGCCCGGATCGGACTCGTACGCGTAATCCTGCACTTCCCAGATGATCACGCCCTCGCCTTCCAGGCCGCGCGCCGTCGCGCCCGGGTCGCCCGGCGGGTAATAGGTGTAGTAGCAGTGCTCGACGCGGAGGCGTACCCAGCCGTAGTGCGTCTGGTCGCCGATCTGGAACGCCGCACCCAGAAAGTTGACGCAGTTGTTGCACTCGGGCACGCACTGCGGCCCGAACCAGTTGCTCAGCTCGTCGATCGCGATGAAGGCTTCGGGCACCGCGACCTGCCCCGGCGTGCCGATGAGATCGCCCGTCCGGAACTCCGCCGCCCAGTCCACCGCCGGGGCTTCGGGTGATGGATCCGGCCCGAGGATGCACGCGCCGCTGAATCCGAAGTTGAGAGGGTTGCAGCGCAGGCCCTCGTCGTTGATCGCGATCGCGAGGTCGTTCACGCCGTCGGCGTTCAGGTCGATGAGCGCATCGCCCCCGGTGCCGTCGTGCGGCAGGGCGGGCACGTACACCACACTCGCCAGAGCGGGCGCAGCGAGAACCAACGACAGCGCGGCGAGGCCGAACCGATGCAACATGGGCGGCTCCTTTCTCGATGTGTGTCGTGGGCGACCAACCAGCGCTCACGCCCCCCACTATTTTGACGCGCGCCGGGTTCAATCGGCGCGGGCATTTCCGAGGGGATAACGCTCTTTTTCCGCGAGCGCGACACGGGGTTGCACGCCACAACACCCATCCACGGCTGGGAACGGGCCAAAAGGCCGCATTGCAGCGATTGCCGGCTTGGCAGGGCTCAGTCGCGCGGCAGCCGGGCGTTCGTGATCCGCACCGGCGAGGGCACCCGCACATTCCACACGAGCCCCAGCCGCTCCATCGCGCGGATGATCAGGTAGCTGATATCGAACTGCCACCACATCAGCCCGTGGCGGGCCGAGGTCGGGAAAGCATGGTGGTTGTTATGCCACCCCTCGCCCAGCGCGAGCACGCCGAAGATCACGTTATTGCGGCTGTGGTCGCGGCTGCGGAAGGCCTGGCGGCCCCAGAGGTGGCACACCGAGTTCACGCTCCACGTGATGTGGTGCACAAAGAAAATGCGCACCGCGCCGCCCCAGAGAAGCCCGAGGAGCGCGCCGCTCCACGTCCCGGTAAACGCCAGCGCGATCGCGGTGGGGACGAGCAATCCCAGCAGGACCCAGAGGGGGAAAAGTTGACTGATGCGACGAGTCAGTTTGTCAGAGACCAGGTCCGGGGCGTAACGCTCGATGTCCACCGGCTTGAGGCGGATCAGCCATCCGCAATGGGCGTGGATGAAACCCCGAATGAACTCGCCGACGGCCTCGCCGTGCTGATGGGGCGAGTGCGGGTCGTCATGCCGATCGCTGTGCTGATGGTGCTTGCGATGGGCGGCCACCCACGTCACGATCGGGCCCTGCACCGCGACCGAGCCGAGGATGCCCAGCGCGGCCTTGATGATCGGATGGGTATCGAATGACTTGTGCGTAAAGTAACGGTGATATCCGATGGTGACGCCAAGCCCCGTCAGAATGTAGCCGACGCCGAAGAGGACGAGGTGAATCCAACTCAGCGAGACGCCCCAGAGCAGGGCCATCGCGGTGACCGCGCCGACGAAGGGCAGGATGACCACCGCGAGCGTCGCGATGCGGAAGCCGAGCGACACGCGCACGGGCGGCTCGCCGACGAGTTGCGATGCGATGTCCGTCTCGGCGAGCGCGTGCAGGCCGAGCGGCGCGAGGGCGTCCTCGATCGGCGCCTCGGCGGCGGGCAAATCAATAACTGGCGATTCGACACCGGTAGGGAGAGTCATGGGTACGGGACTCCTCGGGGGCCCATGCGGCACTTCATGGCCGCGGTATTCGAGGCACTGCCGAAGAAGAGGGGCGGGATTTCGGTTCCGAACCGCGCTCCGACAGGCGCATCATAGGGGCTCGGCGGACCTCGTGATGTTCTGTACCATTCTTTTTGTGTTCAAAGGCCATTCTGACCCTTGGGGTGCGATTCCATGATGTTCCAGATCGAGCGCGTCCACGCCCGCCAGGTCCTCGATTCACGCGGCAACCCGACCGTCGAGGTCGAGGTCGTCCTGG
>DASZQL010000052.1:0-5984 GCA_035549675.1 Phycisphaerales bacterium | reverse complement strand
GGCCTCACCGACCTCGAGCTTGAAATCCATTTCCTTGCCCTGTTGGCGCACGGTGAGCTTGTCGGGGTGAACCTGGACGATCGTGACTTCGGCGCTCGGGGCGCTGGGATCCTGCACGACATCGCCCTCGGCGACGATGCGCTGGCGCGAATCGGCTTGTGAGACAACAGCGACGAGACCGTGCGGCTCCTCGATATAGCCGACGTAGCGCCAGTTGAGTTGCGGCGCGTGCGTGGCCTGAGCGACCTCGCTGCCGGTTGGCTGCGTTTCGGCTGTCGTCGCGGGCGGCGGCTCGCGCAGATCGGTCAGTGCGGTCGCGAGCTCGGCCCACGGAGGCGAGTCGGGGACGAAGGGTTTCTGATCGGTGGTCTGCTTCGGCTTCGCCGGCTCGGGGAGTTGGATCGGCGCGGGGATGAGGAAGGGCATCGGCGCGACGAAGATCGCGCCCGCGAGCAGGATCGCGGCGAGGACTCCGATGGGAGCGGCGAGACCAAGCGAGTTGGTTTGGGTTCCTCGGGAGGCCATCCGTTGCACTCTCGGGCGGGCGACGGGCCCGCCGGTCTGAATGGTACCGCCGAGGCGGGGGAAGTGTCCGCGGCGCGGTGTTTCACCGGAACGAGGGAGCGGCGGGAGCGGAGTCGGCGGCGAAGCTCTCGTCGTCGATCGGGAGATCGCTTTGCCGGCCGCGGGGCACGGACCGGATATCGAGCATGGTTGGATCGTTCCCGGTCACGAGGGTGGTGATCTGGTATTCGCGCTGGTCGCCCCGTTGCAGGACGACGGCGGTGACCCGGTAGAGCTGGGGGTCGAGGGCGATGAAGCGGATCATCTGCTGGATTTTGGGACTGACCACGCCGGCGCGCGTGAGATGCGAGATGAGCGCGTTGGCGTCGGTCGCGCGGTCATCGCGGGCGGATTTCAGGCCGTCGAAGAGCTCCTGGCTATCACCCGCCATGGCTTGGAGAACTTCGTCGGGCGCGGTGAGAATGCTGATCTCGGGCGGCCCCTTCGAGCGGAGCAGGTCCGTACGGTCCGGGGGGAGGCGCGAGAGAGTGGCGAGGAGCCACTCGCGCATGTCGCGGTCGCGCACCCGGTCTACTCGCGAAAAGATGGATCCTTGCGCATCGGCGACGCTGATCAGGACGACATGATCGGGCCCGAGCACGGAGCGGTAGGCGATGCCCCCTTTGATGGCGAACAATCGGAACTTACCGGCGCCGGCGGCTCTGTTGATCCATTCGGTGACGATGTCGAGGATGCCCAGGAGTTCGTGGTGGCGCTGGTAGCCCTCGATCTGGCGCTGGACGGCGAGGCTCTGCGTGACGCCGCGGGTCAGGCCGACGCCCAGCATGAGCGAGGCGACGATGAGGAGGACGAGCACGAGAAGGAAGACGAAGCCTCGGTCGCCGGAGCGCGTTCGTGGGTTTGCTGGAGTGGGGGTGTTCATCGCGCGGGGAGTCCGCCGGGTTTCATCGCCCGCGGCGGCGCGAGCACGGTGGTTTCGAAGAGCCAGTCGAGTTGCTCGCCGGTATTCAAGGTCAGCTCGATATGGACGGCGACCGGGAAATCCTCCTTGAGATACGCGGCCCAGAGCGATTCCCAACTCCCGCCGTGCGACTGCTGCGGAAGCACGGTGATCACGGCCTGGGTGACGCCGGACATCAAAGTGGTCGGCCGGCCGGGCGGGTCTTCGGGTTGCCACTGCATGACGGCGGAGCCATCGGGAAGGTCGGTCGCGGCGAACTGGATGGCGCCGCGGAAGAGATCATCGCTGCTGCGGAAGGGAGAGACGATGCGGCCGTGCTCCATGATGGGGATGATGGGCACGGGCGTCTCGGTCAGCGTGAGTTGCAAGCGCGGGAGTGTCGCGGCAAGTCCCGACGAGCTGTCCGGGTAGTAGAGGAAAAAGTGGGGCGGCTCTTCTTCATCCATGGAGTCGAGCAGACGGTCGGCGAGGTCCGTTTCGCCGAGGACGGAACGGACGAGCTTGGCGACTTCCGAGCGGTCGCCGCGGTCGGCGCCGTGCTCGTCCAGGCTCACCTTTTTGCTGTTGTCGTTTTTGGCGTCGTCGGCGGGTGGCTGTTCCTCGCCTGTCTGCTCGCCGGTAGGCGCGGGCTGGGCGAGAGCCTCTGCCGAGAACAGGCGTCGGAAGCTGGTGCGGAGGCATTCCTGGGCGGCGGCGCGATCGACGGTGGTGTTGAAGCGGGCCGAGTGGCGAGCCTCGGAGGCGCTCATGAGGGCCATGAGCCCGAAGACGCCGCTGACGACCATCGCTGAGAGGATGAGCGCGAGGAGAACCTCGAGCAGCGTGAAGCCGCGGCGGCGCGAGGGGGAGTTGAGCGGCGCAGGGGCGGTCATGGGTTCTTGCGGTTGGTGTTCTTCTCGGCTTCGGGGATTTCGAGCTTCTGGCCGAAGGCGTCCTCGATGGTCTTGAGGATGCGCTGCTTCTCGCGCTCTGGGTCGTTGCGGTCAGCGAACTGGTTGTAGATGCGCTCCAGGTGCGCGAGCGGATCGCCGGTCGCGACGGCATCGGCGTCGTCGAAGCGGTAGACCTCGACCGTGACCCGGTACAGGCGCGAGCGGAACTTCTCGTCGATGCTGGTGCCGGAGGCGACCTTGGCGGTGCGCCTGGAGGCGGCGGACTTGTCGTCGAGATCATCCGTCAGGATTTCGAGACGGAGGACCCACCGGTATTGCTCGTTGAGATAGTCGTAGGGGAGGGAGGGGTCGGGGAGCGCGACGGGGTTATCCAGGAACTGGAGGACGACGCGGTGCGCGACTTCCATCGCGGCGAGCCGGGCTCGGTCCCGCGAGGCGGTGAAATCGACGAAGGATAAGCCGCTGACGATTGTGGCGGCGATGAGCGCCAGCATCGCGACCGCGGCGATGACCTCGACGAATGTCAAACCTCGGCGCGCCGCGTGCATGCGGTGTTTTCCTCCCCCGGCCCGCGTTGATTGTTCGCCCGACACGGCTCGGCGCTCGGGGATCAGTGGGATTACGGGGTGACCTGGTTCTGCTGGTCCAGAGTGAGTTCGGGGTGCGCGATGATGTCGGCGTTGACGCCGGTGCCGCCCTCCTGGCCGTCCTCGCCGTAGCTGATGAGCTCGTATTCGTAGCTGGCGGTTGGCGAATAGTAATAGAAGGTGCGGCCCCACCCGTCCTTGACCTCCGCCGGGAGGATCCGTGCTTCGACGAGCACGTTGAGCTGGCCCGACGCGGGATACGCGTTGTTCTGAGTCTTGTAGAGGTTCAACGCGCCTTGGATCGTCTGCATGCTGGTTTTCGTGGCGCTGACCTTGGCGCCCGAGGCCATGCCCACGAGGTTGTAGCCGACGATCGCGCCGATGATGCCGATGATGATCAGGGCGAAGATGACTTCGATGATCGAGAAACCGGCACGGGCGGCGGAACGGGGGAGTTGACGCATCATCGGGGAGGGCTCCGGGCTAGGGGAAAGTGCTGTATTTCCCGGCAGGATACTAGGTCCAACAGTTTCAACGGCCCGTCGTTGCGGGCAATTCTGCGGTTATTGCTGCATGATTCCGGGCGAGGTGCGGGCGGTCATCATCGGGATCGCGATCGCGAGGATGAGCGGCGCGATTAGGGCGAACATCAGACAGATGAGCAAGGGCTCCAAGAGAGCGGTGAGCCGCCCGGCGCGGGTGTCCACTTCGTTGGAGAGGTCGCCCGAGAGGGAGTCGAACGCGGTCTCGAGGTCGCCGCCGCGCTCCGCGGCGATGAGGAGCCGGCGCGTCGAGAGGGGGAGCTCCTCAACGCGCTCGACGAGCGTGCGGAAGAGACCGCCCTCAACGAGGCCCTTCTGGAGCTTGACGAACTGGTCGCGGAGCGTGGGATTGGTGATGACACCGGTCGCGGTGGCGAGGGCGTCGGCGAGGGGCACGCCCGTGCGCGTCATCGCGGCCATGACGGAGAAGAAGCGGGCCATCTCGATGGTGAGGAGCAGGTTCTTGATGGCGGGGATCTTGCGTGCGACGGCGATGAAGGCGTCGAACACGTAGCGGCGCATGAACATGACGGTCACGATGACGCCGAGAAAGATGGCGACGGTGAGCAAGAGATGGCCGCGCATCCAGGTGCCGGTGGCGAAGACGAAGGCGGAAAAAGCGTTGATTTTGGGGGCGATCTGCTTGATCTGCTCGGCGAGCTGGGGGACGACGAAGACCAGCAGGCCCAGGAAGGCGAGAACGGCGATGGTGCACACCGCCGCGGGGTAGATGAGGACGGTGAGCGTCTTGCCGGCGATGGCGAGGCGGCGCTTGGCGGACTGGGCGAGGCGGTTGGCGGCGCCGGCGAGGTCGCCGGTGCGCTCGGCGGCGCGGTAGACGGCGACGGAGACGGCGTCGAAGCCGCCGACCATCTCGCACGCGCGGGAATACGAAGCGCCCGCGCCCACCTGTTCGCGCATCCGCTCGACCTTGGCCTTCATGCGGTCGGTGACCACGCTCGCGGCGACTTCGAGCGCTTCGACGAGCGGCACGCCGCGGGAGAGGAGGAGCGCGAGCTGCTCGTTGAGAGCGGCCTGGTCGGTGAGCGCGATGCGCTCCTCGCCGGGACTGCCGATCGGGACGCGCCAGGCTTTAAGGAGCAACAGTTGCTCGCGGCGGAGATCATCACCAAGCTTGGTTTCATCGAGCGCCGCGCGCAGGCCGAACTTCTTGCCTCCGGTGGGGGTCATGGCCTGGAAGAAGAACTGGGAGGGTTGAGTTGGGGCGGCGGTCATCGGGAAATCTCAAAGCTCAAATTTTCAGATCTGAAATTTGAAATTTCAGATTTCAGATAACTGACCCATCCATTTACGCGAGCACGCGCTTCAGTTCGGATTCGGTCGTGAGGCCCTTGGCGACTTTGTCCATGCCGTCGTCCCACATGCCGCGCATGCCTTCCTGGACGGCGAGCGCGCGGATGGCACGGGCGTCGGCGGTGGTCATGGTGAGGCGCCGGATGTCGTCGGTCATGGTCATGATTTCGTAGAGAGCGACGCGGCCGTGGAACCCGGAGCCGTAGCACCGCTCGCACCGCGTTTTTCGGTCGCCGGGGCCGGGGACTTCACCGCGTCCGCGGCAATCGGGGCAGGTGCGGCGCATCAGCCGCTGCGCCAGCACCGCCAGGAGCGATGAGCTGATGAGATAGGGCTCGATGCCGATGTCCTGGAGACGCGAGATGGCGCTCGGCGCATCGTTGGTGTGGAGGGTCGCGAGCACGAGGTGGCCGGTGAGCGAGGCCTGCACCGCGAGCTGCGCGGTCTCGGCGTCGCGGATTTCGCCGACGAGGATCACGTCGGGGTCCTGGCGGAGGATGCTGCGGAGTCCCGCGGCGAAGGTCACGCCGCGCTTGACGTTGACCTGGATCTGCGCGATCCCGCTCAGGTGGTACTCGACGGGGTCCTCGATGGTCATGACGTTGCGGCTGGTGCGGTCGATGCGCTCCATCGCGGCGTAGAGGGAGGTCGTCTTGCCGCTGCCGGTTGGGCCGGTGACAAGGACCATCCCGTTGGGGCGGCCGACGAGTTCCATGAGGCTCGTCTGCATCTCGCCGGTCATGCCCAGGGCGTCGAGCGTGAGCTGGGTTTGTGATTGGTCGAGAAGACGGAGGACGATCCGCTCGCCGTAGATCGTGGGGACGCAGGAGAAGCGGATGTCGATCTTTCGCTGGCCGATGCGCACGGTCGTCTGGCCGTCCTGCGGCGAGTGGCGGTTCGCGATATCGAGCTCGGCCATGACCTTGAGGCGCGAGGAGATGGCGGGCGCGAGGGAGAGCGGCGGGCTGAAGGAATCGACGAGCATGCCGTCGATGCGGAAGCGGATGACGAGACGGTTTTCGAGGGGCTGGATGTGGATGTCGCTCGCGCGCCGACGGAGCGCCTCGAAGAGGATCATGTTCACGAGGCGGATGACGGGGGTCTGGCGCGCGAGCTGCAGGAGATCGGTGGCTTGGCCGAGACTGGACGCGGCGCTCTCGAT
>DASZQL010000051.1:0-32659 GCA_035549675.1 Phycisphaerales bacterium | reverse complement strand
CGCCAGCGAGCAGTACCGACGCGACGTCGACCAGGAGATCGGCCTGATCCCGGTGGATGCGATCTACTCGCCCGTCACCCGCGTCCGCTACCGCGTCGAGGACACGCGCGTCGGCCAGCGCACGAACTACGACAAGCTGCTCCTCGAGGTCTGGACCAACGGCACCATCGCGCCCGACATGGCGCTCGTCGAGGCCGCGAAGGTTCTCCGCAAGCACCTGAGTTCCTTCGTTGAGTTTTTTGAGACTAGTCGCGAGCGCGTTTCGGCACAGCCCCCCGCTGCAAACGCGAGCGACGAGCTGGGCCGGAAGCTCAACATGCCAATCGGCGAGCTGGATCTCTCGGTCCGTGCCAGCAACTGCCTTGAGTCGGCCCAGATCAAGACCGTCGGCGAGCTAGTCTCCAAGACCGAGGAGGATCTCCTTCAGATCCTCTCGTTCGACGGAGACTCTCTCCGCGAAGTGAAAATAAGACTTCGATTAATGAAGCTATCACTCGGGATGTCGTCACGAAATCAATCCGATCTGGAGCCGAAGCCTCAAGATATTTCAATCAATTACGAAGATACAGAGCATGGCGGCGTAGCCGTAGCATCCAGTACCAAGTTAGCCAATTACACCACCACCAGACTAGGTGATTTTCATATTTATAGCAATAGCGAATCCGTGTCGGATTACGAAGAACTAGAAAACGCCGTCGAACAATTAGTATCGGCCTTCGGCGGAACCATCTCGAACCGCGGGGACGTTCAAAGGGGTTCTTGGTGGAGAAGCATGTTCGGGCGTGTTTTTTCAGACCACAACGAAGAGGCCACACAGAAACAAGCTAGACAGCTCGTCAAGTACGCTGCGGCTTTGATTGTGAGTGGAAAACAGGCGGTTGATCTAAAATTTGTCGATAAACCTCGAACGGAAATAACTGCAGAACAAGCAGCATCGGTCGTGAGCATTCTAAATGCTTTAGCACATCGCTCACAAGGAGCCATCATAAGGCTTGAATCTATCTTATTTATTAAGCAACCCGATATACGAGGTGGAAATATTTTCGTACAACAACTTAGCAGCGCGGCGTCGCGACAACTAGCAGCAGATCCGACCATATTGACCAATATTCAGCGGGCAGAGGAATTTATTAGAACATTCGATCTAGTTAATGGACCAGTGACTAATAATGAGGAAGACGTCGGCGCAGACATTCGCGCCGACGACGAATCAAAAAAACAAATCGCAACAAATACCTCGACAAAACAATAGCCGTTGGGTCGCCAGATGAGAGCCTCGCTTCAGTACCTGGATCGGTCGCATGGCACCAAGCAACGGTAGTGGTTCGGACAAGGGCGGCGGAGGAAGTGGCAACAAATCCGGCGGCGGCAAGGGCGGCGGCGATGGTAATAACTGGCCGAGCAAGACGAGCAATCCGTCTGGACCGGATCGCGACAACAATCCGCCGAAGAAGTGATTAATGACTTGATCCTCTCGGGCGTGACGGCTCGGGAGGGTCTTCATCCTTGAGTTGGGCGGACCTTGTGCCCACGAAGACTTGGGCATGCCAGCCGCGCAATACGTTCAATCTGTCTTCGCTGCGGCATTCGGCGGCGGGAGCTCGGCGAACTTCACATACTTCTCGAGCACCGCACTGAGCCGGGTGGAGCTACCTATATGCCGCACACCTTCTTGTCCGAGTCCGTGCATAGCCACCCGCTGGATCCACAGACCCTCAGCCAATCCTTCTTTTTCCAAGACTGGACGGGCATGTCGTTTCGTATTCAGTTCCCACAGAATACAGTACAATTCGACGTAGGCAAGCTGACGCACTCCGTCTGACAGAATCCGCGCCGCCGTGGAGTTCGGAGATTCTCGAAGAATCCATTCGAGAACGGCCGCATAGAAGAGCCCTTTTCGCTCTTCGTCGTCTTCGAGTTCTTTTCGAACCACTTCGACAAGCAAATCGAGCTTCTCATCGTCAAGCTTTACTTCCACATCGCCTAGCCGATCTTCCAGTCGTTTGCACGTACTTTTCAACCGCGATACTTGGGCGTCGGCCCGGCGCTTTCGATGATCATTGACGAATGCAACCGCCTCGGCACCGATACCCACCGCCGCACCAGCCGCTGCGACACCGAAGTGGGCACCGGGCAACCCAGCGAGTAGCCCTAATACGATCGCAGCAACATGGCCGCTAATTACGCCAAATGGCACCAGCGCATCGCGACAATTAGCTGAGTTTTCGTCCATGGATAATCCCCTACTGTCCTTGTTGGCATCTTGCCATCGCTCATTACACTCTGTCAATGACATCAACGCCCCCAAAGCAATCGGACCAGAGCACGGCCTCAGACTCGAGCGAAATGGTCGCCATTGGGCAACGATTTAACAAGAAGGTCACAGCCTTACGCCTCTTCGCCGAGCAGCTCGGGCCTATCGCAGATAGCACAGACGAGGAACAACGCGGCGACCAAGTTATCTCTTTGCTCCGGCTGCTGGGCGTGTCCGTACCCGACGAGCCCATGACGATAGCCGCACGGCGCGAATTCGTCCGGGGTATTCATATCAACATATCAACAGAGCCGATCTCGCAGCAATCCGAATCAGTGCCAACTTCTAATCAATTACCGATCACAGAGTCTTTAACAGCCAAATTAGTCACATTTGTGGAAACTGCTCGACGAAGAACTCCGAGCCATGGTCATACGCTTCGCACTAGCGCTCTTATGTTGGCAGTAAGCTTGTTGGACGCATTGTTTGCCGATTTACTTCAACTTTATTTTGTCAAGTATCCATCATCACTGGATGGCGAGGAACATAAGATATCATTTAGTGAAATTTGTTCACTTGGCAGCATCGACGCGGCACGCGAACTAGTGTTACATAGAAAAATTGAGAGCATTCTGCGCCGATCGTGCAGAAAACAGATTGAATATTTTACCGCACGACTAAAAATTGATTTATCAGATCTGGTGCCGTACTTATCTATACTTGACGAAACCGTCCAACGCCGCCACGTTTGGGTACATAACGGCGGTCGTGTTAACAAGCTTTATCTCGCAAATGTTGACGAGAAATATTCCAAGCAATTCGCAGAAGGAGAGACTCTTCCGGTTGACGCCCAATACCTTCGACGCGCCATAGATCGCGTTAACTTGGCCGGCGTTGTAATTAGTCAGCAATGCTGGAGAAAATGGCTTCCATCCGAAACACGCTTTGCCGACTCGGCTTTGGCTGATAACGTCTTTGATACCTTGTGCGATAAAAGATACGTGGCAGCCCAATATCTGGGCAAATACGCTTGCCGCGTGGTCGCGTCGTCTGACGAGAGCCGCCGAAATACAATTCTAAACTACGCCCAAGCTTTTAGGTGGGCCGGCAAACCCGAACGGGCAAAGAGTATAGTGCTCGAACACGATTGGTCGTCCTGTAATATGCGATATCGAATTGCTGCGATGGTGCTGTCCGATGAGGTGAGTGAGGCAATCAAGATATTGCCTTTAGCGATAGCAGCGGGTGAGCTTTCTGTTCATCATCTGCGTGAATGGCCGATTTTTCAGTCCTTTCGAGAAGATGCTCGTGTCAAAGTGATAATCGACGAACAGTCTCGCAATAAAGAACAACCCAATAGCGATTAAGAAACAACCTCGCCGTTCCTTGATATTTGCCCAACAACCTCCAACCTGAACCTCATGAATAATTTGCGGTAAGGAAGCATTGAGGTCCCGGCGGGTGGCATCGAAATTGAGCCATAGAAATCTGCCTCGACACTTCGATGTTCTCCGTCTAATCGTATCGAAGTCGTCGAGCCGACTTCGATTGCACGTCATTCCCCCTGATCCAACACCGCCATAAACGCCTCCTGCGGAATCTCCACACTCCCAATCGCCTTCATCCGCTTCTTGCCCTCTTTCTGCTTCTCCAGCAGCTTCCTCTTGCGGCTCACGTCGCCGCCGTAGCATTTGGCGGTGACGTTTTTCCGCATGGACTTGATCGTTTCGCGGGCGACGACTTTGCCGCCGATCGCGGCCTGGAGGGGGATCTCGAACTGGTGGCGGGGGATTTCTTCTTTGAGGCGGGTCAGGAGCTGTCTGCCCCGGTACTCGGCGTTGTCGCGGTGGCAGATGATCGAGAGGGCCTCGACGGGATCGCCGTTGACGAGGATGTCGACCTTGGCGAGGCGGTCGGCGCGGAAGCCGATGAGGTGGTAGTCCATGGTGCCGTAGCCGCGGGTCATGGACTTCAGCTTGTCGAAGAAGTCGTAGATGATCTCGGCGAGGGGGATCTCGTATTCGAGGATCTGGCGTGACTCGCTGACGACGGTCTGGCCCTTGTAGATGCCGCGGCGGGCGCCGCAGAGCGCCATGATGTCGCCGATGAACTCCTTGGGCGTCATGATGTCGAGTCGGACGATCGGCTCCTTGAGCTCCTTCCACACCGAGCCGTCGGGCAGTTCGGCGGGATTGGTGATCTCGAGGATCGTGCCGTCGGTTTTTTCGAGCTCGTAGGTGACGGTCGGGGCGGTCTGGATGATCTCGACGCCGCCCTCGCGCTCGAGGCGCTCCTGGATGATGTCCATGTGCAGTAGGCCCAGGAACCCGCAGCGGAAGCCGAAGCCGAGGGCCTCGGAGTGGACGGGGACGAAGGTGAAGCTGGCGTCGTTGAGGGAGAGTTTTTCGATCGCTTCGCGGAGCTCTTCGAAGTCGTTGCCTTTGGATTCGCTGCCGCTGGTGGGGTAGAAGTCGCAGAAGACCATCTGTCGCGGCTCCTTGTAGCCGGGCAGGGCCTTGCTGGCGGGATCGTTGTCGATGGTGATGGTGTCGCCGACGCGGACATCCTTGAGCGTCTTGATGTTGGCGATGAGGTAGCCGGTCTCGCCGGGGCCGAGCTCCTGCACCTTGACGGGCTTGGGGGTGTACTTGCCGAGTTCGGTGACATTGAAGGTGCGGCCGATGCCCATCATGCGGATCTTGTCGCCCACCTTGAGCCTGCCGTCGAAGACGCGGACATAAATGATCACGCCGCGGTAGTCGTCGTAATGGGAATCGAAGATCAGCGCGCGGGTCTGCGGCATCTCGGGGGGGCGCGGCGCGGGGAGGCGGTCGCAGATGGCGGCGAGGAGCTCGGGGAGGCCCTGGCCGGACTTGGCGGAGACGTTGATGCAGTCCTCGGCGGGGAGGCCCAGGACCTGCTCGATTTCCATGGCGACGCCGTCGGGGTTGGCGCTCGGGAGGTCGATCTTGTTGACGACGGGGATGAGTTCGAGGTTGTTCTCGACGGCCATGTAGGCGTTGGCGACGGTCTGCGCTTCGACGCCCTGGGTGGAATCGACGACGAGGACGGCACCTTCGCAGGCGGTGAGGGCGCGGGAGACTTCGTAGGAGAAGTCGACGTGCCCGGGCGTGTCGATGAAGTTGAGCATGTACTCCTGGCCGTTGTGAACGTGCTTCACGGTGACGGCGGAGGCCTTGATGGTGATGCCGCGTTCGCGCTCGAGGTCCATCGAGTCGAGGATCTGGTCGCGGGCTTCGCGCTCGCTGACGGCGTTGGTGGACTGCAGCAGCCGGTCGGCGAGCGTGGACTTGCCGTGGTCGATGTGCGCGATGATCGAGAAGTTGCGGATGATCGGGGGCATTGGGGCTCGCGAGCGGGGCGTCGGCACGGGGCATGACCATCGGCGCGGACAAAGACCGAACCGGTGATGTTCAAAGGATGGACCAGCCGCATCATAGCGGGTGACGCGCGCGGGGCGGCGCGAGCGGTGCGTTGGCATTTCCGGCTGCGCGGCTCGATGCGAGCGATCACGACGTGACCACGGGATTCGATGGTCACTCAATGTTCCACCATGATCGGGGCATCACTGGCGCGGAACTTGTGCAGAACATGGCCGAGCGGGAATCGCCTATTTGACCGTGCTTTCCCAGGTTCGCGCGCCGGCGTTATCGGAGACACGCGGCGCAAAGACCCCTTATTGGGCCGAAGTCCTGAATGCCCGCTTGACATGAGAATGGATATCGATACGTTCTTAAGTGGGAAGAAACTAAGCGGGTGTGTGACGGCTCGAAGATTGTGCCTGCGAGCTGTGCGCCCGGAGTGAGATTGAGGGAAGCACGTCATGTCGCATTCTCGTTGTGTCATTGCGGCCGTCGCGGCCGGCGCGTTGTTGTCATTCGCCGGGGCGGCCCAGGCGGGCCTGATCGAGTCGGGCACGTACCGGCTCCACAACCACCCCGACGGCGCCGAGCGGCCGCCGAACTACGGTCTGCGGCTCGACGAGCTGTACGACGAAACGTCCGGCCACGACGTCTTCACCTTCGACTTCGATCACGCCCAGTCGCTGATGCAGATGGACGTCTCCCCGACGACCATCCACATCTACGGCCACGTCTTCGGCGGGCGCGACGTCGGTTCCGGCTATGCCAACGACGGATACCGCGGCGTGTACGAGGTCGACTTCACGTACACCCAGGTCGTTCAACTCGTGCCCGGCGATGACGATTACTTCGTCGCGCCGCCCGTGGACACGCACAACTACGGCTACATGATCGCGCCGGATGACACGCTCATCTCGCTCCGCGACGGCCACTACACCGGTCCCGACCAGCGCGACTTCCGGCTCGGCGACGAGGACAACGACGCCGGCCACCGCGGCTACAACGGCATCTCCGGCTGGGGCTGGCTCTTCTTCGCCCTGCCCGGCCACGAGTACCAGTACACCGAGAGCTCCGACTGGCTCTTCACCGCCACGCTGACCGACGTCCCCGCCCCGGGCGCGGCGTTCGTCCTCGGCGCTCCGATGGTCCTCGGCTTCCGTCGCCGCCGGGCGTAATCGTCCGGGCCGACAACCATGCTTCTCCAAGGCACAGGCGTTCGCGCCTGTGCTTTTTCATGCGCGGGTGTGGATGTTCGGGCATAGCGGCCGGCGCCCCCGCCGGCCGGGTTCGGATGCGGCCGCGAGGGCGCACGCCGCGACACCGAACCGTAGACGCAAGCTGTGCGCGCCTTCGCGATATGATCCCCGCGCATGGGTGATGCAGGAACTGGCGGATCGGGATCGGCACGTGCCGCGGGCGCGCGAGCGCCGATCATCGCGCGCGAGGGATGGCCGATCATCCTTTCGATCGCCGGCGGGGGCGCCCTCGTCAGCGCGTTGGCGTGGTGGCTCAGCATGACGGCGGGGATCGCGGCGGCCGCGGCGGGCGGCCTCGTCGTGCTCTGGGCGCTGTGGTTTTTTCGCGACCCCGAGCGGCCCACGCCCGCCCAGCCGGGACTCATCATCAGCCCCGCCGACGGCGTCGTCGTGGCGATCGCGCAGGTCGCGCCGCCCGCCGAACTGGGGATCGAGCCGGCGGTCGCCTCGGCGATGACGCGGTATTCGATCTTCATGAACATCTTCAACGTGCATGTGAACCGCTCGCCGGAGTCGGGCACGATCACGAAGATCGCCTACCGGCCCGGCAAGTTCTTCAACGCCTCGCTCGACAAGGCGAGCGAGCACAACGAGCGGTGCGCCTACCGCCTCGACCTCGCCGACGGCACGCCGACGGCGTTCGTGCAAATTGCGGGGCTTGTGGCGCGCCGCATCGTGACCAAGGTGAACGAAGGCCAGCGCGTCGGGCGCGGCGAGCGGATCGGCCTGATCCGCTTCGGCTCGCGGGTTGATGTGTACCTTCCCCGGCACATGACCCCGCGCGTCGCGGTAGGCGACAAGGCCGCCGCGGGCGTGACCGTCCTCGCGGCGCTACGATAAACCCGGCCAGACCGTTCCTCATGCTCCGTCTCCCACAGGGAGAGCAGAAAAGGACTTCCGAACTTCCGCGCTCCGACTTCCGCGTTTCTCCCCATGTTCATCCGATACCCTTCCAAGCACGCCGACGTCCCCCTCCGGCAGATCGTGCCGAATGTGCTCACCGCGATCGGCCTATGCAGCGGCATGGCCGCGCTCCACTTCGCCACCCGGGGCGACTGGGACCGCGCGATGTACGCCGTCTTGCTCGCCCTGGTTTTCGACGGGCTGGACGGCCGCGCCGCCCGCCTGCTCCGCGTCACCAGCGGCTTCGGCGCGGTGCTCGATTCCCTCGCCGACTTCCTCTCCTTCGGCGTCGCGCCCGCATTCATCCTCTACCAGTGGATGCTCAAAGACGAGGACGCCTTCGGCCTCGCGGCGGTCATCACGTACGTGCTCTGCGCGGCGCTCCGGCTCGCTCGCTTTACGGCCGCCGCCCATGCTCCCAAGCCCGAGCACGCCAGACCGGACAAGGCATCAACGAAGTTCTTCACGGGCATGCCCAGCCCCGCCGCCGCGTGCGCCGTCCTGCTCCCCATCATGCTTCACGAAAGCAAGCACGTCACCCAGTGGAACGGCGGCCACTTCGTCACCCCCGCCCTCCTCGTCACGCTCTACACCTTCCTCGTCGGCGGACTGATGATCAGCCGCCTGCCGATGTACTCGTTCAAGAAGCTCCGCGTCCCCCGCCCGCTCATTGTGCCGCTGATGGCCCTCGCCGGAATTCTCGTCGTCTTCGCCATCAAGGACTTCTGGCTGACCATCGGGATGCTGTCGGGCGTGTACCTGCTCTCCCTCCCGGTCTCCATCCGCTCGAATCGCAGGCTCGCGGCGTCGGGGACGACCGGGGCCGAGCATGGCGCCACGCTCCCTCCGCGCGAATCGGGCGCGGCACTCGGCCATACGTGATTCGCTCAGAACTCGAACGCAGAGGAATCAGAGAAGCGCCGAGTGACGCGGAGGCGGACCGGAGATTGAGCACTCAATGCTCTTCTCTGCCAAAGGCCTTCTCCGCGCGCCTCTGATTCCCTCCGCGCCCTCTGCGTTCGCTCTCTATCTTCAGGCCGGAGGGGATGCGAAGCGTCCACGGAAGGAGTCGAACCTTCAACCTTCGGCTTCGGAGGCCGACGCTCTATCCAATTGAGCTACGTGGACAATCGCCGCGGACTCGCCGCGGGAAGGGCAATGGTACGATCCCGCCGCGCGTTTCTCAACGCACTGCGGGAGCACGTTTTTGAGCGGATCGGCGCGGGCATTCACGGACGGGGGGATCGCTCAGCCCGGCCGCGCCCCGCTATGGGCCACCTTCGCCCTGACGTGGATCAACAACTTCGGCGCCGCGACGTCCCTCATCGCGATCTATTTCATCGCCAAGTCCCGATTCGACTTCACGCCCCGCGAGAACCTGATGCTGGGCCTGTTGCAAGGCGTCACGTACATCGCCGGCGCGATGTCGGTGGGCGTGGGGAGCCGCTTGCTCGCCGGCCCGGGGCGCGCGATCTCAACGCGGGCCCTGCTCGCGTTGCTCCAGGTCGCACTCGCGGCGCTCTGTTTCATGCCGCTGGTCTTCCAGAACGCCTGGTCGGTGTGGCTGCTGGTCGGGATCTACTCACCGCTGACGGGCTGGCTGTGGCCGATCATCGAGAGCTTTCTCTCCGCCGGTCGCACGGGCGCGACGCTCCGGCGCTCGGCGTCGGTCTTCAACTTCAGTTGGGCATCCTCCCAGGTTCTCACCTTCTGGATCATCTCGCCGTTCCTCAGCAACGACCCGCCCTCCAAGCCGCTCTGGACCATCGCCGCGATGGGCCTCTCGCACCTCATCTGCCTTCCCGCGATTCTCGCGATCCCGCGCGACCCCGGCAGCCACGACCATGGCGACGACCCCGCGCTCTCCACCGCGGAGCGCGTGAACTACCGAAAGCTTCTCGTGTGCTTCCGCATCGCGATCGTGATGAGCTACGTCGTCTATTCGGCGCTCAACCCGCTCCTGCCCGCACGGATGTCCGCGCTCGGCATCGCCGAGGGCTCGCCGGCCAACACGCTCCTGACGAGCGTCTGGATGAGTTCGCGCGTGCTGATGTTCCTCGCCATGGGCGCCTGGGCCGGATGGCACGGCCGCCGTCACGCGCTGGTCTGGTCGATCGCCCTACTGCTCGGTGGGTTCGCGACCTGCATGCTCGCGCCGAATATTCCAATCATGGCATTCGGCCTCGCGGTCTTCGGCGTGGGCCTGGGAGCGATTTATTCGGCCGCTTTTTATTATGCAATGGAGGTCGGCTCCGCCGCCGTGGACGCTGGCGGCAAGCACGAGGCGCTCATCGGGCTCGGGTACACCGCAGGCCCGCTCGCGGGCTTGGGGGCCGAGATGGCGATTCTCGCCAACCTGATCCCGGGAAGCGCTCGGACACACGGCGGGGAGGCTGTCGCAACTCACCTTGCCGGATCGGGACAACTCCCACTCGTGACCCTCATCGCGGTGCTCGTACTCGCGCTACCCGCGATCGCTCTGATCGTGCGCCAAGCACGCGATAAGTCCCAATGAAAAACCCCAGACTTGCATGTCTGCAAGCCCGGGGCGTTGAGTAAGAGGGAAGCCTTGATTTCAGGTGAGCAGCACCCGCGCCCGAACGGACAGCGCGGCAGCCGATCCGCCCATTCCGGGCGGATCCCTCACCACAAGGACGGATTGATCGCGCTCTGATAACCGCCCTTTTTCCACTGGAACAATACTCCCCACAGACACGTGAGGCAAGCCACCAACGCCCGGGCCGAACCCTAGAAAGCCCAGTAGTTTGCAATACGCCCGCTGGTTCCGGCGGTTCCGCCGACCCAACCTCAGTTTCAGCCCTTCATGAGGTCATCACTTTGGCTGATTCACACGAACCCCCGAGGCAGGTGTCCCAAACGGAGACCGCCCAGCGACCACATCGCCCCGCGTCCCGGGCTGCACCAGCTTGTCCAGGAACGCGGTGTACTCCCTCGCCGCCTCTTCGATATCGCTGTTGAAGTACGCGATGAAGACGGCGGGGCCCGTGCGGGACATCATCGCCGAGGCGCCCCGTTGGCCCAGCTTCGTCTGCAGCACCTTACCCAGATTGCCTTCGGAGGCGTCCAGAAGCAGATTCCGGAGCGAATCGCGGTATTTCCCCTCGGCGCCTTCGTTCAGGAAATGAGTCAACGCCCAAACCTGCGCGTAGTAGTTCAACAGACTGCCATCCACCGTCCCCAGGAAGCTCTGCGGCGAGCTCGTCAATAACGTCTCAAGATCCGCCAGCTTGCCCGTGTCCTTGGCCTTGCGGAGCTGGTCGAACCGCTCGACATTCGCCCAAGGCCGGAACTCGGCGAGCGTATTCACCCACCGGTGCCCTTCCATGTGCGTCGCGAGGCCCTCTTCGAGCCACACCGGCAAACCGTCCTTGAACGTGCGCTGGGTGTACTGGTGCCAGCCCTCGTGGGCGGCAATCGACATCGTGTCGAGCAGACCGAGGTCGTAATAGACACCGATGCCGCGGGAGGCGTACCCGCCGCGCTGGATCTTGACGAGCGTGTCCGCCTGCTCCGCCATGAGGAGCTTCGTGACCTGCTCCCATTGCGGACGTGTGTCCATCAGGTATGTATCGAGCCTCTGTGGCGGCGCGGGCAGCGGCACGATCGCCGACCGATAGTGCGTCAACGCCCGCTCGACAAACCCCACCATGCGGTCCCGCAGGACGACGTTGCGCTCCGTGGTGTAGATGCGGTAGTGCGTGGTGCGGATGATCTGACCCTTCGTGGCGCCGAAGGCCCACGGCTCGGTCGAGATCGCGTCGGGCGATGTGCACGGCGCGAGGCGTGAGTCGACTTCGGGCTTCATTCCCCCACTACCGCCCGCGGCGGGAGCCGACCCGCTGCTATTCCCGCTGCTTTGCGCGCCGATCGGCGCGGCGCACGCGAGCAGTGCGGCGATCGCAGCGACGGCCGCGGCGCGAACTCCGATGAAACGTCGAGTTGCGATGATCATCCGAGCTCTCCCAGTCTGCGAGCGGCGGCCGCCCGTTCGGCTTCCTTCTGCGCGAGTAAGGCCTTGGATTCTTCGACCAGTTTGGGCGGGGCCTTCTGGATATATCCGGCGTTATTGAGACGCCCCGCGAGGGCCGCGATGTCCTTGTCGAGCTTCGCGACCTGCTCGGCGAGGGAGGTCTTCTCGGCGGCGGGGTCCATCGCGTCGGCGAGGTTGCTGAGGGCGCATTCCCTGGCGCGGAAGGTGAAGAGTACCGCGTCCTGCGGTGGCTTGTCGGCCGTCACACGCTCGAGCCCGGCGAGCGATTCGACCATACCACCGGCGACTCGGTCCTTGCTCAGGCGCGCGATGAGATCGGCATCGGCGTGGAGCGTGATCTTGCGGCGCTGCTCGACGTTCTTGGTGGCACGGGCGGTGCGGATCGCGTCGGTCAGCTCCTGCAGGAAGAGGAACTCCGCCTCCGCCTTCTCATCGATGAGGGCGTCCGCGGCGATGGGCCACGGCGCGGTGCAGAGAAGACCCGAGGCGGATGGCGGGACATTGAGGCCCGCGACCGGCGCGCCCGCGACGAGCCGCACCTGCTCGTAAAGCGCCTCGGTGACGAAGGGGCAGACGGGGTGGAGCAGGCGCAGGATCGAATCGAGGGCCGCGCGAAGGACGGCTTGCTGTGAGGCATCAGTCTTGACGGTGGGCTTGATGGCCTCGAGATACCAGTCGCAGAAATCGCGCCACATGAGGTCGTACATCTGCTGGGCGTAGATGCTGAACTCGTAGTTGGCGAGGGATTCGTTGACTTTCTTGATCGTTGAGGCGACGCGGGAGAGCATCCAGCGATCGATGAGAGAAGAAGAAGAAGAAGAAGAAGAAGAAGATCGAGCCGGAGAAGACTGGAAGCCCTCACCCTGCCCTCTCCCAGAGGGAGAGGGAGCGGAAGCCGCGGATCCGGCATCGCCGCCGCCGAGATTCATCAACGCGAAGCGGGTGGCGTTCCAGAGCTTGGTGCAGAAGTTCCGGCCCATGTCGAACTTGGGCGAGGTGTTCTTGCCCGTCTTGGGGTCTTTCTCGACGGGCATGCGGACGTCCTGCGTCTGCGTCGTCATGTTGCAGAGGACGAACCGCATCGCGTCCGCGCCGTAGTGGTCGATGATGTCGAGCGGGTCCACGCCGTTGCCCAGCGACTTCGACATCTTCCGGCCCTGGCCGTCCTGGATGACCGAGTGGATAAAGACATCGGGAAAGGGGACCGGGCCGCGGCCCTGACCAGAATGCGACAGATCCTGATCCTGCGGCCACCCCTCGGGCATCAGGTACCGGCTGAACATCACCATCCGCGACACCCACAGCGTGATGATCTCCCGCGCTGTGCTCAGTACATTCGACGGCAGGAAGGCCTTCAGGAGCGCATCAAAGTCATCGCTGCGCGGGTCGAGCTTCGCGGATTCCGCGCCGTCGGGCCAGCCCATCGTCGAGATGGGCCAGAGGGCGGAAGAGAACCAGGTGTCGAGGACGTCGGGGTCGCGTTCGAAACCCTGATCCTGCAATGCCGCCGGCGAATAGATCGAGTCGTCATTCGTGCAAATGAAAATGTCGTACTCGCCCTCATCGGCCTTTGTAACCGGCAGCCAACTGTCACGCCTAAAAGAGAAGAGAAAAAACTTTTTCTCTTCAGTTCGCCATGGCACTACGGTACCCGTTGCAACGCGCACAAGCTGAAGGCAAATTCCCGCCTTCGTCGATTCCTTCGTGTTGATGTCGTCAAGTCCTGGCACGATCAACTCGTCGTACCAGTTCTTCTCAGTCAACGTAATCCGTTTGCGCCACACCGGAATCCGATGCCCCCACCACAACTGCCGGCTGATGCACCAGTCCCGGATGTTGTCGTGCCACGACTCGTACGTCTTGGCGTAGCGCGCGGGGTGGAACTCGATCTCGCCGCTGTGGAGCGCCTTGTTCGCACTCGGGGCCATCCGATCGTCCGTCACCTTTACATACCACTGGTCCGAGAGGTACGGCTCGATCGGCACGCCCGAGCGCTCGGAGTGCGAGACCGAGTGCCTGTACGGCTTCTTCTCCTGGAGCAAGCCCAGTTTTTCGAACTCAGCGGTCACCAGCTTGTGCGCCTTGGCGGTCGAGACCTTGAGGCCCAGAAACAGCTTCGCCTCGCCGACATCGGTCCAGCCGTGCTTGTCGGAGATCGTGCCGTCGGGGGCCATGATGTTGATCATGGGGAGCTTGTGGCGAAGCCCAAGCTCGTAGTCGTTCGGATCGTGCCCCGGCGTCACCTTCAGAAACCCCGTCGTGTACTTCGCCTTCGCATCCACCTCCGGCGCATCGGGATCCTTCGCCGGCAAGACCACGTACGAATCCTGAATGATCGGGATCTCGCGGCCCACCAGAGGCAGCCGCACCCTCTTCCCCACCAGCGCCTTCGCGCGCGGGTCATCGGGGTTCATCGCGACGGCGGTATCGCCCAGGTACGTTTCGGGGCGCGTCGTCGCCACGGTCACGTGATCGATCACCTCGCCCGAAGGCAGCGTCACCTTCTCGGTGAGCGGGTACCGCAGGTAATAGAAGAACCCATCAACTTCCTCCATCTCGGTCTCATCATCCGCCACCGCCGTCTGGAGCACCGGGTCCCAGTTGACCAGCCGCTTGCCGCGGTAGATCAGCCCATCCCTGAAAAACCGGAAGAACGCCTCGCGCACCGCGCGCGAACCGATCTCGTCCATCGTGAAGCGCTGGCGGTCGTAGTCGCACGAGCAGCCCATGCGCTGGAGCTGCTCGGTGATCGCCGCCTCGTACTCCTCCTTCCACGCTTGCACCCGCTCGACGAACTTCTCGCGCGTGAACTTCTCCGATCCGCGCAATGGCCCTATAAGCTCCCCCGACTCGCGAAGCCGCTTCTCGACGACCGCCTGCGTCGCGATGCCGGCGTGGTCCGTGCCCGGCATCCAGAGTGTCTCGAAGCCCATCATCCGGTGCGCGCGGGTCAGGATGTCCTGCAGCGTGTTGTTGAGCGCGTGGCCGAGGTGCAGCCGCCCCGTCACATTCGGCGGCGGGATCACGATGCAATACGGCGGCCGCTTGGCGCCCGGCGCGTGGTTCGGCTTGGCGCCGCGATCGACGCGCTTGGGATCGGCGTGGAACGGGCGCGAGGGATCGGTCGTCCACCGCTTCCAGACCAGCGGCTCGTGCTCGGCGGGGATGTATCTCGGGGGGAGGGTCATTTGGAAGTAAAAAGTGAAAAGTGCTCAGTGCTCGGTGGATGAGGAAGAAAGTCGGAACGCGGAAGTCAGAAGACGGAAGTTCGGAGTGCGGATGGTTTCGCCGCAAGCTTTCCCGGCGCGCCGGAACACCCCGCTAGCCGCTCCCGGGGCGGCGGAGTGTACCGGGCACTTTGCGTTTCTCCGTCCCCGCCGTCTCGCCGATATCGTTGTCGGTATGGCGGACCGAGCACCCAAACGCGACCTGACCACCGTGGCTCTCGCCTTGGTGCTCGTCGCCGTCCTCGTGGGCGGCGGGTGGTGGCTCATCCATGAGTTGCAGAGCCCGGGTCAAACGGGTGCCGCTTCGCCGTCGGAAAGTGCCGCCCCGGCGCCGGCCGGCGACGAAGGCGCCCAGCTCAAGTCCATCCAGACCGTCCTCGACTCCGCCCGCTCGTACCTCAAGAACATGAAGCCGGGGAGCGCGGAGACGATTCTCGTCGCCGCGGTCGCGAAGTGGCCCACCGACCAGCAGCTCCGGTTCCTCTACGGCGAGACGCTCCTCACCCTCAACAAGAACGCCGAGGCGTACGAGCAGTACAGCAAGGGCATCACGCTGGGGCCGGAGCACCCCGAGTACCGCCACGCGGCGGGGACGATCGCCGCCGGCCTCGGCAAACTCGACGATGCCGAGTCGCACTTCCTCGTCGCGCAGAAGCTCGATCCCAGCAGCGCCAAGTACCCGGTGTTCCTCGGGCAGGTGCAGCGCAAGCTCGGAAAGAACGACGCGGCCCGGGCGAGCTTCCTGACCGCGGCACACCTCGACCCCGAGCTCGCGATCGCGTGGGGAAGCCTCGCGGGGCTTTCGCTCGATGAGAACCACCCGTCGATGGCGAGGCAGCACATCGCACGGGCGCGAAAGATCGAACCGACCAGAATCGACTGGATCCTCATCGAGGCCAAGGCGCTGCGCCGAGACAACGAGCCTTCGAAGGCGGCGGACCTGCTCTATGCGATCCCCGAGCGCGAACGCGCCTCGAACGCGGACCTTCTGAGCGAGCTCGCACTCTCACTCGGGCTGATGGGGCGCGTGAGCGACGCGGCGTCGATGTACGTGGAGGCGGCACGCCTCAAGCCCGACGATCCCGAGCTGAACTATCAGGCGGCGCTGTGGCTCGACCGAGACAACCAGCGTGAACGAGCCAGAAGCTACGCCGACGAGGCGGCGAGGCTCGGGCACGATGGGGCGAAGACGCTCGTCGAGGCTTGGAAGTCGGAGTCATGATCTTGAACGCAGAGGGATCAGAGAGAATCGGAGAGACGCCGAGAAGACTTTTTTTTCTTGATCAGTGGTTCTACTCCGCGTGACTCCGCGCGACTCTGATCGCTCTGCGTTCGCTTCGTCCTGCAAGAACTGTTCACCGCGGCCACCTATCATGTTGGTCCGATATGGCCTCAACCCTTCGCATCAATGAAGTCTTTTTCTCCATCCAGGGCGAGAGCTCCTGGGCCGGGAAGCCGTGCGTTTTCGTGCGGCTGGCGGGATGCCACCTGCGCTGCTCGTACTGCGACACGGAATACGCCTTCCACGAAGGCGCCGCACGCGAGGTCGATGAGCTTGTTGAGCAGGTGTGCGCGTACCCGTGCGACCTTGTCGAGATCACGGGGGGCGAGCCGCTGCTCCAGAAGCGCGTCTTCGACCTGATGCACCGGCTCGTGGAGCGCGGCAGGAAGGTTCTGGTCGAGACCAGCGGCGCGTGCAACATCGACGGGCCGCCGGAGTCCCCTTGCCCCCCCGAAGTCATCCGCATCATGGACCTCAAGACGCCGGGCAGCGGCGAGTCGGAAAGAAACGACTGGGACAACATCGCGCGCCTGCGCGCCACCGATGAAGTGAAGTTCGTCATCACCGACCGTCGCGATTACGAGTGGGCCAAGGATGTCATCGCAAAGCACAACCTCGCCGAACGCGTCAAGGAAGTCCTCCTGAGCGCTGTCTTCGAACAGCCGAAGGGATTGGAAATCGTCGGGCAAACCGCCCTGCCGCTCCGCGATCTCGCCGAGTGGATCATCGCCGACGGCCTGCCCGTGCGGATGCAGACCCAGCTCCACAAGTACATCTGGGAGCCGAGCACTCGGGGGGTCTGAAATCGATCGAACGCAACGGGCGCAGAGGGAATCAGAGGAACGCGGAGAAGAGAATGTTTTTTTATTCAATCATTTGTCTTACTCTGCGTGACTCGGCGCAGCTCTGATTTCCCTGCGTTATTCTTCTCTCTGCGTTGAAAAAACCCGATGCACGTCCGACTCGTCAAATCGTTCACCTTCGAAGCCGCCCACTGGCTCCCGACCTTCCCCGAAGGCCACAAGTGCCGGCGCATGCACGGCCACTCCTTCCGCGTCGAGGTCATCGTCGCCGGCGAGGCGCCCGAATCGTCCGGCTTCCTCATGGACTACGGCGACATCAAGGCCGCCGTCGCGCCGATCCGTGACGCCCTCGATCACCGCGTCCTCAACGACATCGAGGGCCTGAACAACCCCACGAGCGAGATGGTCGCGCTGTGGGTCTGGCGGAAGCTCAAGCCCGCCCTGCCGCTCCTCGCCGAGGTCGTCGTGCATGAGACCTGCACGAGCCGGTGCCATTACGCCGGGAAATAGACCGGTGCCTTCACCGCAGAGGCGCGGGGAACGCCGAGAAAAAACCGGAGTTCTGAAGGTGGAATGAGTAAGATATCGAGCCGTGCGCGTTCCGCGCCGGTGTTGAGGGACGACGATGCTTCTGCGACAGATTTATGACGACCGGCTCGCCCAGGCGGCGTACCTCATCGGCTGCCAGCGCACCGGCGAGGCGATCATCGTCGACCCCGAGCGCGATGTGGACCGCTACATCCGCGCCGCCGCGAAAGAAGGCCTGAAGATCAGCACCATCGCCGAGACGCACATCCACGCCGATTTCCTTTCCGGCGCGCGCGAGCTCGCCGAAAAAACCGGCGCCCGCGTCTACCTCTCCGCCGAGGGCGGAACCGACTGGCAGTACCAGTGGCTCGACAAGCGCTCCGGCGGCGGGGCGTACAACCACAAGCTCCTCAAGCACGGCGACTCGTTCATGGTCGGCGGCATCGAGTTCCGCGCGATCCACACGCCCGGCCACACCCCCGAGCACCTCTGCTACGCCGTCACCGACCGCGGCGGGGGCGCTTCCGAACCCATGGGCATCCTCACCGGTGACTTCGTCTTTGTCGGCGATGTCGGGCGGCCGGATCTTCTCGAAACCGCCGCGGGTCAGGCCGGCACCAGCGAGCCCTCGGCTCGCTCGCTCTACGCGAGCCTGCGCGAGTTCGTGAAGCTCCCCGAGTACGTCCAGGTGTGGCCCGCGCACGGCGCCGGCAGCGCCTGCGGCAAAGCGCTCGGCGCGGTCCCGCAGACCACCGTCGGCTACGAAAAGCGCTTCAATCCCGCCATCAACGCCACCAAGGACGAGCGAGGGTTCGTCGACTTCATCCTCGCGGGCCAACCCGAGCCGCCCCTGTATTTCGCGCGGATGAAGCGCGAGAACAAGATCGGGCCGCGGGTCTTGGGCGACCTGCCGCGCCCAGAAAAACTTGACCTCGGCGCGATCCGTGCGCTCGATACGAAGCAAACCGCGGTCGTCGACACCCGGCCATGGCAGGCCTTCAAGGCCGGCCACCTCGCGGGCTCGCTCCTCGCGCCGCTCGATTCGATGTTCCACGCCGTGACGGGCTCGTACATCGGCGCGGACGAGCCGATCGTCCTCGTCGCCGAGGAGCCAATGGTCGAGGAGCTCGTGCGGAATCTCGTCCGCATCGGCCTCGACAAAATTACCGGCTGGATCAACCACGCGGGTCTCACGGACTTCGTGAAATCCGGCGGCCGCCTCGCGACCACGCCAGAGATCGACCCCGCCGCGGCCCGGGGGCGCTCATCCGACGGCGGGATGTTCCTGCTCGACGTCCGCCGCGCCGAAGAGTTCGGCGCCGGCCACATCCCCGGTGCGATGCACACCGCTTACCCGCGTCTGCCCGATCACCTCGACGCGCTCCCGAAAGATCGCCCGATCCTCGTGAACTGCCGGAGCGGCGCCCGATCGGCGCGCGCCGCCGCGTACCTGCAGCGACTCGGCTACGACGCGACCAACCTGGGTGGAGGTTTCATCGCCTGGGAGCAGGAAGGCGGCGAGGTCGAGAAGCCCATGGCCGCGCGGTGCGGCGCGTGAGTCGCGACGAGCGGAGACGCTAGATGCCCATCACCGCGTGGCTCGGCGCGCTCGCCATCGGCCTCGTGCTGGGCCTCCTCGGCTCCGGCGGCGCGATCATCACGGTGCCGCTGCTCGTCTACGCCGCTGGCCACACGGAAAAGCAGGCCATCGCCGAGTCGCTCGCGATCATCGGCCTCATCAGCCTCGCCGGCACGATCCGCGCGGCGATGAAGGGCGGCGTCAAGTGGAGCGTCACCTTCCTCCTTGGGCTGCCGGGCATCGTCGGCGCTTCGCTCGGCGTCTGGGCGAGCAAGGGGATTTCAGGCCCCGTGCAGCTTCTGCTTCTCGCTGCGGTGATGCTCATCGCGACCTGGCTGATGCTCAAGGGCCCTCGCCCGAAGGGCGAGACTCACCGGCCGCACCACCCCGCCCTCGCCGCCCTCGAAGGCTTCGGCATCGGATTCCTGACGGGCCTCATCGGCGTGGGCGGCGGGTTCCTGCTCGTGCTCGTGATGGTCTTCCTCCTCGCGATGCCCATGCACCTCGCCATCGGCACGAGCCTGTCCATCATCGTGCTCAACACCGCGTCCGGCCTGCTGAGGTCCTTCGGCACCCTGCGCGAGCAGGGCTTCGCGATCGACTGGCGCACGGTGCTTCTCTTTTCGGCGGTGGGCATCGTCGGTGTGCTCGTGGGCGGCTCGATCAGCCACCGCCTCAGCGCGGAAAAACTCCGCCGCGTCTTCGCGGTGTTCCTCATCGTGATGGCGGTGTACATGGGTTATCGGCAGGTGCACCGCATGATGGAGCCCGCCCCGCCCGTCTCGCCCGCGCCGGCATCCGTTCAGCCGCCGACCGCCCCAACCTATGATTCCCCGCGTTCATCGGACGGAACCGGGACTTCAGGAGCGACCCCATGACCACCGAAACTTCACCGGCCGCTTCCGCAATGCGCGAGATCGACGCGCCCGCGCTCAAGCTCATGATGGACAACCACGAGGCCTTCGTCATCGACGTGCGCGAAGCCGACGAGTACGCCCATGAGCACATCGCCGGCACGAAACTCATGCCCCTCTCGACCTTCAACCCCGCCGACGCCCCCCACGCCGCCGGGATGACCATCGTCATGCAATGCCGGAGCGGCCGGCGCTCCGCCGACGCCGCGGCACGCCTGATCGCCGTGGGGCGCACGGGCATCGTCAATCTCAAGGGCGGGATCGAAGCCTGGAAAGCCGCGGGCCTCCCCGTCCAGACCGGCGCGAACAAGAACCCCCTCAGCATCATGCGCCAAGTCCAGATCACCGCCGGCGGCACGGTGTTCGTCTCGAGCGTGCTCGCCTGGCTCGTCTCGCCGTGGTTCCTCGCCCTCAGCGGCTTCTTCGGCGCGGGGCTCCTCGTCGCCGGCCTCACCGGCACCTGCGGCATGGCGACCGTGCTCTCCCATATGCCCTGGAACAAGCACTAGTCCACCGCAAATCCGTTGTAGCGGCCGGCGCCCTCGCCGGCCGCGCCATACCAACGGCCTGCGGGGGCGCAGGCCGCTACATCTCGTTCCCGCGCCAAAAAGAAAACGGCGAGCCCGAAGGCCCGCCGTTGTGATTCGACCCATCAGATCAGGAACAGATTCAACGATCGATGAAGTTCGTGAGCTCGTCGTCGCGGACCGGGGTCTTGAGCTCCGAGCACGTCGTCTCGCCGATCACGAGCAGCTCGCCCGTCTTCGTCCCCTTGACGACAAACGTCGAAGTCCGGCGCTCCCGCGGCGGGATCGTCCCGAAGCTGAACTCCACCTTGCCGTTCACCAGCTTGCCCAAGGGCGAACTGACGAACTCCATGCCCGCCGGGAGCGTGCACACCGTCTTGACGTTCGTCAGCGGCACCTGGCCCTGGTTCATCACCTCGACGCGATAGGTGTGCGGGTCGCCGATGGTGGTGACGCCGGTGTCGTCGTCCACGAGGGTGCCGATGTCGGGCACGCCGATGACCGTGCTCCCGCACTGGTCGGTGACCTCGCTCGCGCACACGCCGCGGGCCCGGGCCCCGCACGTGATCTGCCCCATGCCCGTGGTCGTGCCGGTCATCGAAACGGTCTTCGACTCGCCCGGCGCGAGCGTGCCGAGGTTCCAGGTGACGACGCCGCCGTTCTGCGTGCCGCCGGTGTCGGCGCTCGCGAAGTTGGTGTTGGGGGAAACATTGGCGGTGAGCATCGTGCCCGCGCTCGGCGCATCGCCGGTGTTCTTGACGGTGAACTTGCAGGTGACCGGGCGATTCATGAGGGCCTGGCTGCCGCACTCCGCCTTGACCGTCAGCACGGGCTGCTTGATCGAGGTCGAAACCTTGTTGGATTCCGCCGTCAGCCCGCCGGACGCGGTCGCGCTGGCGGAAGCATCGTACTTGCCGGTCTTTGTCGCCTTGAGCGCGATCGTCGTGTTCTTCGTCGCGCCGCCCTCGAGCGTGCCGACATCCCAGGACCAATCGGTCCGCCCGTCGGCCGTCGTCACGCCAGCCGGGAGCTTGGCCGTCACACGGACGCCGTCCGCGGCGCCGCTGCCGGGGTTCCTGACCTCAACACGAGCCGTCAGCGGATCGCAGATCAGCCGGTCGGCGTCGATTGTCATCGACAGCGCGAGCGCCGGCTGAACGACCTGCGTTCCGACGCAGAGCACGCTCGCGTACGACGCGCTGATGCAGTTCGTCGCCTGGCCGACCTTCGAGGCGGTGGCGTTGACCTTGATGGTCACGCTCTCGTTCGCCTTGAGATTGCCCACCATCCAGTGGACCGAGCCGTCGGCGCCCTTGCCGAAGGCGGGGGCCGAGGACGCGATGTTGAGATTGTCGGCGTTCTCCGAGCGAACCACGACGTTCTGGAGTTCGGACGAAGTGAGGTTGCAGACGACGATCATGTACTCGTACGCCTGGCCCGCGCGGACCTGGCCGGGGGCGACCTGCGTCACGAGCAAGGCGCTCGTCCGCTCCTCACCGGTCGGGAAGGCGAGCGACGACGAGGTCCAGCCGCTCGGAACCATCGGGCGGCACGCGCCGGTCGGGGCCGGAGCCGGAGCCGCGGGCTTCGCGTCCTGCCGGACCGTCGTCACGGGCAGGGCCGGGCCGCGCTCGGGTTCGCGGAAATCGACCTGGTAATGTGGGGCAGGTGGGCGCTCCACCGACTCACAGGCCGAAAGGCCCAGCACGGTCACGCCAGCAAGGGCGGCGACGAAACGAGAAATGATTCTGGTCACGGTTCAGGACTCCACGAAGAAGTGGTGATCGGTTGCTGCAACTGACTCCCCCTAACGGGGTTGGAGCATACCACGCGATCATGAATAACTCATGTAGGGAATCGGCCACGGCCACATCTCAACGGCCCTTTGACGGTCAGCGGAATATCCCATTTCGGCGTTTAGACGCCTTCACCCGCAAAAGCCAGCGATTCCTCGAGCCAGTGATCCTGTTCCGCGACGCTCCGGCGCGATGAGCGGCCTAGACGACCAACAACCCGACGCGCCGCCCGTGTGATGCGCTCGGCTAGAAACGCCGGCACGACGCCCTCCGAACCCGCCAGTCGTGCCGCCATCGCCCGCAGCGCGACCGGGGCGTACCGGAAAATCGCTTCGTCTTCGAGCGATGCCAGGGATCGCGCCGAGCCGGAGTCACCCTGGCGCGCACCTCGCCCGAACAACTGCCGCTCCAGCCGCGCCGATTCGTTCAACTCCGCCGAGATGACGTGCAGCCCGCCATTCGCCGCGACCGAGGGCGCCAGCCGGATATCTGTTCCGCGGCCCGCCATATTGGTGGCCACGGTCACGCGCCCCGCCTCGCCCGCTCGGGCCACGATCGCCGCCTCCTCCGCGTGATGGACCGCGCTGAGCACCTGGTGCTCGATCCCCGCCGCGGTCAGCAGCATGCCGAGCCGAGACGCCTGCTCGACTGTCCGCACCCCGAGAAGCACGGCGCGCCCCGCCTCCCGGGCTTCGCGCGCTTCCTCGACCGCCGCGCGCCACTTCGCCTCCGCCGTCGCGAACATCAGCGGTGGCAGCACCTCCCGGATACTCGGCCGATTCGTCGGGATCGCCACCACCGGCAAACGGTACACCTGCCACAACTCCGCGGCATCTTCACGCGCGGTGCCCGTCATCCCGCCGAGGTGCCTGTAGAGCCGGAAGTACCGCTGGAAGCTGATGCGCGCCAGTGTCTCCTGCTCGCCCCGGATCGTCACGCCCTCCCGCGCCTCGACCGCCTGGTGCAGCCCCTCGCGCCACGTCCGATCGGGCGTGCGCCGGCCCGTCGCGTCATCGACGATGACGATCTTCGAGTCCTCGACGATGTAATGATGATCGCGCCGGAAGAACTCGCGAGCCGCCAGCGCCTGCACGACCAACTCCTCGCGCCGCCGCGCGGAGTGGATGATCGACGCGCCGGGGTGGTCCGTCGCGACATTCGCCGCGAGCCGTTCCCCCGCTTGCGCGCCGGCCCGGGTGAGCGTGATGTCGCGCCTCGCCCGATCGGCGCGGAAGTGTTCCCCCTCCTTGAGCTCTTCCGCGATCACCCGCGCGAGCGAGTACGCCCCCGTCGCCTCCGCATTGCGTGACTGGCCCGAGATGATCAGCGGCGTCACGGCTTCATCAATCAACAGCGAATCCGCCTCGTCGATGATCGCCGTATCCAAGCCCCTGGTCACGAGCAACGACGGGTCCATCGCGCCATCCCGTGCGCGGAGCATCGCCTGCGTCGCGTCGCGAACCCCGCCCGCTGCAAAGCGCAAACGATCGCGCAGAAAATCCGCCGCGGCTTCTTTGCTCGTGCAATAGGTCACATCCGCATACCACGCCTCGCGCCGGAGCGGGATCGGTGTGTCCTGCGCGAGCGAGCCGACCGTCACGCCGCAGAGCGTGTAGAGGGGGCGCATCCACTCCGCGTCGCGCTGCGCCAGATAATCATTCGCCGTGACCACATGAACGCCCCGCCCGCGCCAGCCGCGCACCACCGCCGGCAGCACCGCCGCGAGCGTTTTCCCTTCGCCCGTCGCCATCTCCGCAATGCAGCCGTCGGCGATCGCGAGCGCGCCCGCGATCTGAACCGGGAACGGGTGCAGCCCGAGCGACCGACGCGCCGCTTCGCGGATGAGCGCGAATGCTCGATCCAAATCCGACGGAGCATCCCGCCCCGCCCGGTAGAGCAGCCGCGCCGACTTGAGCTCTTCTGCGAATCGCGCGCCGGTCAACGAACCGATCGACGAATCGATCGCCGCGATGCGCTCGGCTCGCGCCAGAAATGATCCGCTCGTCTTCCGCAGGCGCGTGGCGATCCCCTCCGCCCCGCGCCACAGCGTGTCCAAGCCCCGCGGCTGCTCGCGCCGGAGCGACAACGACGACAGCATCCGCCACTGATGCGCCGGAACAAACGTCGCGCTCGAAGGAGCGACGGTCACCCGCTGCTCCTCTCTCCATCACCGGCGACGCGCTCTGCGACTCCGACAACATGATCCGACTCGAGCGCATGCCTTCCCACATCCTCGCCGGGCACTGGCGTTCGCGGCCCTCGACCCAAAGAGCCGGCGGCCTGTAGCCGGGCGTCGCGGTCCAGCTTTCGACCCAAAGGGACAGCGGGCTGTACCCGGGGCTCGCAGTCTGCCTTTCGGCCCGAAGGGCCAGAGAGTTGTAGCCGGGGGTCGAAGTCTGCCTTGCGGCCCGAAGGGCCGGAGGGTTGTAGCCGGGGGTCGAAGTCCCGATGAAATCGGGACGAAGACCCCCGGTCAGCGATCTCGCGCACCGGCACCCCGGACGGGGTGCAGGAAAGGACCACACTCGCAACCGCCGACGGCACGACCAACCCGCCAGCGGAATGATCAAGCGCCATCGGCCCCACCCGGAGCCGCTGCTGGAGCACACGCGAAAGGTCCTGCCACCACCGAGTCAACAGCGGCGCATCGGCCAGTCGCACGCGGACCACAACCGACTGCCCCGGCCTCAAGTCCGCCGTATCGCCGGAGGCAATCAGCACATCGAACAACGAAGCCGCCGCGGAATCAGCCCTCCCGTTCGAGTTCGGCTTCCCGCGCGATCGGCGCGATGCCTCTTCCGAAGCCTCGACCCGGTGGGCGGAAGGATCAACCCGCTCGATCGATCCCGCGCGGGCGTGCGCCGGATCGGAGACAGCCCGGAACTCGACTTCGGGATTCGCCTCGTTGACGATCAGCCCCGCCTCGTGCTGACCCGCCGCGGCTCGGACCCGCAGATGCGCCGGATCAAAGACCCGACCGATCCGCTCGCCCCGGCGCACCGAGCCGCCGAGCGACTCGCGCGAAGCCGACGGCATCCAAACGCCCTGAACCGGTGCACGCACCGTCAGGTTGTCGATGTTCCGGCTCGTCCATTCGAACTGCTCACGGAGCGTCGCGACCCGAAGCCCGTGCGCCTCCGCCTTCGCCGGATCAGTCCCCACTGCGGCACGCCGCGCGATCGTCTCCGAATCAATCTCCGCCTCGATCTCGCGCCGCCGCGTGATCCACTCGTCGTTCGTCGCCACCAGCAACGACTCCCCGGCGGGATCGACCGCCGCGCCCGGCGCGAGCACCCGATCGACGAACCCATCCGTTTCCGCAAAAACCTCAGCGTCCACGATCGGCTCAACCACACCCCGTAACCGCACCGAGCGCGGGAAGGGAACGAACCCGACGACCAGGACCACCGCCGCGACCGCGCCGACCGTCGTCCACACCGCCCGCCGCCGCACGCTCGCCAGCTCCCGTCCGAAGAGCAGCGACCGAAGCCCAAAATAGAGCGGCGCCGCGACCCACAGGATCAGCGTGAACACGATCATGATCGCGCCGATGAGAACATGCTGGTCCGCGATGAAGAGCAGGATCCCCGCGCACAGCAGCACGCGATAAACGCCCGATCCAACCGCGTACGCGAGCAGCCAGGGCCGCTCCCCAGGCGTATGCGAAGGATCGACCGCCCGGCGCAGGCCCCACGCGTGCTTCTTGACGAGGTACCCGACGTACCGGAACGCTCGTTGCGAGAGGTTCGGCGTCTCGAGAATGTCGCACAGGATGAAGTACCCGTCGAACCGCAGCAGCGGATTGAGATTGAACAGCAGCGTCGTGACCCCCGCGAGGAAGATCACGTTCCACGCGATCGTGTGAACCGCCGTCCCCTCCGCCGAGCGCGACCACACCACCGCCGCGACCGAGGCGATGACCAACTCGACCATCATCCCCGCCGCGCCCACGATGATCCGGCTCAGCTTGTTCCGGAACGCCCACGCGCTGGTCGCATCGACGTACGGCGCCGGGAGCAGCATCAGGAACATCAGCCCCATCGAATGCACAGCCCCCGGCGCATCCGTCGCCGATGTCGCTTCCCGCTTCCCGAAGACCTTGCACGCGAACGCGTGCCCGAACTCGTGGCACAGCTTCACCAGCGCGAACGTCACCCCCAGCGGCACAAGATTCTCCGCGTCCAGCGCATGCCCGACATTCGACAGCAGCTCCCGCTCGCGCCCCACGAGGTGATACGCCCCGAACCCCACCGCGAACACCCACAGCACAAACCCCAGCGGCGAGAAGAGCCACGACACCGCGGGCGCCAGCGCCGTCAGGAACCGATCGGGATCAAGGATCGGCACACGAAAGAAAATATGACTCGCCAGCAGCGATGCCGCCTGCCGCGTCCGCCGCTCCGTCCGCCGGCGGAGGATCGCCACCGCGTCCGGCGGCGCATCGACCAGCAGCAGATTCGCCGCAAAGAGCTGCGACAACACCTGGATCGCCTCGGGCTGCGTCGGCGCATCGTCCCCGATCGACTCCCCCGCCCCCCGCCACGCCTCCGCGACATTTCGCGATCCGTCCAACAGCCCAACAAACGCCCACGCCGCCCCCGACATCCGAAAGAACTGCCCCGTCGCCGGATCCTCCGCGACGTGCCACACCTCGCCCCGGAAGAGCTGCCGGGTCACGCGTACGCCCGGCCGCAACGACGGCCGCAGTCCTTCGACGCGGTGCCACGATTCATGAAAGCTCGGGCGGTTGATGCTCATACGAGGTCGCTCACGCGCTCACCACCACAGCTTCATCCGGAGCCAGTCCGCGACCGGCCCGAACCACAGCGACGCGTAACTCGCCCGACCCGTCACCACACGCGCCTCCCCCTCCATCCCGGGCCGCATCCAAGGCTCTGAAGAATCCAGCTTCGCCCGCGCGCGAATGACCACCCGCTCATCCACCCGCTCCGCCACAGGGTCCACCCGCTCCACCACGAACCCGATCCGCCGATCCGGGTACGCAGCAACCGCCAGCGCCCCAGTCTGCTCCGGTGCCAGGTTCGCCGAGTACCGCTCCGGCACATACAAATCCGCCCGCATCGCATCCAGCGGTGCCACCTCAAACAGCACATCCCCCGCGCGCACCGGCGCGCCCAGCAACCTCGCCAGGTCCCCCACCAGCACCACGCCCGACTCCGGCGCGACGATCGCCGCCCGCGAAATCAGCTTCTCCAATAGATCGACTTCCGCCTGCGCCTTGTCCCCCTCCGCCCGCGCCATCTGCGCCTCCGCCTCACGATGCTCCCGCTGCGCCACCGACACCTTGCGGAGCGCAGCCGCGTTGTCCGCCTTCGCCCCCGCCAGCTTCAGACGCAGATCCGAATCATCCAGCCGCGCGAGCACCGCCCCCGCCTCCACTTGTTGCCCTGGCTGCACCAGCACCTCGCGGATCGTCCCCTCGAACGGCGCCGGGATCACCCGCTTCCGCGCCGCTTCGAGTCGGAACGTCGCCGCGACGCGCCGATCGCCGTGCACAAACGTGATGAACAGCAAAAACCCAACCAGCAGCACCGCGACAATCTTCGCCCCCGTGTACCGCGGCCCCACCACCGTCCTCGCCCCCCGCCGCGCTTCGACCGCCAGCGTCGCGCCGATCCACCTTCCCCGCTCGTGCATCACCGCGAGCAACCCCGCCGTGAGATCCGCCAGCAGCCGCGCATCCTCGACCTCGCCCGCCGTGAACGGCTCGTTCAGAGGCCGCTCGAACGTCAATACCGCGAACGGCTCGCCCGCCCCACTCTCACCCCCGCGCCGTAGCGGCACGCTCAGCACCGCCGACGCCGTCTGCTTCGACAACTGCTCCGCCGCGCGACTGATGAACCGAGCGCCCGCCGTTCCCGCTCCGTCTGTCACCGCCGGAACACTGATTTCTTCATCTTGGTCGAGACACTCCTCCATCGCCATCTCGATCAGCCGCGCCGTATCCGTGGATCGCACCACCTTTTCCGCATGGCTCATCGCCCCCAGCCGGATCATCCCCCCGACCCCCCCGCCGCGCCGCACACCCATCGTCACGCGCGCACACCGCCACGCCCCCGCCACCGCGTTCACCAGCGCCAGCCCCGCGGCATCGAACGTCTCATGCGCCCCAACCGCCGCAACGACCTCCAGCACACGTCGCCTTCTCTCCAACTCGACCGCCTGCAACTCCACCCGTTGCCGCAGCGCAAACAACTCGATCAACGTGGACGACAAATCCAGCCGCTCGAGCGAGAGCGTCGTGTCCGTTTCATCCCCACCCGCCTCTCCCGCGCGGAGCAGATACACCCCGAACCCCAGATCAGCCCCCGCGCGCGGATCGCCCGCGACCCGCAGCAGCGCCACCGGCCGCACACCCTCCGGCGAAGCAATCTGCATCAGCCGCACGCGCTCCCCCGCGCGCGAATCGCGCACCAGCGTCTCCACCGCCCGCCCGAGCCACGCCGGCGCCGTCCCGTTCAAAGGCGGGTGCGACGCGATCACCTCCGGAGGCGCATCACCACGCAGCCGCACCATCGCCCCCGCCTCCGCCGGCGCGATCCGGCACTGCACCCGCAGCACGTCCGACAGAAAGTCCGTCCCCCCGGCCCCCGTCCCCGGAGAAACCTGACCCTGGTTCGCGGCGGTGTCGCGCGGCTGATCCATCAGGAAATCATCGTCCAGCAGGCCCCCGAGCCGAACAGAAGCTGTAAAAGTGGTCCGGCGTTGACCGACCCCAGTATGCTTGCTTTGGGTCAGCAGCGGGAATCGGGACCAAATCGCCCGGCACAGGAGAGTAGGCGTGATGAACCGATGGATCGTGCCTTTTCTCGCAATCCTGCTCGCCCAGCCGGCGCTTTCGGCCCCCCCTCTCGAATCGTCCGATCGCTCCGCCGAAGCCGTCGCCGACGCCAAACACGACCTCGCTCTCGGCTTCCCCGTCCGAGGCCGCGTCTCTGAAGTCCTCACCGAGCCGGGCAAGGCCGTCAAGAAGGGCGACCTCCTGATCCGGCTCGACGACCGTGAGGGCGAAGCCCAGATCCGCATGTACACCGTTCGCGCCGAAAGCACCCTCGACATCCAGGCCGCCGAAGCGAACTGGCGCCTCGCCCAGAACGAAGAAAAACGCGCCGAAGAGGCCGTGCGCCAGGGCGGCGCCGGCGCGTTCGAACTCGAGCGCGCTCAGATCGAAACCCGCCGTGCCCACCTCGCCCACGAACTCGCCAAGCAGCGTCGCGACGAAGCCGCCCTTCAGCTAGAGCAGGCCCAGGCCGTCCACGAGCGGTACCTCCTCGTCGCGCCGATCGACGGCGTCGTCGAACAGGTCAACATCGCGCCCGGCGAGATGGTGGACGAGACCAAGCCTGTCCTCCGACTCGTGGACATCACCCTTCTCGTCATCGAAGCCCCCGCCACCATGAGCGCCGCCGCGACGCTGAAACCGGGGATGCCCGCGTGGGCTCTGTTTCGCGAACAGAGCGGGGAGCGGATCGGCGAAGCCGCCCAAGCTCCAGTTCAGGGCAAAATCGTTCAGGTTGCCGAGGTCGCGGACCCCGGAAGTGAACGGCGACGTGTCCGCATCGAGGTGGCCAACCCGCTCCGCCACCCCGCAGGATCTCACGTCCGGGTGACCTTCGACCCGCCCGGATCCCAGACGGGCACGCCCTGAACAGCTCAAACAACGACCGGCGAACGGAACCAACCGGCTCGCACAAGCGCAGGGGGACGAGATGAACATCGAATCGAACGGTCGCAAGACCCGCCAGACGAATCGGACATGGGCCCTCTTCCACATGCTCGGGGCCATAGCCGTGTTGGCGTTGACCTTGGCGTCCGCGCCGGTAAACACAGCGCTCGCCGAACCGGCCGAGCGCCCCGCGACCGCATTACCAAGTCTCAATGAAGCGCGCGCGAACTTTCTCTCGGCGTACGAAGGCCACGGCCGCCCGCGCGTCCACGTGGTCGTCAACGAGCGAGCGGGCCAGGACTCCGCGTGGCTCCGTGATGCACTCCTGTCACGGATGGCCTGCGACGGCGCGGTCGTGATGGGAGACCCCTCCACCTTCGGCGACGCGGAGAAGACCGCGCTCCGCCGCGCCAACCGGCTCGCCGCGCGGATCAGGCCCGTCACCGATCTCGCCGTCATCTCGCACGCCGTCGGTCTCCTCATCCAGGTGGACGCCGAGCCCTCGGGCGATCTGTGGATGCTGCGCACGCGCGCCATTGAAACCAATTGCGGCGTCACGCTCGTGGACCTCTGGCGGGAGTGCCCGTCGCGTTGGCGGAAAGCCGAAGCCGAGCGGGCCGCCGACGAGCTCTCCGCCGCGATCTTCGAAGGGGTCGCGCGCCGCTGGGAGATCAAGGGCGAGGCGATCAGCGTGCGATTGCGCGTCGAAGGCCCGGTGGACCTGGTCCGCGCGGCCCGCATCGCCGCCACGATCGCCGAGCTGCCCGGCGTGCGGAACGCCGTCCCGGCGCCGAACGCGCAGGGTGAATGGACAATCGCGTACATGGGCCGCCCCGAGCAGTTCGCGCTCGATCTGCGCGAGAGCCTCGAGTCCGAGCTCGATCTGCCGACCCGTGTGCTGGCGTGGGGCGTCGGGAAGGACGGCGCGTCGGTCCGTGTGAAACTCGACAAGGCGCACGAGCGCCGGCGCGGTCTCTTTGCCGCGGGCTACGCGCTCGCGAAAAAACCCCGCATCTCACCGATCTTCAACACGATCGTGCCGGTCACGCCCCCCGGCGCGCCCGAGCGCCCGCTCATCACCGGCAAGGGTGTCGGCGCGGAGCTGGACATGGAAATCAAGCCCGACGCGATCGACCGCGAGCGCCCCGAGGCGCTGTATCTGTGGGAGCTCGCACGGACCGCCGTCGTCATGGAACCGATCATGCTCCGCGCGCTGGGCGACGACGGCGCCACCGCGATCGACGGCTTTGTGCTGCGCGAGGCGCCGATCAAATCCGGCCGCAAACCCGCCCTGATCGAAGGGCGGCGGGCCCTCGTCGCACTGCCCGTCCTGCGCAAGTTCGCCGCGATCATCGTCTACGGCGAGGCCACCGTCGAGCGCGGCGCCGAAGACCACGAAGACCAGGGCCGCGCCCGCTACCTTGTTCGCGCCTTCGACACCGATTCGGGCGCCGAGCTCGCCCGCGCCGAGGCGTCCTCGGACTTCGTGCCCGACATGCTCCAGAACGAAGGGGCAAACATGGGCGCTCTCAGCGCTGTTGAATCGGTCGGGATGCGCCTCTCCGACCAGATCGACCAGCAGCTCGCCGAGCGGTGGCTCGAGCCCTTGCTCATCGAGGTCGAGTTCGACCCTTCATTCGACGAACTGACGCAGCGGGCCATCCTCCGCCTGCTCTACGACGCGATCCCCGGGACCCGCGGCTTCGCCGCGCGCCGCGACGCGAACGGCCGTGCAAGCCACTGGCGGCTCTGGCGCGAGAACCTCACCGATGGTCTCGATCAACGGCTCACCGAACTCGCCGCGAACGATGGACCGCTCGCCGGCACGCGCTGGCGCATCGAAAGCCGCCGCTTGATCTTTGAATCTTCGCGCTGAACGTTCGATTCGTCAGGGCCGTACCGTCGCCCAGCCCTGGATGATCTTCGCGATATCGTCGAGCCCGACACTGCCGTTGTGGCTGTAGTCGCCGTCGGTGCCGAGGGGCACGCTCCGTCCCCAGTTCTGGATGACGTTCGCGATGTCCGGAAGACCCGCCGTGGACGACGCGATCTTGAACGAGTACTCGTCCATGACCTGCGGCGCGCCCATCCCCGTTGCGACGTACGCGTCCCAGAGCTGTGTGCCCGCGTTCGGCGCTGGGGCGGTGTTCGTATCGCGCAGGAACTCGGCGTAGTCGCGCGACATCGTCTGGTAGTAGACGACCACGTCCGCCCGCGTCGCGCCCTGCGGCACCGCGAAGAGCGTGTCATCCCAGTACTGGCCGTCGGCGTAGTGATAGCCGAAGTGACCCGACTGGATCGCCTCGAACGCCGCGTTCGTGAAACCCCGCGGCGGGATGCGGTTGTCCTTGTACGGCTTGTTCACCAGCGTCAGGTGCAGGCTCGCCCCCGCCGGCAGCCCGGTCGTGGCCGCCATCGCCGGGTCGAGTCCGTGCTTCGTCTCGTACACCTTCGTATCGGTGGTTGTGAGCATCGCCGTCTTCGAGTCGTACGCGCCGTGCTGGCCGA
>DASZQL010000050.1:0-19743 GCA_035549675.1 Phycisphaerales bacterium | reverse complement strand
CGGGTACGTCCGCGCCGGCTACGCGCTCCCCATCGTGGGCAAGGCGCTCCTCGCGACGGCCTCCGCGCCCGCGATGGTGCTCGTCGGCCGCCTGACCGACCGCTTCGGCAAGGGCCTCCGCAGCAGCCCGCGCGATGCGCTCATCACGGACATGGTCGATCCCTCGGTCCGCGGCCGCGCCTTCGGTTTTCACCGCATGCTCGACACCGCCGGAGCGCTCGCCGGCGTGCTCATCGCCGCGGCGCTGATGTGGTGGCTGGTTCCCGCCGCGAATCACGGGAGCGATGGCCGGGATCACCCGGGCGCGCTGAGCGAATCCGCGAACGCGTTCCGGATCATCTTCGCCGTCGCTTCGGCGCTCGGGCTCGCGTCACTCGCGCTCGTGTGGTTGGTGCGCGATCCCAAGTCGGGCGCCCGGGATTCGCGCCACGCCCCCGAAGCCAGCGGCAGGCGGACCCGCTTCGGCGTGACACCGGATTGCTGGCGCGTCATCGCCCTCGTCCTCATCTTCACGCTGGCCAACAGCACCGATACGTTTCTCCTCCTGCGCGCCGGCGAGCTCGGCCATTCGCCCTTCAGCGTCGTGATGGTCTACGCCGTGTTCAACGTGACGTACGCCGCCGTCTCCTACCCCGCCGGGATCTGGAGCGACAGGCTGGGCCGCTGGAAAGTGATCGGAATGGGCTGGCTCATCTACGCCGCGGTCTACGCCGGTTTCGCAATCACGAACGCGGCTTGGGTCTGGCCCCTCATGGCGCTCTACGGCGTCTTCATGGCCTTCACCGACGGCGTCAGCAAGGCGCTCATCACCGACCACGCGCCCAGCGAGAGGCGCGGCACCGCGTTGGGCATCTTCTATTGCCTGACCGGTCTCGCCACGCTCCTGTCGAGCTACCTCACCGGGCTGATCTGGGACCGCGTGGGAGCGAGCGCGGCGCTCTGGCTCGGCGCGGGCATCGCGGCATTCGCGGTGGTGCTCATCCCGGTTCTACGCCCCGGCCCTCGGCCCACGGGGAAATCAGCGGCGTGACCCGCTGGCGACGCACCGCCCCGATCGCAGAAAAACAACCCTCACGAAGACGCCGGATCGTCTTCCGAAGCATGCTGAACTGCCGCCGGATCGCTAGAAAACGACGCGGAAGGCCCCTCCATCCCGCTATCGTCCCGTGCCTCGGCGATCACCTGCGACAAACCAGCCGATTCAGCCTGACGCTTGGCTTCGGAAGCCGTGCGCGCATACAGAATCAACTCCACCGTTCTCCCCGTGACCGGGCTGACCCCTCTGACCGTGAACAAGTCGTGCATGTCGCCCTTCGCGTTCAAGAATCCTTCTGATTGACACATCTAGTCTTGCTTCTGATTGGGAATAGGTCTACAACATCCTTTGCATGACACCCATAGGTAAAAACGATGCATTCCAACTCCTGGGGCAGATCAACCTCAACCACCTTCTTTACTTCTGGGCCGTCGGCCAGACCGGGAGCATGACCGCCGCGGCGGCCCGCTTGGGCGTCTCCCAACCCAGCGTCAGCGAGCAGGTCCAAACGCTCGAGCGCCGTCTCGGGGCCAAGCTGCTGGACCGCAGCGTGCGCGGCGCGGCGCTCACGCCCGCCGGCGAGGCGGCCATGCGCTACGCCGAGGAAGTCGTGGGCGTCTGCGCCGAACTCGTTCGATCTCTCCCTCTCACGCCGTCGGCACGTTCACGCCCCCTCGTTGTCGGCACGGCCGACGCTGTTCCCAAGCCGATTGTCTGTTCCGTGCTGCGTCCCGCCATGGTCAGCAACGGCGGCAGCGGCGTCATTTGTCGCGAATGGCGCGTCGATCACTTGCTCTCGGAGCTGTCGATGCACCGCCTCGACCTGGTGATCAGCGACTCCGCCCCGGAGCTCCCGCAGACCTCGGCGATCCGCAGCTTTGTCGCGTACTCATCGCCCACGGCGCTGTACGCCGTGCCGAAGCTGGCGCGGCGCCTCCGACGCGGCTTCCCCGGTTCGCTCGAGGGCGCGCCGATTGCGCTGCCCGCGGCGGGCTCATCGCTCCGCGTCTCTCTGGATCGCTGGATGGCGCTGCACGGAGTCCGGATGCGCACAGTCGCCGAGACCGAAGACCGCGCGCTGCTGCATTATTTCGCCCAGCTCGGCGAGGGCGTGATCCCCGTCGCGACGATCACCGCCGGCACGATCGCCAAACGATTCGACCTCGAACGCATCGCGAATCTTCAGAATGTGCAGGAGCAGTACTTCGTGCTGCTCGTCAACCGGGAACGGGAGCACCCGGACATCCAGCGGATCCGTGAGTGCGTCGGACAGCTCGCATAGAGGGGTGCCGGCGCCCATCGTGCGCCCTCCGGCCGAGCGTCGCGGAACCACGCCGTCGGGGAATCGTTCATAATGTCGGCTCGTGTCGGCGGCGGGCACGCCCGGATCGGAGCACAATCTTTCAAGGAGTGTCTCGGATGTCCAGGTCCTCCATGTTCCGAACGCATCACGACCTCGCGCCGGCGACGCGCGAGAAATCGATCGCCCTGCTCAACCGGCACCTCGCCGATCACGTGGACCTCTACAGCCAGATCAAGCAGGCGCACTGGAATGTCAAGGGTCCGCACTTCATTCAGCTCCACCTCTTCTTCGATACGATCGCCGAGGAAATCGAGGAGCACATCGACACCATCGCCGAGCGCGCCACCGCGCTCGGCGGCAGGGCGATGGGCACAACCCGCATGGCCGCGAAGGAGTCGCGCCTGCCCGAGTACCCGGCCGCGGTCGCCGGTCTGCAGCACGTCGAGGCGCTCGTCGAGCGTGTTGCCGCGGTGGCGAAATCGACGCGCGCTGCGATCGACATCGCCGACAAGGCGGGCGACGCGGGCACGACCGACCTGTTCACGCAGATCTCACGCGACCTCGACAAGCAGCTCTGGATGCTCGAAGCGCACCTGCAGTCGCCGAAGCCGTAATCCCGCGCCGGTACACCATCGCATGATCAAGCTCGGTTTCTACGGCGCAGCGGGGGAAGTCACCGGCTCGTGCTACGTCGTCACCACCGACCGCGCGCAGGTGATGCTCGATTTCGGCATGCACCAGGGCGAACCCGAGGCCGCGGGGCACAACCGCCGCCTGCCCAACATCAACCCCGCGCAGCTCAACGCCGTCGTGCTCACCCACGGCCACCTCGACCACTGCGGCCGGCTCCCCATGCTCATGAGCGGCGGCTTCCACTCCCCGATCTATTGCACCGGCGTGACCGCGCGAATCTCGGAGATCATCCTCCGCGACGCGGCCTCGATCCAATCCGAGGACTGCGCCCGATTCAACCGCCGCCTCCGCCGCCCCGATGAGCCCTGCGCCGAAGCCCTCTACACGGTGGCGGATGTCGAGCAGGTGATCCGCCACTTCCAGGCGATCGATTACAACGCGCCCAAGGCGATCGCGCCCGGGATCACAGTCGAGCTCACCGACGCCGGCCACATCCTGGGCTCATCCAGCGTGAAAATGACGATCAACGACGGCCCGCGGACCGTCACCATCGTCTTCTCGGGCGATGTCGGTGTCGTCGGCTCGCCCATCCTCCGCGACCCGGTAACCCCGATCCCCGCCGATGTTGTGCTTCTCGAGTCCACCTACGGCGACCGCGACCATAAGCCGCTCAACCCGACGTGCAGTGAGCTCCTTTCGATTCTCGAAAGGGCGCAGGCCGACCATGCGCGCGTGCTCATCCCCGCCTTCGCTCTCGGTCGCACCCAGGATGTCCTCTATCACATCGCCGAGTTCAAGCGCGCCGGGAAGCTCGCAGGCGTGCCTGTGTTCGTCGATAGCCCGATGGCGACGTCGATCTCGACGATCTACCGCAAGCACCGCGAGCTCTACGACACTATGGCCCGCGAGATTGTCGCGGACGGGGATTCGCCGCTGGCGTTCCCGGGCCTTTCGTACACCGCCACCGTGCAGGAATCGAAGCGGTTGAACGAGATGAAGGGCCCGATCGTCATCATCGCCGCCAGCGGCATGGCGACCGGCGGGCGCATCCTCCACCATCTCTACCACGGCGTCTCGCGCCCCGAGACGCACGTCGTCATCGTCGGCTTCCAGGGCCGCGGCACGCTTGGCCGCCAGCTCGTCGACGGCGCCAGGGAAGTCACCATCTTCCGCGAGCAGATCCCCGTCCGCGCCAAGGTCCACACCCTCGGCGGCCTCTCCGCCCACGCCGGCCAGAGCGGACTGATCAACTGGGCCGCCCCCTTCGCCACGCGCAACGGTCAGCACCGTGCGCCGAAGTTCTTCCTCACGCACGGCGAAGACGGCCCGCGCCAGGCCCTCCGCGACAAGCTCATCGAGCGCTACAGCTTCGACCCCGCCATGCCGCGCTACGGCGAAGAGGTCACGCTGTAGGTCGGCGTGAAGAGCCGTGCCACCGACGACCGCTCGGCGTCATCGGTGCCGTTTGTGAATCCGACAATCTCACCCGCCGCGCTGCCCACCATCCAGCTTTTCACGTTCTACTTCACACCTTCCTCAACCCCCTTCAACCACTTCGCCCAGATCGAAAGCACCGTCAGCATGTACAGCCGCTGCGCATGATCCCGCGCCCGGATCCGCCGCCGCGCGGGCGTCAACTGCCCGATCGGCGAAGGCCCATCCCCCGCGCTCATGTGCTCGTCGATCATCTGCCGCACATAGTCCATGTTGATCTGCAGCGCTTCGAGACCGGGAAACGGGTCCGAACCCGTGAGGTGATCCAGCATGAGCGTCCGCAATCCACCAAAGTCCGTCCGCCACCACTCCGACAGCGGGATCGCAAAGCCTTGCTTGGGCCGATCCACCACCTCCCGCGGCAGATACTTGCGCGCGAGCTCCTTGAGAAGGTGCTTGGTCTCGCCGCGCATGTGAACACGCGGCGAATAGCGCCAAGCCGCATACACCACTTCGGGTTCAAGAAATGGGCACCGTACTTCAAGCCCCGCAGCCAGAGAAGCGGTATCAGTTTTTCGGAGCAGGTCACCGGGAAGATAGGAACCAATGTCGAACCCTTGTGCCTCTCTTACTCCGCCGAAGGCGCCTCTTCGCACCTCAAACCCCGGTGAATGGCGTAGCAATCGTCGCCGATCGCGGTATGGAAATATGGAAACAAGATCGACGTACCCCTGATGTCGCGAGGCTTCAATAAGCCGTACGAGACGATCCTGGTTCGACTTGGGGTCGTTGCGATTGAGCCACGAGACGGGGATCGGCTTGAGAAGGAATCGGCGGAGGTCCAGCCATCGGGCAGCGCGGTAGCGGTCGTATCCATAGAACAGCTCATCGCCCCCATCACCGGAGAGGGCGACCTTGACGTGTTGTCGAGCAGCGGAACAGAGCCAGTAGGTGGGCAGCAGCGAGGAATCCCCGAAAGGAAGTCCAAGCATGTGAACTAGTTGAATCAGATCATCGGCCGCGTGGTTCGCGCTGCATTCCACAACGACGTGACGAGAGCCAAGATGGGCCGCCACGCGCGCTGCATACGCCGACTCGTCGAGGCGCGGATTAGGCATCCTCACAGTCAGCGTCGTGAGGTTGCCCAGATTCCGCTGTGCAAATAAGGACAGAAGCGATGAATCGATGCCGCCGGAAAGGAAGCAGCCCAGAGGAACATCCGATTCGAGCCGAGAAGCCACCGCGGCACCGATGGCCGATTCAAGCCGATCAACACGCGATGTAGGGGCTGAAGAAGAGCCGCGCCGCATGCTCTTCAGCCGGCGTGCAGTTGCTCTTGCCCCCAGATAGCAAAGATACGGAGGCCAGAAAAAGATCGCAATCACGTATCCCAGCACCAGGATGGCGGGAATCGCGACTACCAATACGGGAGCAAAGTAGAGGAATCCAAGAATCTTTTCCCATACCGTGGCGCGCCTTTTCTCCAGGTCATGGGCCAGACTCATCGTCCAGGTGTGAACGCGGTGCACGCCGGGTAACGCGGTCGAGATCGGGCCGTAACCGAGCGTGATCCACGATGCCACTTCTGTAAGCCACTGCTTCTGGGCGCGTTCGGGCTTCGCGTCGTGAAAATGATCAGGTAATAGCGATCGAAGCTGCGCAAGCGAAGCGGGAACACTGGAGTACAGCTTGAGCATCGAATCCGACGAGGTCGTTTCGTACAGAGGCTTTTCTTCAAATCGATCGCGGAAGGAAACTAATGCTGCTCGGTTGCGGTCCCACACCAGTGCCGCGTACATCCCGTCAAAAAACTCGTGCACCCCCGACAGACGAGAATACTCTCGCGAATACTTCGCATCATCCTCCGTCATCCACCATTGATTGCCATGCTCCCTCCACCCATGAATCAGCACCTCCGTATCACTGTGATCCGTGACAAACCGGTGCCCCTTCGCCTGAAGCTCCGCCCGCAGCTCGCGGTGGTTGTAGATGCACCCGTTGAACACAACCGCGACAAGCCCCTCGGTCGTGCCGTCTTCGCGGACTCGCCCGCGCTCGCTCACCATGGGCTGGTGCCCGCCTTCGAGATCGATGATCGCCAGCCGTCGGTGCACGAGCGCCACCTCGACGATCGTGCCGTCGGGCTTCGTGACCTTGTCCCGGAAGCGCCCCGCGCCGTCGGGGCCGCGCCACGCGATGCCCTCATCGAGAACGTCGAGCCATTCCTCAGGAATCGGCTCGTACGTCTCGCCGGGCGGTGTGATGCGCAGGATGCCGCCGATGCCGCACATGCGGCGCCGATGGTAGCACGCCGCCGGCGCGCATCCCGCATATCCTCAACGGCCATGCGGATCACCCGGGCTTTGGTAATAGCAACTCTCACAGCCGCGGCGGTTTCGCCTCTCCCCGCACCGTTGCTCGCCGGCGATCCCGAGCCAACAGCGGCCCCAGCCCAGCGGGAGCCTGCGCCTCGGGTCACCGTTGAGCAAGCCAAGGCCTTCATCCGCTACTACTACCTCGACCGCAAGCCCGAGCAGGTCCCTGAAAACATCCGCGCGCTCCTGAGCGTGAAGCACAGCGAGAACGATCAGATCCTCTACTCCTCCGCTCTCGTCCCGCTCTTCCGGCAGAATCCAAAGGAAGTGGGGGCGTGGGCGCGCGAGATTTTCCCGAGATTGGCCCTCAACCGCCGCCAGTTCTGGAACGCCCTGTGGATGGCGAACACCGATCAGGCACGAGCCGCCCTCGGCGCCGTGCGCGAGCTCGCCGAAGACCAGGAGCAGCCGCAGATCGAAGCGCTGCTGAAGACGCCGCCGCCGAACGTGCTGACCACTCGCTTCAAGCAGCCCTTCGACATCACGGTCATGTGGGGATGCTTCTATACCTCCGGCGACGAGCGATTCGTGGTCCGCATCATCGACGCCCTCGCGGGTCTCGACGAGAGCGAGACGGACGGCAACCGCAAAGCCATCGCCGTGACCGCGCAGCACACGCTCATCGAAAACGCCTGGGCGCACTCGAAGGTGCTGGCGATCTGCAAGGATCAGGAATCGAAGCAGCCCGCGATCGTCGCGCCGCACCTGAACGAGATCGTCGTGACCGCGATGGCGAAGCTGGACGAGGCGCCGTGCCCCGAGCCCCAGCCGCCACAGCAGAACCCCGCCGAATAGCCCGGGCCGAAGCGCCTACCGCTCCGGAACGTCGATCGTCCCTTCGAGGTACGGGGCCGCGTGACCACCGATGGCGACGCGCTCGCCGCGGAGTTCGCACGTCAGCTCGCCGCCGCGGGGCGAAATCTGCCGCGCTTCGAGCCGGTTCCGACCGAGTTTCGCGGCCCAGTACGGAGTCAGCACGCAATGCGTCGAGCCGGTGACCGGATCCTCATCGATGCCCGCGCCGGGCGCGAAGAAGCGGCTCACGAAGTCGCACGAGTCGCCGGGCGCCGTGGCGCACACGCACCCGCCGCCGATCGTCTTCAGCCGCGCGAAATCCGGCTTCAGCGCCCGCACTTCCGCCTCGCTCGCGAACACGGCGAAGAGCACGCCGTCCGCGTTCACCCGCTGCCGGGTCATGTGCACCTCGCGCGACGAGCCGCCGAGCGCCCCGCCCAGCATCGGCGGCACATCGCACGGGACCGGATCGATCCGCGGAAAATCGAGCACGACCTGGTCGCCCTCATACGCCGCCGCGATCAGCCCGCTCTTGCACGTGAACCGCACGCGCTCGCCCTTGAATCCCAGCCGGTTCCGGAGCACCCACGCCGCCGCGAGCGTCGCATGACCGCACAGCGCGACTTCGACCGTCGGCGTGCACCAGCGGAGATGGAAGTCGGCTTCCGGGTTGTCGCGAGCCGGAACGAGGAACGCCGTCTCGGCGAGGTTGTTCTCCGCCGCGATCGCGATCAGCGTTTCGTCGGAGGGCCATGTCTCGAGTGGCACGACCGCCGCGGGGTTCCCGCCGAAGAGCGTGCGGGTGAAGGCATCGACCTGGAAGATCCGGGCGCGCACCTACTTCTTCTCCGGCTCCCACGTGCTCTTGACGTGCAGGTCCTTGAGCTGCGCATCGGTCGCGGCGCTCGGCGCGCGGGTCATGAGGTCGGCGCCGATCTGCGTCTTGGGGAAGGCGATGACGTCGCGGATGTTCTCCGTGCCGCAGAGGTGCATGACGATGCGGTCGAGGCCCGGCGCGATCCCGCCGTGCGGCGGCGCGCCGAACTTCAGCGCTTCGAGCAGGAACGAGAACTTCTCCTGCGCCTGCTCCGGCGTGAGGCCCAGAAGCTGGAACACCTTCGACTGCACGGCCTGATCGTGGATACGGATCGAGCCGCCGGCGATCTCGGAGCCGTTGAGCACGAGGTCGTAGCCGGCGGAAACCATCGACTCGATCGTGTCCTCGTCGTTCACATCGGCCTTCACGAACGCTTCAAGCTGATCCGCGCGGGGCGAAGTAAACGGATGGTGCGCCGCGACCCACTTGCCCGTGTCCTTGTTCTTCTCGAACATCGGGAAGTCGATGACCCACAGGAGGTTCCATGGCCCGCCCTCGGCGCCGGGCTTGGGGACCATGCCGAGGTCGCGCGCGACCTTCTGGCGCAGCTCGCCGAGCGTCTTCGTCGCGACCGAATAGGTGTCCGCCGCGAAGAGCACCGCGTCGCCCGGCTTGAGATCGAGCGCCGCGATCAGCGCTTCCTTGGTGCCCGGCACCTCGACGAACTTCGCGATGCCCGTCTCGAAGACGCCCTGCGCGTTGAGCTTGACGACAGGGCACCCGCCCGCGCCGAAGGTCTTGACCCACTCGGTATAGCCGTCCGTGAGCTTGCGCGTGAGCTTCTCCGCGCCGCCCGGCACGCGGATCGCCTTCACCACGCCGCGCTTGGAGGAATACTTGGGCGAGTTCGGGTTCTTGGCGAGCGCGCCCTTGAAGACGTTGAAGTCCATCTTCGCAGCGACCTCGGAGATGTCGGTGATTTCGAGGCCGTAGCGCGTGTCGGGCCGGTCGATGCCGAAGCGCTCCATCGCCTCGCGGTACGCCATCCGCGGCAGGGGCGGCACGTCATACCCCGCCACTTCCTTCCACAGCCGGCGGATGAAGCCCTCGACCATGTGCATCACGTCGTCGCGCTGGACGAAGGACATCTCGAGGTCGATCTGGCTGAACTCCGCCTGCCGGTCGGCGCGCGGGTCCTCGTCGCGGAAGCAGCGGCAGATCTGCATGTACCGGTCGCACCCCGCGACCATCAGGATCTGCTTGAACAACTGCGGCGACTGCGGCAGCGCGTACCAGCTCCCCGGCACATTGCGCGACGGTACCAGAAACTCTCGCGCGCCCTCGGGCGTGGACTTGTAGAGGATCGGCGTCTCGATTTCGAGGAACCCGTTCTCCTCGAAGTACCGGCGCGTCACCTGCGTCACCTTGTACCGCGTCGCGAGGATCTTCTGCATCGACGGGCGGCGGAGGTCCACGTAGCGGTACTTGAGGCGCAGTTCCTCGTTCGGCAGCGCTGCCTGATCGTCGGGCAGGAAGGGGGGATTGTCGGTCTTGTTGAGCAGTTCGAGCCGCTTGACCACAACCTCAACCTCACCGGTGGGGAGCTTGGGATTGGCGCCGCCGACGCGCGTGCGCACGGCGCCCTCCACGGCGATCACGTCCTCGTTGCGGAGCTTGTCCGCGCGGTCGAGCACGCCCGAGGCCGCACCGTCTTCCTTGTCGAAGACGAGCTGCGTCAGGCCGTAGCGGTCGCGCAGGTCGATGAAGACGAGGTTGCCGTGGTCGCGGTACGAGTTGACCCAGCCGCAGAGGACGACATTCGCGCCGACGTCGGAAGGGCGAAGCTGGCCGCAGGTGTGGGTGCGACGGTAGGGGGATGGCGCGAGCGTGGTGGTCATGAGGCCGCCTCGTGTGATGGGGACGGATGATGCTGGAAGGGGGAGAGAGTATAACAGATGCCTGAAATGCGGCGGCTTCCGCGAAATCTCGGTGTGGTGACGGTGATCGCGGTCGGTGCGCTAGCCGGCGCATGCGGCAATCCCCGCCGTAGTGTTGACGTGGGTCCGGGGCTGTTCAGGGCCGCCTACGAGTCGCGCTCAACTTTCGGTGCATACTTCGAATATCGCGGACAAGTCGGCGGTTTCCACATCATCGACTGTTACGACATGGGGTACACGAGTACTCAGATGTACCAGTTCTCGTGGAGAACGCCCTCGTCGCAGTTGCCATCGGGTTTCCCGCACGACGCGGAGACGCTGCCGCCGTGGAATAACGAAGCCAAACGAATGTATGCGAGCGAACTCGCGGAGATTGGTCAGTGGCCTCGGGGATACGTTTGGGTATACGGCGAGCGAGACCCGAAATAGCCGACATCACGGCTTCGCGAACACCTGCACCATGCGATCGGATTCCATCGTCAGCGTCCGCGGCGACTGGATGATGATCGTCCACACGCGCACCGGCGTCTTCGTCTCCGATGTGCCGTCGGGCTTCTTCACCGTCTGCGGCTCGAACGTCAGCGTCAGCGTGCTCCCCGAAATAGCCCACGTCGCCGGGATTTTCGAGCCGCCGCCGGTCAGGTAATACGCGTGGGTTTCATCGAGCAGGATGAGGCCGTCTACCTGGTCCTTGGGGAACTGACGGATCCACGTGCCGATGAGCGGGTTGCGCTTCGGCTTCGACGTCTGCGCCGGCCCTGCATCTGTCGGCGTGGCTGCGGCGGTGGGCGCTGCAGCGCTCGTTTCGGTTGCCGCGGCGGGCGATGATGAAGTCTCGCCGCCGTCAGTGGTCACCGCTGTTACGGGCGGTGTTTCGACGGGTGTTTCATCGCCGAACTCAAAGAAGGGAATTACGTCATCGAGCTTGCTGATCGTTCTGCGGAGAGAGGCGAGGTGGCCGTCGAGCTTGGTCATGGAGGCATCGATGGATTGAAGCAGCCGGAGCCGTTCATGGACCGTGCCCAGTGCGGCGTTCGCCGTACTCAGGTCGCTATTGGTCAGGCCGAGGGCACTCTTGACCTGCGCGAGCTCCTCGTTCGTGGTGTCGAGCGTGGACTTGAGCCCGTCCAACTGGCCGTGGACCTTCTCGAGATCACACTTGACATCGTTGACCTGGAAGTTGGCCATCCGCAGGTCGTCACGGATCTCCCACGCGACACAGCCGCTGAGGAAGGGAAGAGCGATGAGGACGAGAAGTGCCTTGATCATGCGTTCAGCGTACCACCGCGGCTGCCGCGCGCGAACCGGATCGGGGATACGATGAGCGAGCGATGGACACGCCGAGCGGAGAACAACCCGGCCTCCTCTTCACCGCCTTCGAGCCCAGCGGCGACGATCACGCCTCCGCCGTGATCCGCGAGCTGCGCCGGCGCCATCCGAACGTCCCGATCTATGCGTGGGGCGGCCCCAAGATGGCGCTCGCCGGCGCGCGCATCGTCCAGAACACCGGCGACCACGCCGTCATCGGGATGCCCGGGTGGAGCGTCATCAAGAAGTACCGTCGCATCCACCGCGACATCGAATCTTGGCTCGCGCAGCACCCCGAGGTGCGCGTGCATGTGCCGGTGGATTCTCCCGCCGCGAACTTTCCCATCTGCCGGATTGCCAAGCGCGCGGGGCGTAAGGTCGTGCATCTCGTCGCGCCGCAGCTCTGGGCGTGGGGGCCTTGGCGGATCTTCAAGCTCCGCAAGCTGACCGACCTCGTGCTGTGCGTGCTCCCGTTCGAAGAAGCATGGTTCAAGAAGCGGCGCGTCCCCGCCCGCTTCATCGGGCACCCGCTCTTCGACGAACCGCTCGATTTTGAGGCGCTCGACCGCCAGGCGCACGGCCTGCCGGCGGGCGAGCCGCGCGTCGCCCTCTTCCCCGGATCGCGCGCGGCGGAGCTGCGCCGCAACTTCCCGGTGCTGCTCGGCTCGTTTCGCGAGCTCAGAAAGCTGCACCCGACGATGACCGGCACGGTCGCCGCGACCACGGAAGCCGTGCGCGAGCAGCTCTACGAGAAGGCCAATATGCTCGGCGGCTGGCCCGACGGCCTCGACGTCCGCGTCAGCCAATCGGATACCGTGACGCGCTGGTGCCAGATCGCCCTCGCCGTCAGCGGCACCGTTACGCTGCAGATCGCCAAGCAGGCGCGCCCAATGATCATCATCTACAAAGCCAACAAGCTCATGTACCAGCTACTCGGGCAGTGGCTCCTGACGACCGAGTACCTGGCGCTCCCGAACCTGATCGCGGGGCGCGAGATCTCGCGCGAGCTGATCCCGTATTTCAAGGGGAACGATCGGCTGATCGAAGCGGCCGACGCGCTGATCCGCGACGGCGAGGCCCGCGAAGCCCAGCGGCTCGCACTGCTCAACATCTGCTCGAAGTTCGAGGGCAAGATTGCGAGCGCCGAAGCCGCGGAGGCGATCGAAGAGATGGCGGAGTTGAAAGGGCCCGAGACACGGGCTGCGCGGACACCGGCACTTACAGGCGGTTGACCTTCATCACGGCCACGGTGCATTGTGCGTTGCCGATGCGGTCGGTGATCGCGAAGCGGCGCAGGCTCGGCCACGAGATGGGGACGGACTTCTCCAGCGCGCGGTTCATCCAAGCTTCAAGATCGTGCGTCGCGGTTGCTTCATCGGCGTTGAAGAGAATCAGCGTGAGCGCCGCGTGCGCGATGCCATGGTCCGCCGCGAGCTTGTGCGCGCCGCGCATCACCTCGCCGAGCAGCCGTCCGGAGTACTGCGGATTCGGGCGGCCCACGCCGTCGTACACGGAGAACTGGCCGATGACCTTCACTTCGAGCCAGAGCGCTTCGTCGGGCGCGACGCCCCGGTGAGCGAAGAGCGTTCCGGCTGAGAGTGGGTCGAGGAGGTGATCGGTGGGCGATTCCGTCAGGACGATGTCGCACCGTTCGCCCTCGCTGCGACGGGATTTCAGCCGGTCGCCGGGGTATCGTTGCTCGGGGTGAATACCGAACCCCGCATCGCGCAGCGCCGCGTGGAGCAGCGGGTGGATCGAGAGTTCGTCGAGGGCATCCACGCCGAGGGGCGATTGCTCGATATCCGCGCGCTCCGCGGCATTGCGGATGGCCGCGGCGAGCGAGTCGGCGATGGAATCGAGGTCGAACACGGTGCAAGAGTAGGGCGGCGGGCACGAGACCATCGGGAGTGCCGATTCATGGCGCCACGATGATCTGCGCTCTGGCGGACAGTCGTGCGCGGCCGACCCAGACCGCACGACTATCCCAGAGCGGAATAGTCGTGGCACCGTGTTGGTCACGTGGCTTCATCCATGCCCGAGGTACGCCTTCCGCACCTCGTCGCTCTTCTCGAGCGTTGATGCTTTGTCCGCCATCGCGATGCGCCCGACTTCGAGGACGTAGCCGAAGTGCGCGACCTGCAGGGCCATGTGCGCGTTCTGCTCGACGAGCAGGATGGTCGTGCCGGCGGCGTTGATCTCACGGATGATCTTGAAGATCGTCTGGACGATCTGCGGGGCGAGGCCCAACGAAGACTCGTCGAGAAGCAGCAGCCGCGGCCGGGCCATCAGCGCCCGCGCGATTGCCACCATCTGCTGCTCGCCCCCCGAGAGCGTGCCCGCGAGCTGGGTGAGGCGCTCGCGGACGCGCGGGAAGAGCTCCAGAGCGCGCTCGCGGTCGCGCTTGACCGCGTCCTTGTCCTTGCGCGTATAGGCGCCGAGGTCGAGATTCTCCGAGACGGTCATGTTCGGGAAGATGCCGCGGCCCTCGGGCGACTGCGCGATGCCGAGGCGGACGATCTGGTGCGGCGGGTGGCCGCCGATGGGCTTGCCGTCGTAGGTGATCGTGCCGTGCGCGGGCTTGATGAGCCCCGAGACGGTGCGGAGCGTCGTCGTCTTGCCCGCGCCGTTGGCGCCGATGAGCGTGACGACCTGCCCCTCTTCGACGGAGAGGCTGATGCCGTGGAGCGCCTTGATGGCTCCGTACGCGACGCTCAGGTCTTTGATCTCAAGGAGGGCCACGGTCAGTGCTTCTCCGCGGGCGTATCGGCGGCGGGGGGGGTCGGCACGCCGAGGTACGCCTCGACGACCTTGGGGTCGTTCTGCACGTGCGACGGAACGCCCTCAGAAATGATGCAGCCGTGGTCGAGAACGGTGATACGCTCGCAGATGTCCATGACCAATCCCATGTCGTGCTCGATGAGCAGGATGGTCAGCCCGAACTCCGAGCGGATGCGCCGGATGGATTCCGCGAGCGACTTCGTCTCGTGCGGGTTCATCCCCGCCGCGGGCTCATCCAGCAGCAACACCTTGGGCTCAGTCGCCATCGCCCGGAGGATTTCGATGCGGCGCTGGTCGCCATAGGGCAGACTCCGCGCGGGCTCGTGCATGCGGTCCTGCAGGCCGAAGATGGAGAGAAGCGATTCGGCCCGCTCGCGCATCGCCCGTTCCTGCCCGATGAACCGCGGCGAGCGCAGCGCCGTGCCGACGAGCGAATGCTTCCCGCGACAGTGGCAGGCGAGACGGATGTTGTCGAGCACCGAAAGCTGGCCGAAGAGACGGATGTTCTGAAAGGTGCGCGAGAGGCCGCGGCAGGCGATGGCGTCGGGCGCGAGGCCCATGAGCGGGACGCCGTCCAGCATGATGGAGCCCGACTGCGCCTCGTAGACACCGGTGAGGAGGTTGAACACGGTCGTCTTCCCCGCGCCGTTGGGACCGATGAGACCAAAGAGCCCGCCCTTGGGCAGCGAGAGGGAGAAATGCTGGACCGCCTTCAGACCGCCGAAGGCGATGCCGATGTCGCGCACGTCGAGGAGCGGCCCGGACGAAGAAGGAGTGGGGGCGGGAGGGGTGGCGATCATGCGGCGCGGCTCCGCTTCTTCGCGAAGGGGAAGTAATCCCAGATCTCGCGCACGCCGAAGAGGCCCTGCGGGCGCACGATCATCATCACGATGAGCAGCAGGGCGTAGATGATGAGCCGATACTGCGCAAAGTCGCGGAGCAGCTCTGGAAGGATGGTCAGGATGATCGCGGCGAGGATGACGCCCGAGACGGATCCCATCCCGCCGAGGACGACCATGATGATGACTTCGAAGGACTTCTGGAATCCCGCGTCGATCGGACGGAGGATCGGCACGACGTGCGCGTAGAGCCCGCCCGCGATGCCGGCGAAGAAGGCGGCGAGGACGAACGCGCGCACCTTGTACTTCGTGATGTTGACGCCCATCGCGCGGGCGGCGATCTCGTCCTCGCGGATCGAGAGGAAGGCGCGGCCGGAACTGGAATGCTTGAGGCGCACGGCGAAGACGACAGTGATCGCGGTCGCGAGAAAGACCCAGAAGAGGTTCGCCGAGTTGGGGATGCGCTCGAAACCCTGCGCGCCGCCGAAGGGAGGCGGGAAGAGCTGCGAGGCCGTGGCATTGACGATCTCTTCGCGCGTGAATAGGAGCGGCTGCGTACGCTGGAGGAGCACACGGATGATCTCGCCGAAGCCGAGAGTCACGATCGCCAGGTAATCGCCGCGGAGGCGCAACGAAGGCAGGCCGACGAGGTAGCCGCACCCCGCTGCCGCAGCGCCACCGACGACGCACCCCAGCGCCATGAGCCATTGACCGGAGCCGAGGAACCCGCCGTGGGGCGCCGGCGAGTTCCAGAGAATCATGGAGGTGTAGTAGGAGATGGAGCCGGCGACATAACCGCCCACGGCCATGAACCCCGCGTGTCCGATCGAGAACTGGCCGGTGAACCCGTTGATGATGTTGAGGGACACGGCAAGAACGATCGCGATGCCCGCCTGGAGCAGGACGCTCATCGCAAAATCGCCGACGATCGGGCCGACCGCGAAATGCATCAGGAATGCGAAGCCGACGCACAGCACGTAGGGCAACACGCCGAGGCCGAGGGCCGGACCCGCGGCGGGCTTGAGACTCGGGATTCGTGACGATAGCTGCTGCACGTCAGACTTTTTCCCTCACGGTCGAGCCGAGCAGGCCGCTGGGCTTGACGAGCAGCACGATGATGAGCACGACGAACACATACACGTCGCGCAGGTTGGTGTCGATGTAGCGCATCCCGAAGAACTCGATGAAGGCGATGAGGAAGCCGCCGAGTACCGCGCCGCGCACGTTGCCGATGCCGCCCACCACCGCCGCAACGAACGCCTTGAGCCCCAGCAGCACCCAGATCTCGTGCGCCGGGAGGTTGAGGCCCGGGTATTTGAGGGAGTTGAGGAACCCCGCCGCCGCCGCGAGCATCGAGCCGAGGATGAAGGTGAACGAAATGACGCGATCGACCGGCACGCCCATGAGCGAGGCCAGGTCCGTGCTGTGCGAGCAGGCGCGCATCGCGGCGCCCATGCGCGTGCGGTAGACGAGCAGCTCCAGCCCGATCATCAGCGCGATCGCGGAGACGACGATCGCGACATCGACGAGCAGAATCGGCACGACCGGCTCGAGGACGAGACGGTACGACGAGCCGTTGATCTCCGCCGCGTCGATGTTGGCGTCGATCGTGACGTCCTGGTCCGGTGCATACGAGCCCGGCGCCGCCATCAGGCGGTAGGTCAGGTTTTCGAGGCCGGCGGCGGGCGGCGGTGTGACGTCCAGCCGGTAGCCGCGGTCTTCCGTGACGGTGATCGGCGTATCGAACCGCACGGCGTCCTTGGCCTCACCGGCGGTGAGCGTGCCGCGCGCGATGGTTGAATCATTCAACGCCGTATCGGGCAGCAGGCTCGGCATGCGCTGCGGGCGCGTGCCGAAGGGCAGCCGCAGGTCGTCGGCGATCTTGAACTGGAGCTGCCCGACATTCTGCAGCAGCAGTGAGACCCCAATCGCGGTGATCAGCACGTTCAATCTTGGCGCGCGGCGCAGCGGCTTGTACGCCAGCCGCTCGATCGTGAATCCCACCGTCCCGCAGACGATCATCGCGATGAGCAGCACCAGCCCGCCGAACCAGATGGGCGGGACATGGCCGGGGTCCATCCCGAAGCGGCTCATCAGGAACGTCGCGGCGGTGTACGAGCTCCAGGCGCCGAGCACGAAGATGTCGCTGTGCGCGAAGTTGATGAACTTCAGGATGCCGTACACCATCGTGTAGCCCAGCGCGATCAGCGCGTACAGGCTTCCCACGGTGATGGCGGTGATCAGTGTCTGAAGAAAATCGGCCACGCGGCGGGGAGTTTACTTGGCGGCTTCGATCGTGGCCTTGTACTTGGGCGAGAGCGGGTCCCCGCTCATCTGGACAACCACGGCGGACTTGACGGCGTTACGGTGATCATCGATCGAGATGTCGCCCGTCACGCCCGCGAAGTTCCTGGTGGACGCGATCGCTTTGGCCAGTTCCTTGCCCTCCAGACTGCCGCCGCGCTTCATGGCGTCGAAGAGCAGCTTGGCCGCGTCGTAGCCGAGAGCCGCGAGGCCGTCGGGGGTCTGCCCGCTGAACTCGGCGCGGTACTTCTTGATGAAGTCCTGCACCCTGGCCTCGGGCTGATCGGGGGCGTAGTGGTTGGAGTAATAGGACCCTTCGATGGCCTTCCCGGCGATCTTGGGGAGCTGCTCGGAATCCCAGCCGTCGCCGCCGAGGAGGGGGGCACGGACGCCGAGCTTGCGGGCCTGGATGGAGATGTTGCCGACGTCGGTGTAATAGCCCGGGATGAAGATGACATCGGGCTTGGTGCCGCGGATGGATGTGAGCTGGGCGGTGAAGTCCTGGTCGCCGCCGGTGTACGTCTGCTCCGTGCCGATCGTGCCGCCCATCTTGGTGAAGTTCTTCTTGAACTCCTCGGCGAGTCCGACGGAATAGGGGGCTTTCTGGTCGTAGAGGAGCGCGGCGGACTTCGCCTTGAGATTCTCCTTGGCGAACTTCGCACAGACGAATCCTTGGAACGGGTCGATGAAGCAGACGCGGAAGATCATGTCGCCCACGTCTGTCACGCGTGGGTTGGTCGAGGAAGGCGTAATCATGGGCACGCCCGCTTCCTGACAGACGGGGCCGCCGGCCAGCGAGAGTCCCGAGGCAACCTCGCCCAGCACCGCGACGACCTTATCGCTCTTGACAAGGCGGGTGACTGCGAGGGTGGCTTCCTTGGCGTCGCCCTTGGTGTCGTATTCCTTGAGGGCGACGTGCCGCCCGTTGAACCCGCCCGCTTCATTAAACTCTTTGATCGCCAGGCGGATGCCCTGGGAGGTCGATTGGCCGAAGGTGGCTTCGGAGCCCGTCAGAGAACCGTAGTGGCCGATGAGGATGTCATCGTCGGCGGCCGACGCGGCACGGGGAGCGGCGCCGAACACGACCAGGAGACCCAGGGCGGCCGCCGGGGCGCTCTGACGCGACCGCTTGAGGAAACCAAACATCCGGCGAGCCAAACCGAGCCGCTGTGTCATGTGATCTGTCCCTGTCAGAAAAGGGCTAAGCGGAATACGATTCGCCCCGTCGGACTTGGCGGTATCCTGCCGCCCAAGGTCCAACGGGTCTCCAGCATCCTACCGCAAGAGGCATGTCCCGAATCGAAATCGACCAATCGATCAAGCGAACGGAAGCGGACGGATTTGTCTACCCGCTGGGGGTGCGTCCGATTGCACCCAAAGGCGCAACCCCCGGGTATACGGTGGAGTTCGAGTCCGCCGACGGCTCCTCCGGCAGCGGGGAAAGCTGGGCCGGCGAGGAGTGGGAGGAGTGGCCCGACCGGTTCATGTACGACGTGCTGGTCCCCGTGACGAGGCTCCGGTCGCTCTGCCGCGTCCTCTTCGACATCCTGCCGGGCCGCGTCTACCCCATCCTCGATGCCCTGGGACGCGACGCCTACCGTGAGATCGACCCGTACCTGGCCTACGAGCCGGTGGGAGTCGAAAAGCTCTACGACGCCGTCATGCAGTACGGCGAGTGGCTCTTCGAGGACGGCCTCGTCGGCTTCGGAGCGATGAGCCTCGACCCCTTCTTCTACGTCTTCATCGACGAGCACAAGATCGTCACCATCCGCGCGGCCACCGACCTCAAGGAGCGCGTCGAGAAGATCCTCGCGGCGTTCGAGCTGAAGCAGGTGGACAAGATCGAGTCCGTGGACACCGTCGAGCACGAGCACCTCAACACGCTCGTCGCCCCGCCCGAACGCCCCGAACTTCTCAGCGGCGACGACATCATCGACCGCCTCCGCGAGATCTGGAAACTCGAACTCAACATCGACCGCCAGAAGAACCTCGACGAGGAAGGCAACGACCTCGGCACGACGCCCTGGATCTGCCTCGTGCACTGCACCGGCCCCGAAGAGGGCGACCCCGACCGCTGGGCCGAGGTGCTGCTCGCCGCGGAGAACCTCGACGCGGCGGAGCGCCTGGCGGGCGAAGCGATCGCGAGGGAAGCGCCCAAGGAAAAGGAGTGGCTCTCTCTCGACG
>DASZQL010000049.1:0-13426 GCA_035549675.1 Phycisphaerales bacterium | reverse complement strand
CCCCCCGCCCCGTACGTCACCGACACCCACGCCGGCGCCAGCGGCTCCAGTTCGCGGATCGCGGAGAACAGCTCCTCCGCCGCCGCATCGTTCTTCGGCGGGAAGAACTCGAACGAAACCGTCGTCGCCCGTGATTTGAAGATGTCGTTGATGTGCATGGGTGTTACGAACGAACGCGGAGGACGCCGAGGCGCGCCGAGAAACGCAGAGTGAAGATGCATGAATCAGTCAATCCGCTTCGGCCCGGCACGGCGCTGCTCCACCAGTGTTCCTGATTTCAGTCCCGATCCGCTCAAACAATCCTGCCTTACTCCGCGTCCCTCCGCGCTTCTCTGATTCCTCTGCGTTCGTCTTCTCGCGATCAGCTTGCCAACCCCGCCAAGCCGATACACCATACGCCTCAAAGATAAGGACCATCGGCTTGCCCCGCTCCACGCTCGACATTCTCTACCACAAGCTCTGGTCCAGGACCTGGGATCTCGCCCATTCCGTCGGCCTCGGCTTCAAGCCCGCGGGCGTCTTCCGCCACATCTACAAAAACCGGACGTGGGGCGACCGCGAATCCGTCAGCGGCCCCGGCTCCGAGCTCGCCGAAACCCACGCCGTCCGCGCCATCCTCCCGCCCCTCCTCAAAGAGCTCGGCGTGACCTCCATCCTCGACGCCCCCTGCGGCGACTTCAACTGGATGAAGCACGTGGACCTCACCAACATCCACTACATCGGCGCCGACGTCGTCCCCGAACTCATCGCCGAGAACACCCGCCGCTATGCGAAAGACTCCGCTCCCTCTCCCTCTGGGAGAGGGCGGGGTGAGGGCTTCCTGCCTTCTACACCATCTCCTCATGCCACTACAGGCGGCTCCGAGCCGACTGGAGTGTCTGCTCCCTCTCCCTCTGGGAGAGGGCAGGGTGAGGGCTTCGTGTCCTCTACACAATCTCCCCGTGCCACTACAGGCGGCGGCTCTGAGCCGACTGTAGTGCCGACTCGTCCCTCTTCCCTCCGCTTCCTCACCCTCGACATCACCCGCGACCAACTCCCCAAAGTCGACCTGATCCTCTGCCGCGACTGCCTCGTCCATCTCTCCAACAAGATGGTCTCCGCCGCTCTCAACAACTTCAAATCCAGCGGCGCGAAATACCTCCTCACCACCACCTACCCCGGCGCCGTGCAGGGCGAGAATCGAGACATCGCCACCGGGCAGTTCCGCATGGTGGACCTGACCCTCCCACCCTTCAACATGCCCAAGCCCGAGCGGCTGATCAACGAACAGTCTGCTGAAGGCGGTTTGCATAAGAGTTTGGGACTCTGGTCGCTGGTCGATCAACTATAATCTTCACTCGGCCCCACTGAGTGCAGCAACCATGCCCACGATTCTTCATTCTTCTCGGCACGAGATACGAAATCCAGTATTCATCGATTACGATGCTTTAGCCAAACTTGACGCCATGATGCGCGAAGCAGCCGACTCGTTTGCTGCCATCCTGAATCAGCGGCGAGATGAAGCTATCAAGAAGTATATAGAAGAGCGGACGAGTGCGAAAAGGACTGGTGCATGCAAGGAGGACGAGCTTCGATGGCAAACGAATGCCGAATCGCATCATCCTCCCATCATTGTAAGTACCGAATTGGAATTAAAACTCAAGTCCGGACAAAATCTCAAGGGAACAACTTTAATCGAAGCGTTCAACGAACCGGGTCTGCAGAATGATAGATGTATTGAATTTACATATAAAGCCGAGGCGGATGGCGGTAGCTATCGAGTTGGTCGATTTTCGATCACGGTTGACTGGGACGGAAATGATTTGTTCGACAAGCTAACTGTACGCGCGAATCCTGACCATAATGTTGAGGTTGGGCAGAGAGCATATTCCATAGCTGAATGGCTGAAGACGTTGGAGCCTGGCGCTGTTTGTCGTATTTGGCATCAATATCGTTGGGTAATTTTTATCTTGCTGACTACTCCGACAATATCTGTATGGGTGCAATTGCACACGGGTAGTACTTCTCGCATCTCGCCTGAATACCTTTCGCGCGTCCGAAAATTATTGAGCGACAAAATTGACACAACAAATGAGCACGAGGCTCTTGAGTTGTGCCTGCAATACATATCTGGCCAGGCAACAGAACTCGTGCGATGGAATATACCTGCCGCGTTAGATTGGTTATTGTATGCCTTAATAGCTGTTGGAATTATTGCGGGTATTGCTTGTCCTCAAACAGAACTCGCAATTGGACGCGGCAAGCAACGAATCAAATATTGGCGAACTTGGATTGAATTTGCTCTAAAAAAACTGCCGTGGGTTATTTTTGCGGCGATTGTGGGTCGGTTAATAGTTACTGGGTTTGGCATATAAAATAATCGTGCAGTGTGTGAACCTTCCGGCCGTGGTTTCAATACCGATAGTGCTCCGGCTTGTACGGCCCATCCACGCTCACCCCGATATAGCTCGCCTGATCCTTCGACAGCTTCGTCAACCGAGCATTCAGCTTCCCGAGGTGCAGGCGCGCCACCTTCTCGTCAAGGTGCTTGGGCAGCGTGATCACGTCTTTGCCCATCTTCTTCCCCTCGTTCCAGAGGTGGAGTTGAGCAATGGTCTGGTTCGTGAAGCTGTTGCTCATCACGAAGCTCGGGTGGCCCGTCGCGCAGCCGAGGTTCATGAGGCGCCCCTCCGCCAGGATGATGATCGAGTGCGCCTTCGTGCCGCTCGCCTTGTCTTCCTTGAAACGGAACTCGTCCGTCTGCGGCTTGATGTTGATCCGCTCGCACTTGCCCTGCTCGCAGAGCTTGTACAGGCCGGTCATGTCGATCTCGTTGTCGAAGTGCCCGATGTTGCCGACGATCGCGTTGTGCTTCATCTTCTTCATGTGATCGACGGTGATGATGTCCTTGTTCCCCGTCGCCGTGATGAAGATGTCCGCCGTCTCGAGCACGTCCTCGAGCGTCACGACCTCGTACCCGCTCATGCACGCCTGCAGCGCGCAGATCGGGTCGATCTCCGTGACCTTCACGCGGCACTTCTGGGCCGCGAGCGATTCCGCCGAGCCCTTGCCCACGTCGCCGTAGCCGCAGACGACCGCGACCTTGCCCGAGAGCATGACGTCCGTCGCGCGGTTGATGCCGTCGACGAGCGAGTGGCGGCAGCCATAGAGGTTGTCGAACTTGCTCTTGGTCACCGAGTCGTTGACGTTGATCGCCGGGAAAAGCAGCTCGCCCTTCTTCTGCATGTCGTAGAGGCGGTGCACGCCGGTGGTGGTCTCTTCGGAGACGCCGCGGATGTGGGGGACCATGCGCGTCCAGAACGTCGGGTCCTCCTGCAGCTTCTGCTTGATGACCTCGAGGACGATCTTGAACTCGTGGTTGTCGGTGGAGCCGGGGTCGGGGAGCGAGCCATCCTTCTTGAACTTCTGCTCCGCCTTGAAGCCCTCGTGGATGAGCAGCGTCGCGTCGCCGCCGTCATCGACGATGATGTACGGCCCGTTGCTCCCGTTCGCGTCCGCCGGGAACGTCAGCGCCTGGAGCGTGCACCACCAATATTCTTCGAGCGTCTCGCCCTTCCAGGCGAACGTCGGAATGGCCTTCTTTCCAGGCCGGCCCGCGATCATCGCCGCCGCGGCGTGGTCCTGCGTCGAGAAGATGTTGCACGACGCCCAGCGCACCTCGGCGCCGAGATCGACGAGCGTCTCCGCCAGCACGGCCGTCTGGATCGTGTTGTGCAGGGAGCCCATGATCCGCGCGCCCTTCAGCGGCTGCTTCGGCCCGAACTCCTCGCGGCACGCCATCAGGCCCGGCATCTCATACTCCGCCAGCTCGATTTCCTTGCGGCCGAACCGCGTCGTCTCCGCCGATTCATCCTTCACCTTGTGCGGCAGGTCGCTCGTCAGCGGCAGCCCCGTGTTCATGAAGATGCGGCTGGTCGTGCTCGTGCCCGGTCGAGTCGCGGTCGTCGTCACTGGAAAACTCCTCTAAGTGAGTGTCGTGAAAAGTGCTGAGTAAAAAGTGCTCTGTGTGTACTGGTGATGGGCGGCCGTTGTTCGCAGCTCGTCCGCTATTCGCATCGAACCTTTGCCTGATCAAGACTCCAACGTCATTCTGTCTTCGATCTTCATGCCTTGGCGCCCTTCGCGGCCTTCGCGATCTTCGCGCTAAAAAAGTCTTCTCCGCGCAACTCCGCGCTCCTCCGCGCCCTCTGCGTTCAATCTTTCTTCTTTCTCCCCATCGCCAGGAACAAGCTCGGCCCCTTGGAGTTCGGATCGCTCTGCAGCTTGCTGATCGAGCGCCCCCCGAGCCCCGCGCCGCGGAAATGAGAATCTATCGCCGCCTCCGAAAAACCCATGTGCTGGTGCCCCATGGTGCGCCGGAACTCCGGACGATCGTGCTCGAACATGTCCACCACGAGCACCACCCCGTTTTTCCGGACCACGCGCGCGAGCTCCTTCACCGCCCCCGCTGGATCGGCGACGTGATGGAGCACCAGCAGACAAACCGCCGCATCCACGGATTCGTCCTCAAGGGGCAACGATTCCACCGGCCCCTGCTCAAAGCGGACGTTCTTGTGCTTGGCGAGCCGCTTCTTCGCCGCGTCCAGCATCGGCCCCGATTGGTCGATCGCCAGGACTTCCCGGACGTGCGGCGCCAGCAGCTCCGCCGCGTTCCCCGTCCCGCACCCCACGTCCGCCACGCGCCACTCACGCGGCAGCAGCCCAAGCAACGCCGCGGCGGTGAAGTCCCGCCCGAACATCTCGCTCCGCACCGAATCCCACTCGCCCGCGACACGGCCGAAGTACGACAAGCTGTCGGTGCGCCGCTCCGCGAGAACAGATTCGAGTCGGCGCGAGTCTTCTTCAAACTGCGCGCGATCATGAAGCTGATCGCGCACCGCAATCCAGATCGCGCGCACTCCGGGCGATAACTCATCAAGAACAAGCCGGTACAGCGTCGCCGTCCCCTCCGCGCGCTTCACGAGCAGGCCCGCGTCCGTGAGCACTTTCAAGTGGCGGCTGACAGTCGACTGAGGCAGCTGAACCACCCGCGCGACCTCGCCGACGATCAGCTCCTGGCTCTCCAGGAGGCGGCAAAGACGCAGCCGCACCGGCTCGCCGAGAGCGGCCAAAAGTTCGATGATCAGTAAACTTTTGGGGAGATTCTTCATCCGTATATCCGGATGAAGCGTAGAACGAAATGGGTAACTAGTCAAGCCGGCAGAGCGAATTTCATTCGGTGTTTGATTGGTCTATCGCTCGGCAGCCGCGCTTCAGTTCATCGGGGTCGAGCGATCGCGCGACTGCGCCTTCGGCTCCTGCTCCGCCGGGCGGATCCCGAAGGTCGGGCCGGTGATCTGATTGAGTTGGCGCGCGAGTGTGAGGACTCGGTCGTCCGTCGGCCGCAGGAAATACGCCATCCGCGTGCGCTCGATCGCGTTCGAGACGTCGCCGATGTCGTAGAAGAACTTCGCGAGCAAATACTGCGGGTCGAACGACTTCCCCGCGTCGAGCTTCGCCGCGATCAGGTACGCCTTTCGCGCTTCATCGTTATCCCCTGCGGCGTGCATGTGGTTGCCGAGGCGGAGCCAGTCTTCGACGCCGTTGCGCTCGGTGGCGAGGCCTTTGAGGAATCGCGCCATTCCTTCGGAGTCGTTGGAGCGGCGCATCGCCTCGGCGAGGCCGTCGATGACTTCGTTGTCGCGCGGGTTGTAGGTGTGGGCGATTTCGAGGTTCTCGCGCGCGAGGGGTGCGTTCCCGTTGCGGAGGAGCGCGAGGCCGTAGCCCTTGCGGTACTGCTTGTCATAGGGAGCACGCTCGATGACCTGCCGGTATTCGCTCTCGGCGACGTCGTAGCGGCCGACCACGTAGGCGCGGTCGCCGGAGTCGCGCATGGCCTGGATCGTGCGCGGGCCGGACGACTTGCAGCCGATCAGCGCAAAGGCGAGAAGCGGAAGGAAAAGCGAGGCGCGGAGCGGGAAGCGTGGCATCGTGGGTGACTCCGTGTGATCAGATCAGCGGGACGAGGTCGGGCGGGAAGCGTGAGGAACGGGAAAAGACGAAAACTCCCGACTTTGGCGGGGAGTGTACCGTTTATCGGCATGCGACTGTCGAGGACTGGATGAGCGGCGCGGAGGAGAAGAATCGAGACGCTTTGAAGACAAGAACGGTCATCCTGCGGCACGAGATTTCGGCGAGCCCGAACACGGCCGGAGGCGCCCGATCACACTTCGATTGGCTGATCGAGCGGCCCGGCGGCGGGGGGGCGCCGGCAGATCGAGCGCTGATCTGTTTCCGCTGTACGGAGCGGCCGGATGAGATGATTGGCGGCGGGTTCCGCGCGGAACGGGTCGAGGACCACCGGCGGCTGTACCTGACGTTCGAGGGCGAACTTTCCGGTGGGCGGGGCGTAGTCAGGAGAGTCGCCGAAGGAGTAGCCGAAATTGAGGCGGACACTCGCGATGAACTCGTCGTTGTCGCGGAGTTCGATGGGGTGCGCCGTTGCCTGATCGGCCGCCCCGTTCATCGCGGGAGCAACCAATGGCTCTGGAACAGCCGGCCCTCATGAGCGATGCGGAGCTGCGCCGTTACGATGCGCGCCGAGCCCGCAAGAAGTTGTTCTGGAAAGTGGGTGCTTTCCTGGCGGTGCTCGTCGTTCTCGGCCTGATTTGGAGACTGTTTCCGGTTTGGATCTGCTCCGATGCGCGAAACATGATTGCGAAGAGCAGCGTGCACAAGCTGGAAATGAAGACGTGGTGCGGATGTTTCAACGGCATGACTCGGGAAGAGGTGATGCAACAGTTTGGTTGGGCACCCCCCGCGCGGTATGGAACCGAAGACATCATCTATGACACCGGGCAATCGGGTGGACTCTTTCCGATTGGCTCTGAGCTGCTCGTATTTCGATTTCGAGACGATATTGTCATTGAAACGGCGATCATCTCAGACTCGGATTGAAGGCGGAGAGGCGGTAGCCCGCCCACCCGGTGTGGGGAGAGTAGAAGCAAACGAGAGTTGGTAGCCCCCGGTAGAAAAGCAGAGAAGCAAGAGGAGACTTGGGTGCTATTCGAGTGGTTTGCCGCGTTGCGGCGGCGCCACTCGCAACAGTCGCGCGCCCTGGCGGGCGGGAGCGGCGACCTTTCCCGTAAATCTGCTGAACAGGCCGATGTAGAAGGGCATGTGCGGCATTTTTGGCATCGCGTCCGTTGGCGGGATTTCGCTGAGTGATCGGCAGGTGGAGGCGCTGCGCGATCGGTTGGCGCACCGCGGGCCGGATTCGGCGGGGTTGTGGCGTTCGAGCGGCGTGGGGGGCGGTGGAGTTGTTCTTGCCCACCGCCGCCTCGTCGTGATCGATCCGTCGCCTGATGCGAACCAGCCGATGGTGTCGCCGGGGCTTGCGGTGACGGGAGAGCAGCCAGGGCGCTACATCCTTGTCTACAACGGCGAGTTGTACAACGACGCCGAGCTGCGGCGTGAGCTCGGCGCGATGGGGGTCACGTTCCGGACGAAGAGCGATACGGAGACGGTGCTGCTCTCGCTGATGATGTGGGGGCGGGCGGCGCTTTCGAAGTTCCGCGGCATGTTTGCGCTGGCGCTGCATGACACTCGGGAGGAGACGTTGCTGCTGGCGAGGGATCCCTTAGGGATCAAGCCCCTGTATTACTTCGCGGACGAAAAGCGGTTCATCTTTGCGAGCGAGCCGAGCGCGATCCTGGCGCATCCGGATGTGCCGCGGAAGCCGGACCTGGCGATGGTGAGCGCGTATGTGACGACGATCCGGACGGTGCTGGGCGAGCGGACGATGTGGGAGGGGGTTCGCGCGGTGCGGCCGGGTGGGTGCGTGTGGGTGGATGTGAGCGGGGAGCGGGTGGAGGTGCGGCCTCAAACGCGGAGCGCGGAACTCGGAACGCGGAGCAGGGAGACCGCCGTGGAGGTTCGGGAGTGCATTGTTGGTTCGGTGGGGCGGCATCTGCGTTCCGACGTGCCGACGTGCGCGCTGCTGTCGGGAGGGCTGGACAGCACGATTATCACGTCGATAGCGCGTGAGGAGATGAACAGGAGTGGCGGCCGCGAGAGGCTTCGCACGTACTGCGCCGGGTGCCCGCTGCCGACGTGCTGCGGCGAGGATGCGTCGTCGAGTGACCTGTGCGTGGCGCGGCGGGTGGCGGAGCTGTTCGGGACCGATCACGCGGAGGCATTGATCTCGCGCGAGATGTTTCTGGAGCGGTGGGAGTGGATGGTCGGGCGGCTTGGGGTGCCGCTGAGTACGCCGAACGAGGTGGCGATTCACGCTGTCGCGGAGCGGCTGCGCGCGGACGGGTGCGTGGTGACGCTCTCGGGCGAGGGGGCGGATGAGCTTTTCGGCGGGTACGAGATCCCGCTGAGCGGGGCGGAGCGGTATCTGGAAGAAATCAGGAGCAGAGGAAGTAGAGGAGGAGGTGAGAAGAATGGAGCCCTCACCCCGCCCTCTCCCAGAGGGAGAGGGAGCGAAAATGGAATCGCAGGGGCGATGTCGCCGGGGATGTTCGAGCTGCAGAATGTTTCGTGGGTGGCACCCGCGATGAAGGCGACGGTCATGAGCGACGACCTGTGGCAGGCGCTGGACGGCGATGCGTGGCTTCACGCGTGCATGGAAGGCGAGTTCGCGGCGGCGCTCGAGGAGACGGGCGGGGAGCATTCGCTCGCCACGCACCTGGCGATGCAGCGGCGGATCAACCTCACGGGGCTGCTGCAACGATTGGATACGGCGACGATGCTCGCGGGGGTCGAAGGGCGGACGCCGTTCGCGGATATCGAGGTCGCGCGGATGGCGGCGTCGCTGCCGATGGGGATGAAGTTTGAGAGTGGGGGGGGTGAGGAAGCACGACCATTCCCAGAGCGGAATAGTCGTGGCACCGCGACGATGGCGCGGGCGCGGACGAAGATTGCGCTGCGCGAGGCGTTCGAGGGGGATGTGCCGGAGTTTGTCATGGAGCGGGCGAAGGCGAGCTTCCCGTTGCCGTTCCAATCGTGGGTGGGCGGCCAGGTGGATGTGCTGAAGCGGTCGGAGCTGGCTCGCGAAGTCTTCTCACCCGCGGCGATTGCGGTGGTTTGTGAGCAGCCGGAGAAGCTGTGGCATCTGGCGTGGCCGATGATCAATATCGCCGTGTGGGGGGAAGCGCGGGGCGCTGGGCATTAGGCATTGGCGGCGAGCACTGATCTGAGGACGGGTCAATGGAACGGGGTAAAGGCACCCCGTCCAAGAAGATCGCCGCCTCACGGTCGCGGCTCGCATCAGAAAAAAACCTCGCGGGTTGCGAAGTTTTGGTCGGTGCGAGAGCTCGTCGGCCGGCGGGACGCCAGCCGCTCCATCATGATGGGGTCGGGCGCCGATCAGTGGACCAGCGCGTTGACGCGCTCGATGGTCTCGATGACCTGGCGGACCTGGAAGGGTTTCTTGAGGAAACCGTCGAAGCCCTGCTGGCGGAGTTGGACGGCCTGGCCGTCGGTGAGCTTGCCGCTCATCGCGACGAGGTGGGTGATGGCGAAGTCATCGTCGCCGCGGACGAGCTGGGCGACGTGGCGGGAGTCGCCTTCGGAGAGGTGAATGTCGAGGAGGACGACGTGCGGCTTGAAGCGCTCGCACTCGACGCCGGCCTCGAAGCCGGAGTGGGCGATGCGGACCTCGTAGCCGGCCTGCTCGACAAGGATCTTCTGGAGAAGGGCGGTGATTTCGCGCTCGTCGTCGACGACGAGGACGCGGGTCTTGCCGGACATCACGCCGTCGAGGGGGATGCCGTGGGCCTTCATGAACTGGATGAGGTTATTGAGGGGGATCCGACGGTCCTTGGAGCCCGGGATGCGGTACCCCTTGAGCTGGCCGGAGTCGAACCACTTGGAAACGGTGCGCGGAGCGACATTGCAGATTCTCGCGACCTCGCCCGTCGTCAACACATCCTTGTCAGGCGGCATCTCTGCACCTCGCTCCATTCGGCGTGCGCGGCACTCCACGCCGCGACCGGTCCCCGTGGACCGAGAGCCGATTCGGCATGGACATCGGAGCGTCCGGGGGTCGGCTTAAGCGGGAGGGACGGTCTGCGCGGCAAAATCCGCCGGGATCGTCCGGGCGGCATGGGCGGAAGGGGGTCGTGAGGATTGGGTCGGGGTTGGGAAGCCCGTTAAAGGGCGGTTGGAGGACCTTTCGGCCCGATTTTCTGTTGGGGCACGCTGCGCTTGCCGCGGATGAGCGCGTAGGTCAGCAGGCCGGCAAGCGCGACGATCACGGCGAGCGCGGTGGCGCGGGGGATGGAGGACAGGCCGCCGACGAGGCCGACACCGATCGCGGCGATCAGGAAGAACAGATAGGGAATGAGCATGGCCCACTTGAAGATGAACGTGGCCTGCTTAACGGCTGCGTGAGCCTTGGGCTTGTGTCCCGTCATCGGATCCACGGGATCGCCGACGTCGACTTCGGACCAATCGATGTCCACCGAGTCCTGCTTATTGGTGTCGAGGATCAGGCGGGCGCGCTCGAGGTCGCGCTGGCGGACCTGAACTGCAATTTCGGTGGCGTTGATCGGAGCGGACCAGCCGAGCGCGGTCGCGGCGTTGGACTGCACGAACGCGGGGATGTCCTCGGCGCGAAGGACCTGGGCGATCGTCTCGGCCTCGAAGTAGTTGAGGGCGGTGGTCAGGGGGACGAGGGCATCGGGATCGGGTTGTGCCATGCGTTCGCGCTACTTCACGGTAGGCAGCCAGGCGGCGAGGAGGTCACACGCGGCCTGGAGGTCGCCGCGGTCGCACATTTCGGTGACGGTGTGGATGTAGCGGACGCCCACGACGATACCGGCGGCGCGGCAGCCCTTGAGCGTCTGCTGCATGGCGGCGCCGTCCTGGCCGCCGCGCGCGAGGATGGTGCGCTGGTGCTTGATGCGGTGCTTCCTGGCGACTTCTTCGAGTTCATCGATGAGCTGGTAGTCGCTGATGAAGGAGCCGTCCATGACGTGCAGGCCGCAGCCCTGGCCGTGGGTGGTGACGGATTCTTCCTTGGCGATGCCGGGGGTGTCGCAGGCGAGGGTGGTGTCGAGGCCGATGCCGATGTCGGGCTGGACGGTGGCGGAGGCGGTCTTGGCGCCGCGAAGGCCGACTTCTTCCTGCGTGGTGAAGACGCTGAAGATTTCGCAGTTGTGGCCGGACTTGGACTTGTCGAGGGCCCGCACGGCCTCGATGCCGAGCCAGCAGGCGATGCGGTTGTCGAGCGCCTTGCTCACGAGCTTCTCGCCGACCTCGGCGAAGGGCTCGTGGAGGACGACCATGTCGCCCACGCGGACCATGCGCTTGACCTTCGCGGCGGGGAGGCCCAGGTCGACGAAGAAGTCGCGGACCTCGGGGATTTTCTTTTTGTCTTCTTCGGTGGCGATGTGGATGGGGCGGCCGCCGGGGTTCATGACGCCGAGGAGCATGCCGTCGTCCTTGGTGCAGACAAGGACGCGGCGGGCGAAGAGGTTGCGTGTGTCGAAGCCGCCGGCGGGGTTGAGGCGGATGAAGCCGTTGTCGTCGATGTGGGTGACGTAGAAGCCGATCTCGTCCATGTGGCAGGCGAGCATGACGCGGGTGGCTTTGGCGGAGGATTTGGATTTGGAGTTGCCCTTGCCGCGGGGTGCGCGGCGGCAGATGAGCGAGCCCATGGGGTCGGTGGTGATGTCGTCGAAGAGGTCTTCGACTTCTTTCTTGATGAGGGCGCGGACGCGTTCTTCGCGGCCGGGGACGCCGGGGGTTTCGCAGAGGCGCTTGAGGAGGTCGGTGTTCACAGCGTTTGGTCCTTGAGGGGCGTGGAGGAAAAGCGTACCGGAAGTGGTTCGGTGCGATGCGATGGAGTGCGGCGCCCGGAGCGTCATTGAGCGGGCCGGCGGTCGGTGAGTTCGATCAGGCAACGGCCGTCGATGATGTCGCAGAGCGCGCAGTATAAGAAGACATCGCAACGGATTAGTAGCCTAGTGTCCGATCCGCGGTCTGTGACGATGCCGAACGGATCGGAGCGGTATTCCGGGACTCGACGATGGATGCCCGTTGCTCAGCCGTCCAGGATGAGAGTTCCTTGCTTCGCTCAACGACTAGCCGCAACCGTCTCTCTAGAATCGACAAACGTTCCGACGCGGCCGAAGCCAACATGCTCGGCGTGGACTGTTCGATGGCATAGCGGATCCGATCCGCCTCTAGCCGTGGTTCGCGCCCGAGCAACAGCCAGTCGATGGAGGTTCGGGTGGTAATGCAGAGTTTGACAAGCACCTGCCACGGTATCGGCTGGCCAGCGAGATACCGTCTCGCCGATTCATAGGTAGTCCCCATCGCGTGCGCGCACCCTTTCAGTTTTAGCTCGTGACACACAAGGCGAAGCCGAGAGAGTAGCTGTGGGTCTCGACACGTCGTGACGGGCGGCATCCATCGACTATCGACCGCGATGGCTATGCCATCGCGGTCGATCGGTCGTGCAACAGCGATACGGCGATGTGATACCAGGCTTGGTGGATTTACCTTCTTTTTCTCCATTTATGTGTCCACGCTGGTTTAGAAAGTTCACCCGGTTGGAAGCATTGCCCTCACCACTCGTCGTTGGGCAGGGTGGGGGATTCGTCGGGTGGGTTCTCGGGCGGCGGTGGGGCGGGAGGAGCCGGTTCCCCGGGGTGCATGAGTTCCCAAAGTTCCTGCCAGAGGTCCTCCCACCAACCGGCGGTTTGAGCGGTGCGCTGCGGCTGCGTGGGCTCTGTCTCAAAGACATTCAGTACCGTTGTCGCGATATTGGCGGTCAGGAATGTTGAGAGAACAATCGAACGGCCGCGTGTCCAAGACGCGCGAGGCGTCCGGCCTTGGGGCTTCGAGCGCGTGCGATAGCCGTTACCCCCCTTAAGAGAGGGGCTGCCAAGCCTCTGAATGTTCATGTCGTGCCTCCTGCGGATGTCTCGCCGGTCTCAAGAGGTCTCAAGGCCTCGTGATCCGGGATCGCCTATCGCGGCGACAGCCGCGCAGGGCTGGCTGGCGCATGAACAAGTTTTTTTTTGCAGACTTAGGTGGTGTGGGGCGCGGAACCCGCAGACTCTGGTGGAGTGCGCGAGATCGCCGATGAACTTTGAGACCGATCCACGCTTGCCCGAACTGTTGGAGGCGATGAGAGCCGGGGACCGGGCCGCCGCCGCCGACTTCATGGACCGGTTCGGCCCGCGGATCAAGGCCAGGATCCGCGTCGGACTCAGCCGGGGTATGCGACGCGTCTTTGATTCGCAAGACTTGCTTTCGACCGTGTCCCGTCGTCTCGACGCGATGGTTCGGAGCGGATCGTTACGAGCGGCCAATGAGCAACAGCTCTGGTCGCTCGTCTTCACGATCGCGGAGCACTCGCTCGCCGAAAAGGGCCGGATCATCAGGCGTCTGAAACGAGTGGAAGGCCCCGATTCAGAGTTCGCGCACCGCC
>DASZQL010000048.1:0-12638 GCA_035549675.1 Phycisphaerales bacterium | reverse complement strand
GCCGACTCGCCCGCCCCCCAACCACCCCTCCGCATCCTCTGCCCCTACTGCGGCCACCTCCAGGTCGGCGAAGTCCAGTGCGAGCAATGCCGCGGCCTCTTCGAGCCCCTCTCGCGCCAAGCAACCCAAAACTCCATGGGCCCCTGGCAGGTCCGCGACGCCTCGCGCGCCTTCGCCCCGGGCTGCTCCTACGACACCCTCAAGCAACTCATCGCCCGAGGCCGCGTCACCTCCACCTCCATCGTCCGCGGCCCCACGACCCGCCAGTTCTGGCGCTTCGCCATCGACGCCCCCGGCGTCGCCGTTCTCCTCGGCCGTTGCCACAACTGCCACATCGCCGTCGGCCCCGACGACTACATGTGCAAGTCCTGCGGCGAGGTCCTCTCCCCGATCGCCGCGAGCGACCGCCAACACCTCAACCTCCAGCCCCTCCAATCGTTCAGCGATCCCACCGCCAACACGACCACGACACCCTCCCGCCTCATCGTCAACGCGACGCCGATCGCGACCGTCGCTTCATCCGTCGCATCCACCGCTTCAATGGAGCCGTCGGCGCCAGCCGACGGGCAAAGCTACTCGCGCCCGCAACCCCACCTCTCCGTCGGCGCTGAAGTCCCTCGCTCCATCGCCGCCGAACTCCATATCGCGTCCGCCCCCGCAACATCCATCACCCGCGCGCTCCGCCAGCAGAACGCCACGCTCCGCACCATCATCTTCGCGCTCGGCGCCCTCATCCTCGCCCTCGGCGCCGCCGTCGTCTTCATGCTCATCGATTCCCCTCCCCAGCCGCTCCCCACCGCCATCAGCGTGCCCGCGGCGAAGGACGGTATTCACGAGACGCCAAGCGCTGGCGAGCGTGCGAACTCACCCAGCCCCAGCGAAACCCACGACTCCAGTCCCCAATCCTCGCCCACCAACTCCGAAGAATCTTCCATCAACCCCGCGCCTATCGAAGCACCCCTCGACCCCGGCCTCGCCGCGTGGTCCTCCGACATCGCCCGCGCCGTCGAACTCGCCGCGCAGAACACCACCAACTCACTCGCGAAAGCCGTCGAAGCACTCAAGCTCGTGCAGCAACAGGCCACCGCGGCGTCGAACAAACCCACCTCCGATTTTCCCAAGCTCACCGAGCGCATCGCCGAGTACGAATCCCGCCTCGACCGCCTCCAGCTCCGCGACCTCGTGAACCCAGGCCCACCCACCGGGCAGTCTCCGCCTCAATAACAAATTTTCCGCTCTTCTTTCTCTGCGATCTCTCCGCCTCGGCGGTGAACGCCTTTCTTATCCCCCGAGCCTCTCCCTCAGCTCCTTGACGATCCCCTCGTTCGCCGGCGGGAACTCATACTCCCCGAGCCGTCCCAGCGCGCACCACGCGAACTCCGCCACGTGCAGCGCCCGCGGCTCGGCCGACCCCTCCTCCATCTCGCACAACCTCGGATGAAGCCGCACCGTCCCGTGCGGGTACGTGTGCACCACGTCCCCGAGCGCCCCCGTCACCCGCGCCGAAACCCCGACCTCCTCGAGCAGCTCACGCACCACGCACGCGTCGATCGATTCCCCGCCCTCGACCTTCCCGCCGGGCAGCTCCCAGTACCCCCCGAAGACCGATTCCCGCTTCCGCCGAGTGACCAAAATCTCGTGCACAGAGGCTCCGTTTCGGACAATGTCCGGTGCCCGCCGAATCACGATCCCGATCCCCACATCGATGATCTTCACGGGTGACGGCGCGTCGCGATTTGTTGTCATAAATCCCTGAAAAATAAGGGTTTAGAGAAATCACACGAACTTGCCGCCGATTCCCCGAGAACCCTTTGACCCACGCCGCGAGCCGCCTACCCTAGCGCTGGATTTCGACCCCACATCCGAGCCTTTCGACGACCCGGTCTCCTGCTACTTCAGCTCTCCGGCCGTCTCAGCGCCTCTCTGTTTTCCTCTGTTTATTTCTGCGTTCAACTGCCTTCGTCCAACTCACCACAAACATCCCGCTTTCGTCCGCGGCTTCACGCCGTGGAACTCCATCGGTCGGGGATCGGAGCCCCCGGCCGATGTTTTTTTTGACCCTTGCCCCATCCCACTGCCTACACCCCGTGCCACCGACCCTGCTCCGAGCGGTCGGTGCCTCTCAGCTCGAAACTTCCGACTTCCGTCCTTTCGCCTCAAACATCCAGGCTCTTGACCTCCAGCGCATGCTCCTCGATGTACTGCCGGCGCTGCTCCACATCCTCGCCCATCAGCACCGTGAAGAGCTCGTCCGCAGCGCTGGCGTCCTCCCAGTTCACCCGAAGGAGCGTGCGGCGCGTCGGGTCCATCGTCGTCTCCCACAGCTGCGCCGGGTCCATCTCGCCCAGACCCTTGAACCGCTTGATCTCCATCCCGCGGCGCCCGACGCTCAAAAGCATCCCGAGGATCGAGGGAATATTCGCCGACTCCATCAGCTTCGTGCCGGCCTCATCTGCACGTGAAGGCGATCCGCTTTCGGTACTCTCGCCGAACTCGTCGTCCGCCGCCTCTGTTTTCTTCGCCGCCGCCGCCGAAGCCTTCCCCGGCGTGCTCCAGGCGTACTTCGTCGGCATCAGCTCGCCCGTGACCGCCTCTTCCTGCACGAGCGCATAATCCTCGATCGAAAGGCCGAGCTTCGCGAGCCGCTCGAAGATCAGCCCCAGCTCCTTGTTCTCGTGCAGCTCGCTGACGCGCGCGACCGTGCGGGGGTCGATCGTCGCCGTCGGCCCACCCGTTTCCGCCGCCGCCTGCAGCTCGTGCGTCCACCGCTTGAGCTGGTGCTTCGCGAGCGTCTCTTCGACCTCCGCGTCGCTCCACGCCCACGCGCTGCCGCCCCCCGTCGCCGCCCCGCCGATCCACGTGGCCCGGTGCGTCGGCAGCCGTCCGTCGCGGCGCGCGGCCAGCGTGTCCACGAACTTCACGCCGCGCCGTTCCGAGACTTCCACCAGCTCCGCGAGCCGGCGCAGGTCCTTCACCAGCCGCCGCAACTCTTCCCCCTCAATCGTCCTGAGCGTCCGCGGCTTCCCCTGCTCATCCAACTCATTCACATCCCGCACCAGCAGGCTCGCCCCCTCCAGCCCCAGATCCGCGAGCGTGTCGTTCATCTTCGACTCGTTCAGCACATACTGGCTCCGCTTCCCACGCTCCACGAGGTAGAGCGGCGGCTGCGCAATGTAAATCTTCCCCCGCCGGATCAGTTGGGGCATCTGCCGGAAAAAGAACGTCAGCAGCAGCGTGCGGATGTGCGAGCCGTCCACGTCGGCGTCCGTCATGATGATCACGCGCCCGTACCGCAGCTTCGAGATGTCGAAGTCCTCGCCGATGCCGCACTTCAGCGCCGAAATCAGCGTCCGGATTTCTTCGAACCCCAGGATCTTGTCCAGCCGCGCCTTCTCCACGTTCAGCAGCTTGCCGCGAAGGGGCAAAATCGCCTGCGTCTCGACGTCGCGGCCCTGCGTGGCCGACCCGCCTGCCGAATCACCTTCGACGATGAACATCTCGGAGCGCTCCACGTCGCGCGTGGTGCAGTCGCGGAGCTTGGCGGGCATCGAGCCCGACTCGAGGGCGCTCTTGCGGCGGGTCAGGTCGCGGGCCTTGCGGGCGGCCTCGCGCGCCTGGGCGGCGATGAGGCCCTTCATGGCGATCTTCTTCGCCTCGCCGGGGTGCTCGGCGAGCCACGCCGCGAGCCGTTCGCCCGCGATCTGCGACACGAACCCCTCGACCTCCGTGTTCCGCAGCTTCCCCTTCGTCTGCCCCTCGAACTGCGGCTCCGGCAGCTTCACGCTCACCACCGCCGCCAATCCTTCACGCAGGTCCTCGCCCGTCGGGACCGGGTCCTTCTCCTTGAGCAGGCCCGACTGCTTGACGTACGCATTGATCGTCCGCGTCAGCGCGGTTTTGAACCCCGAGAGGTGCGTCCCGCCGTCCACCGTGCGGATGTTGTTGGCGAACGACAGCAGCAGCTCGTTGTAGCTGTCGTTGTACTGCATCGCGATCTCGATGCTGAACCCGTTGGACGACTCCTCGCCCTTGAGGTGCACGATCTCGTGCAGCGTCTGCTTGCTGTGGTTGAGGTACTCGACGAACTCGACAAGCCCGTTCTCGAAGCGGAACGTCTCGTCCCGCATCTTCCCGTCCGCCCCCACCCGCTCATCCAGCAGATGAATCGTCACGCCGGGATTCAGATACGCGAGCTCGCGCAAACGGTGCGAGAGCGTCGTCGAGCTGAACGTCGTGTCCGGAAAAATCTCGGGGTCCGGCTTGAACGTGACCTTCGTCCCCGTCTTGCGGACGAGACTCGCGGGCACATCCCCGATGACCTTCAGCGGCTCCGTCGTCTTGCCGCGCTCGAAGCCGATCGCGTGGATCTTCCCGCCGCGCATGACCTCAACCTCGACCCATTCCGACAGCGCGTTGACGCACGAGATGCCCACGCCGTGCAACCCGCCCGACACCTTGTACGCGCTCCCCTCCTCGCCGAACTTCCCGCCCGCGTGCAGCAGCGTCATCACCAGCTCGATCGCCGGCTTGCCGTCGTACAAGGGGTTCTCGTGCTTCTTCGGCTCCACCGGGATCCCCGACCCATCATCCGCGACGCTCACCGACCCGTCCGCGTGCACGACCACTTCGACCTTCGTCGCCCGGCCCGCCATGCACTCGTCAATCGAGTTGTCCACCGCCTCATACACAAGGTGGTGCAACCCGCCCGGCCCCGTGTCGCCGATGTACATGCCCGGGCGCTTGCGCACCGCCTCGAGACCCTCAAGAATCTTGATCTGGTCCGCGCCGTAGTCGCCACTCGTCGGTGCCGTCAATGGCTTCGTCTCCGTCGTCCCGTTCGCGGGCGTCGCCTGGCTCATGCTCTTCCGCGGCCCTTCGTTCGGCGTCATCGGCAGCGTGGTCGCTTTCGTCACGTGGTTCCCATTCCCGCCCGCCGAGCGGCGCTCCCCGCCGCCCACCCGGGCGCAAGCTTCAAGTTAGGAATATGGACGGCATCCGCTTTTTCTAGTCCCTACATTATAGGCGAATGGGCGCGTTCTCGCTCGGCCGGGGAGGATTTCCACCTCTGCAGAACCAGCGCATTTGAAGCCAATTTCGTGGCCCTCGCCGCCGCAGTTTCCGGGCGGCACTGGTGGCTCGTCCGCGAGTGTTGTGCCGCCGAATCCGCGCCTTCAAATGCCGCCTTTCGCGCGCCGAACGATACGCTGAATCCTCGTGGTGCACGACGTTGCGAGCGATGTTTCCGCAGTCGAATCGCCCAAGGCGAACGCGGTCATCCTCACGCCGCAGTTTGTGGCTTGCAACGTCAAGCGACGCGACGACCTCTTCTATTCCCAGTTGGTGATCAGCGGCCAGTCAATCCGCGGACCACTGTTGACGATTCTCCCCCTCGCGGTCTTCGCCGTGGGGCTGTGGGCGACCGGTGCGATCAGCAACGTGCTGGGCACCGCGTTCGGATGTGCGTGCGTGGCCGCATTCGTCGGTGGGTTCGGATACATCCTGTTTGGTCCCGCAATCCGCCGCAGAAAGTTCAAGTCGCACTATCCGTTCGAATTGGATTTCCGCCATCGGGTTCACGTCATCGCGGAACCCGAGCGCCTCGCGAAGCTGGAACGGCTGCGCGACGAGTTCTTCGAGCCCATCATCATCCCGCTCGCGATGGCGACAATCGGCCCCGCCGCATGGAGAATGGGAACCAGGATGTCGCAACAGCGGCGCGTTGTTCATGGCGCCATCCAGGCCGGGATCATACTGGTGGTCTTGGCGCCCGTGATCGTGATGCTCGTTTACAAAATCAGTCTGTTCGCGGTCGGCCCTTTCGCGATGGCGCTCTTCGCCGCCGCGACCGTCCTGCTCACGCCCGCCTACCTCCGGTTCACGCCGGGCCGCGTCGCGGTCATCGTTTATCCGCCGCTCGGGATCGGAACGCCCTCCACGCAGGAGTTCGATCTTCGTCACAAAGCTGTGCTGATCGACCGGTACGGCGTGATGATCGGAGATGGCGAATCCGCCGTCCGCGTCGAATGGACTCGACCGGCGGCGCGGAGCATCGACGAACGCCTTGATGGCCGCCCCATCGAAGCCGCCGTCCGCGCCGCCATTTCCACGCATGAGTCGCCGCGGATTCCCGAGGGTGAACTCATCGGCTGAATCGCATGATCGACGAGAACGCAACATCCCCTCAGCTTGTGCCATCCGCAGCAGTATCGGTATCGGATCAGAGTGCCGAGCAGCCCTGGCTTTGTCAGATCCTCGACAACTCGGAACCTCATCCTTCAGACAGTGTCGAGTTGACCGCCTCTGCAGATCCCAGGCGGGACGTGCGCATCCTCGTCGGTGCCCTCATCATCGGCGCCTGTTATTCATTCTCGACCAGAGTTTCACTCCCAGGCGGCCCGGCACCCTGGTGCGTTTTCCTGATCGTCGCCTACGTCTCCACCCTCATCTTCTCCGGATTGCGCAATCGGCACCGATATGCCAAGTGGCCCCGAGTCCCGATCGGCCTAAGCCACACGCACCGCATCAACGTGATCGTCACACCGCAACAAGCGGCGGAAGCCGTCGGTATCACGGACGATTTCTTCGAGCCGATCGTGTTCCCACTCTATTACGCGAGCGAGCGCGAGCCCGCCCTCAAGGATGTCCGATTTCCATACTTCTTCAAATGGCTAGCCCTCTGCGTCTTCGGCTGGGCGATCGTTGAGATCGGTTCGCTCGCGCTCCTGAGCCGATGGGCGCCCTTCAACATCGCCACCTTCTTTATCGTCGGCGCCGTCTCGCGCCTTCCTCTCGCGTGGTGGCGGCCCACCTACATCCGCTTCGTTCCGGGCCGCATGGACATCATCCAGTGGAACCATTTCGGGCTCCGTCCGCCGCGCACCATCAGCTACGACCTCCGCGCCTCCAAGCTCCGCATCTCCGCGCGCGCGATCTCGATCCGGGACATTCCTCCGAAACTCGAGTGGCACACGATCGAGTGGTCCGCGCCCGCGAGCGCAGTGAGACTGTCGGCCCCCGATCGTCCTTCCATCATGCGGGCCGCCCTTACGGCCGCTCTCTCCACCGCCAACCCGCCCCGCATTCCCGAAAGACAGCTCACCGGCTGACCCGCATGATCGATCAGGTGACGACATCCTCTCCGCCCGGATCACCCGAGGAGGGCGTAGCGCCAATCCTCGACGAGCGCCCATGGTTCAGCCGCGCCCGCGAGCCGAGCCAGCCGCACGACAAGGATTCGATCGAAGTCATCGCCCTCGGCAATATGGCCGGCGACATGGTCATCCTTTCTATCGCCGGCTCGATGGCCATCAGTTATTACGTGGTCATCAATGTCCTGCTCGCGGCCCGGGTCGGCGCTCCCACGGCTCGTGTGTTCGCGGACATCGCCATGTGGGTGATCATCATCGGGGCGGTCGGGTTCTTCGCGGTCCGCGCGTACCACCGGGCCACCAAGTTCTTGAACATGCCGCCGAAGCCGAGCCAGGCGCACCGCGTGAATGTCATCGCCGCGTCGTATCACCTCGAGGAGCTGAAGCAGGTCCGCGACCAGTTCTTTGAGCCGATCGTGGTTCCGTTTTCGCTGGCCAGGTTCCGGGACCCGGCCAAGCCCGCGCCCAGGTGGCGGCGCATCCTCTTCGTCACGGTGTTCTATTGGCTCCTGATCGGCATCGGGTTCGGGATCGTACAGATCTTCGGCTGGCTCTTCCTCGGCGGCTGGATCCGGCCCAACCTCATCATCGGGATCATTTCGTTCGCGTGCATCCGCCTTCCGCTGAGCCTGATCGTTCCTTCGTACCTGCGTTTCGTGCCGGGCAGGATGGACGTCATTTCCTACGGGTGGTTTTCACGAGGTCCGATCAGGGTGCGCTCGTACGACTTGCGTACGACGAGGGTCCTGCTTTCATCGCAGGGGATTTCAGTCAGAAGGAGCGAGGACGAACGCTGGCACTCCGTCATCTGGGCTCCGGCCACGTACGCGCCGGCAGTCTTCTCACCCGACCGTGAAAAGATCCAGCGAGCGGCCCTGATGGCCGCGGTCTCCAGCGCCGAGGCGCCCCACATCCCTGAAGGGCAACTCACGGGCTGACGCGCCAGCGATGGCCGTGCCATAACCGAATTCGTGCCGGAGTTCTGCTACCGCCGATATCGCGAGTAGCCCCGCCAGTTCGGTGCGCTTTGACCGCGCGCCATGAAGCCCAACACGCAAGAGTGAGGACTCGCATGAGCCATTTAATGCCATACGATCTGTCGGCAAAGGCCGTTTCGACCGCCGCCACGGCCGTCTTGTCCGTGATGAGTCTCTCGCCGCGGGCGCCGGCACAGTGTCTGCCAACCCAGGTGGCTACTCTGAGTCCTCCGTCGGATGCAGAAGAGGCGCGTTTCGGAACCGCTGTCGCGATCAGCGGCGATGTGTTGGTGGTCGGCGCCCCGCAGTCCTACTGGACGGGCGCCCATGGATCCGCGCACGTCTATCGCCGGGCTGGTTCGCTCTGGAACCTTGAATCGGACTTGCTTTCCCTGCCCGGTGACTCCGACGGATTGTTCGGCAGGTGCGTAGCGGTGGAGGGAGACCGGATCGCCATCGGCGTTCCCGGCGGCCAATCCTTCGTGCCCCCCTTCCATCGCGGCTCCGTTCAGTTCTTCGAGCAGGCCGGTGGCATGTGGACCCGCGGCGCCCGCTTGGAGAGCGAGACGGTTCTCTCCAACTTCGGCTGTGCGATCGCTCTTCGCGGAGACACATTGCTGATCGGTGAGCCGGATGGACTGGACGGGATACATGCCGTGCATGTTTACAGACGTCAACCAACAAACGCATGGGTTCTGGAGCAATCCATCGTTTCTCCGGCGCCGGAATATCACGACAGATTCGGCGAATCCATCTCGTTCGATGGAGCCCGTCTGCTGGTCGGCGCTCCGCAGTTGCCGGGCTCGCCTCCGGAAAATCAAAGCGGCGCGGCCTTCATCTTTGTTCGCGACGGCGAGGAATGGCATTGCGAAGGCCGTCTCGATGGTGCTCCCACGTTTCCACCCGTGCAGCCGCCGGCCTGGGGATACGCCAACTTTGGCGGGGCCGTGGCGATCGACGGCGACCGGGCCATGGTCCTGCAGACGGCGCGCATCGGAACCGACCAATGCTCGTCCATGAGCGAGGTCTTTGTCTTTGAACGAATGTCGAATGGCTGGAAGCTCACCGATCGGGTTTCCGGGCTCGCCGGAATACCGTACGGCGAGTCCACGACCACGCCCCGGCTCGCGCTGAGGGGCGGCATCGCGGTCCTTGGTGTGCCCTACGACATCGCGGAGGGGCAGGGCGGCGCCGCGGTGGTCCTCCACCGCGAGTCGGACGGGCGGTGGTCCGCAGCACAACGGTTCCGACCCGACGAATACCCTCCCAAAGATCCGCAGACCAGCTTCGGCGCGGCCGTCGCCATGGACGGTCAAACCATCGCAATCGGCGCGCCCTTCGAAGCTGTTGGGACCAGCGACAGTGCCGGTGTCGCACGCGTCTTCCAGTTGCCCGACGGCGAAGACCCGGTTTTCGCACAAGACCTCGCCGATACCGCCGCGTATGAGAGCGACAAGGTGGTTCTCACGGTGGAAGCTCTGAGCTCGGAACCGCTGCATTTCGAGTGGGCCTACAACGGCGAGAAGATTCACGATTCGTTCCCGTTCGGCGGCACAGCAACTTCGTCGCTCACCATTCAACGCGCGCTCGTTGGGATGGACGGAACACTCCAGGCTCGCGCGTTCGACGGCTGCGGTCGCTCCACGAGCAGCCGCGTAGCCCAGTTCACCGTGACACCCGTCTGTCCCACCGACATCAACAACGACGGCGTGACCGGCCTTGCCGACATCGCCGCGATCCTTTTCAACTGGGGAGCGCCGTGCAAGTAACCGGCAGCCGGGGATTCACCGGATGTCCGCACGCGAGAGCTGCCCAAGGCCGCTGACCGGATCGCCCACAGCGCCGTTCACACAACTTATGGTTGCACTTCAAGGCATTGCGACGCTCTTGCCGCCACGCCGCAAATAAAAAACGGCCGGCGGGGGCGCCGGCCGCTACGTCACATCACATTGTCTCGAAGCCGACCGCTGAATGCTCTTCGTCCGGCCGGAAACCGGAAGCTGGCAGCCGGAAACGTTTACGGCACGATCAGCACCGTGCTCTTCCCCTCGGCGAGCATCTCGTAGACGATCTCGACATCCGTTTCCGCCATGCGGATGCAGCCCATCGATTTCTGTTGTCCGATCGAGTCGGGGTCGATCGTGCCGTGGATGCCGTACCCGGTCATCGACTTCGTGCCCGCCTCCGTCCCCTCGAGCCCGACCCACCGCTCGCCGATCGGATTCTTCGGATCATTCGCGTCGAACTTCTCGCCCGTGCGCGGGTTCACCCAATGCGGGTTCACCAGCTTGCTGCCGCTCTTCACCACAAATCCCCCCAGCGGCGTCGATCCCCCCTCACCCAGCCCCACCTTGAATGAGCGGATGAAAAGTCGGTTCCCCTCCGCATCCTTCATGTCCGAATACAGATCCAGCCGGTACTCCGACTTGTCCACCACCGCATGGAACGGCCCGTGCACGAGCTTCACCGACTGGTTGAGCCGCAGCTTGCCCGGATCGCTCATCCCGTTGACGCGCTGGATGAACCGCCAATCGACGCCCAGGTCCTTGTTCCGCGCGATCCGCACGAGCGTGTCGCCCGCCTGGATCGAGTAGCTCTCGCACATCGCATCGCCCGGCGTGACCGCCGTCGAGAAGGTCATCCGCTCAGACAACTGCGACAGCTTCCCGCGCAGCATCTCCTTGTCCGCCGCGCCCGCCTCCGGCGAGTGCAGCGCCCGGTTGAACGTGCTCCGCGCCTCCACAACCTTCCCCGCCGCGAGCTCGCTCTCGCCCGCCGTCACCAGCCGCTCGACCACCGGCGAGCTCGTCATCATGGCCGGCGTCTGCGTTCCCGGTGCGCCGCCCGCCGGATTCCCCCCCGGTATGGCGCCCGACGTCCCGCCGGGCGTCTTCGTCTGCGGCTTCAACCCCGGATTCGCCTCCACCGGCACCGACTTCGCCGTTTCCTGCTTCGGCGCCGGCGTCGTATCCGTTCCCTTCGCCACCCCCGTCCCATCCGGTGATCCATACACCGTCCGCAGCGCGCCGTTCTCACCGACTCCTGTTGTCGTGGTCGTCCCCCCCGCCAACGACGAGGGCGGCGTCACCGGCGCCTTCCCCGGCTTCTCGCCCATCGTGATTGTGGGCGGCATCCCCTGATTCGCCACCGGTGGCGACGCCGTCACCCCCGCCCCCAACTTCTCCGTAGCGGCCGAGGTCCCGTCGGCCGTCTTCACGCCACTCCCATCCGGCGTCGTCGGCGCCGAAATCTTCGCGCTCGCCGGCTCAACCACCGCCGTCTCGTCCTTCCGATTCCCTTCGTATCCCCCGCCATCACGCCAGAAAATCGCCCACGCACCCGCCGCGACCCCGCCGACGACGAGCCCCCACACCGCGAGCATCTTGATGCTCCCGCCCCGCGAACGGAACGGCTTGGTCGCGGCAACCCTCGAAACCCTCGGCATCTGCGATGGAAGCGTCATGGTTGGTCTACATCCCTGTCTGAAAAGGCACCCTCACCAGCCGCGCCTCCGTGGCGACGGCGTCCACCCGGCAATCTCCCTCTTCCATCGGCACTTCGGCTGCAATTTGTCCTTCAAACGCCACCCCAATTGCGCACCCGCTTCGACGCCCGTTTCCCGCCCCGCCAACGCCCTTTCCCCGCGCCGCGCGCCACGCGAGGAGGAACCGATCATAGAACCCCGCTCCGCGTCCCAGCCGCCCGCCGTTGGCATCAAAGACGACCCCCGGCACGATCACCACCCCGATCGCCGCGGGGTCGATTTCGTCCCCCTCCGCCGGCTCCATGACCCCTCTGGACCGCACCAGCTTCAGCGGCATCGCCTCCCCGATCCCCACCGCCAGAATCCGCCCGCAATCCCAATCACACCGCGGCACGCACAGCCGCATCCCCCGCCTCAGCACCTCCTGATTGATCGCGATCACATCCGGCTCGCCCGCCATCGGCAGGTAGGTCATCACGACGCCCGCTCCGCCGAACTCTTCCGCCTCGATGACACGCCGCGCAATCGCCGCCGACCATTCGGCCCGCTGAGAAGGCGTCGTCCCGCCCACCCACACCAGATGCCGCTTCCGCAACTCCGCCTTCGGCGTCATGCCACAATCTTACGTGCGCGATTCCAACGAGACGCGACCGTCGGGGAGCGTGTCTTGCTCCCTCTCCCTTTGGGAGAGGGCCGGGGTGAGGGCTTCGTTCTTCTACTTTCCATCTCCGCATCTCCGTATCTGTCTTCGGCCAGGGACTTGCAGAGGGGCGGCACCGCCCCCTGCCTCTGCGATACATCCACTTCCCCCGTTCAAGGGCGCCGTTTACTTATCCTGTTCCTGACTCGCCCTTACCTCCGGAGCACGACACCCATGGGTCTCATCAAGGAGTTCCGCGACTTCGCCGTCAAGGGCAACGTCCTCGACATGGCCGTCGGCATCATCATCGGCGGTGCCTTCGGCCCGATCGTCAAGTCGCTCGTCGACGATGTCATCATGCCCCCGATCGGCATGGTCCTGAACCAGGT
>DASZQL010000047.1:0-24442 GCA_035549675.1 Phycisphaerales bacterium | reverse complement strand
ACGGTGCATTTCAGCCACGTCCTGCCGGGCTTCGGGAGCGTCTCGGGCGACGCGATCACCACCAACACCGGCGGCACGCAGTTCGACATGGTGATGACGAACTTCAACTTCACCTCCTCCTCGCCGACCGGCGGCCTGTTCATCCGGATCAGCCTGTTCAACTACTTCACGCTGGCGCAGTCGCCCCTGACCTTCAACGCCACGCACAGCGCGAACGGGACATGGACCGGCGGACCGGGCACCGCCGTCGTCTTCGACAGCCGCCAGGACTTCGGCGGGAGCGACGTGCACCTGCCGACGCTCGTCGAAACGAACGCCCTCCAGTTCAGCGGCTTCGCGACCGGGGCGGCGGGGGCGACGGTGACCACGACCATGCCCAATGTCGTGGCGATGATCGCGGACATCCAGATGTTCATCGACGGCAATGGCTCGATCATCCTGCCGAACAGCTACGACATCAACGCAATCGCGACGCCCGCGCCGGGATCGCTGGCGCTCACCGGGTTCGCCGGAGCGTGCGCGGCACGGCGCCGGCGTCGATGACTCAGCACGTTCACTCGCCCAAGAGACCGATCATTCAAGATGGAACTCCCGCCCGGCGGGAACGGAGGTTGACAATGGCTCGCGGCATTCGAATGAACAGGGCGCAGCTGCTTCTGACGGCCGGCGCCGCGGCGCTGCTCGGCGGCACCGGCTCGGCGTCGGCGGTGGGCGTGTCGCTCTACGGCGATCTCGGTCAGCCGCCCGGCTGGAGCACCCAGAACATCGCCTGGATCAACACCACCGATGCGCTGCATTTCAGCCATGCCTTGCCGGGGATCGGAGTCGTCTCCGGCGATGCCATCACGACCAACACGAACGGCACGCAGTTCGACCTGGTGCTGACGAACTTCGACTTTACGTCCACCTCGCCCACCGGCGCGCTCTTCATCAAGCTCCAGGTGTACAACTATTTCGAGCTGGCGACGTCGCCCATGACATTCAACGCGACGCACAGCGCGAACGGGACCTGGAACGTCGGCGAGCACAGCGTGATCCGCTTCGATTCGCGCCAGGACTTCGGCGGCAGCGACGTGCATCTGCCGCCGCTGATCGCGGACAACCTGCACCAGTTCAGCGGGTTCTCGATCGGTCCCGAGAGCGCGACGGTGACGACGACCATGCCCAACGTCATGTTCATGATCTCGGAGATCCAGATGTTCATCGACGGCACCGGCTCGATCATCATGCCCAGCAGCTACGACGTCAACGCCACGGCGGTGCCGGCACCGGGCGCGCTCGCGCTCACGGGCCTTGCCGGCGCGGGCGCACTGAGACGCCGGCGCCGATCAAGCTGACAAAGAAACACCGACCGTCCGGGGCGACGGTCGGTGGGGTATCGATCACTCTTCAACCGTGCGCGGCGGTCGGTCAGCGGCGGCGACGCGAACACGCGCCGAGGCCCATCAGCATCACGGCCGACACGGCGCCCGGCGCCGGAACCACCTGAATATCGATGGAGTTGTTCGGAATCGTCACGAGAAGGACATCCTCCGCACCCTGGTCGGTCCAGAGGAAATACAGATCCACCGCCCAGTTGATCGAGCGCCCGGCGGTCGCGTCGCCGTTGAAACGATCGACGAACTGGAACCCCACGCCGTAGCCGCCCGGCTCATAGGGGCCGAATCCATCGGCGCCGCTCCCCACTCCTTGCAGCCCATCACCGTTCTCGTCGAGCAGCTCGAAGCCCGTGGTCGCGGTGAAGTCGAGGATGCCGCCGGCGAAGCCGAACCCGACGCCGAAGGTCGTCGGGATCGAAAGCGTGGACGAATCCCAGGTTCCATTGATGATCGCCGTCCCGGTGATGTGCAGGCGCGTGCTCTGCTCGAGCTCGCCGAGGCCGGGGTTGTACTGCGCTCCCGTGATCGCGAACGCGGCGTCGTCAGCGTCGTCATCCGTCGGGCCGGTGCCGAACACCTTGATGCCGTTGAGAAGCTGCGACGACGAGACGGTCGAAAGCGGATCGGTGTAGTTCAGCCAGTCACTGGCCTTGCTATCCCAGAACTGGAGCTGAGACCCGCCGAGGGTCCAGACGGACTGCGCGGGCTCGACCTGGCCTGCATGAGCCCCGGCCGTGATCGCAAAAGTCAAAGCCGCGCCAACGAGCGCGCGAACCAGCGGCAACCCGCCGCGGGACCGCGGCACGGCAACACACGTATTGGTCAAGTTCATCTCCTCCTGTGCGTGGCACCTGTCCGCCAGCGCGATCAAGCGCTGCACCAAGCGGACTTCCGTACTGTAGAGGTTGATCGCTTCGGCACAAGAAGAAAATCCACGACTTGTCGAATGAATCGGGGGATGTTCGGTCGAGCGGCGGTCTCGCAGGGTCGTGAGTTTCAGTGGCATGAAAAACCCAGCGGCGGCGGGGCCGGAATTCATCCTGCTTGCATCCGACGGCGATAGCCTCCCCATGGGTTCGATCGCATCACGAATGCCAGCCGGCGCTGCAGCGACTTGCGAACGGATCATTGAGGGGACTCGTACGCCGTGAATGCTCTTCATGGTCATCGAAACATTTCCCGTCGGGCTCGAACCGGTCCGCGAGCGGTTCCAGACCAAAGGCCGGATGCTGCCGCCGAACGTCTCCTACATCGCAAGCTGGCTCGAGCCGGACGGGAGCCGATGTTTTCAACTGATGGAGGCGCCGGACCGCGAGGCGCTGCAGCCGTGGGTCGATGCCTGGAAAGACATAGGCGGCTTCGACATCCGGCCCGTCCTGACCTCAGCCGACTTCTGGAGCGCCTACCCCAAGACATAGCGCCGCGAGCCCACGACGCCGCGGCCAAGAAAGGACACTCCGATGCCCTTTGACGTGCCGCTCTTCGTAGAACGTTTTCTCGCCCCGCTGCTCATCATCGTCGGCCTGTCGCACATCATCGCCGCGCGGCAGTGGGTCGCCTTTTTCAACGAGATCCTTCCCAAGCCGTGGGCCGGGCTGGCGATCGGCATGTTCACGCTCCCGCTCGGCTTGGCGATCGCGATCTCGCACAACATCTGGGTGCCCCACTTCCCGGTGGTGACGACAATCATCGGCTGGGGCATGTCGATCAAGGGAGCGCTCTACTTGCTCATCCCGGGACTGCCGGCGCGGGTGGCGGGCAAGCTGATGAATCCGGCCACGATGATGATCGGCGGTTTGATCGCGATCGTGCTGGGCGTAGTGATCCTGATCGGCGCCTATTTTCTTCTGATGTGACATCACGCGCTACACTTTCTCGCGTGGAGACGATGGGCGCGACAACCCGGCATGAAGCCCGCAACGGAGCGAACCCGCGCCTCGGCGTGCCGTTGACGGTCGGACCGGTGACGCTGTCGAGCAATCTGCTGCTCGCGCCGATCGCGGGATATTGCGATCTCGCCTTCCGCGTGGTCTGCCGCGAGCAACGCGGACCGACCGGCGAAGCCGGCCTCGGCCTCGCCTGCACCGACCTCCTCTCCCCCCACGGTCTCCTCCGCGGCTCGATGCATTCCCTCGACCTCGCCATGACCAACGAGCTCGACCGGCCCATCTGCATGCAGCTCTACGGCGCCGAGGGCGACATCCTCGCCGACGGCGCCCGCTGGGCCGTGGACCACGGCGCCAGCGTCGTCGACATCAACATGGGCTGCCCCGTCGACAAGGTGACCAAGAAGAACGGCGGCTCCACACTCCTCCGCGACCCCTGCAACACGGTGAAAATGGCCGAGATGGTCGTCCGCGCGGTCGAGAGCGCGAGCGCCGGGCGCGTCCCCGTGACCGCCAAGATGCGCCTCGGCTGGTGCGACAACTCCATCGTCGCGCCCCAACTCGCCCGCGATCTCGAACGCGCGGGCATCCGGCTCGTCACCGTCCACGGCCGCACCACCGAGCAGAAGTTCACCGGAAGTGTCCGTCCAGATGGAATCGCCCGCGTCGTCGAAGCGGTGGACACGATCCCCGTCCTCGGCAACGGCGACGTCACCACGCCGCAGGGTGTGATCGACCTCATGGAACGCACCGGGTGCGCGGGCGTGATGATCGGCCGCGGGGCGCTTTCCTCCCCTTGGATCTTCGCCCAAGCCTGGGCCCTGCAGCGCGCCACGACCGACGACGAACGCGCCGCGGCCCTCGAAGAGCCCACCCTCCTCGAAAAAATCGCGATCGTCCGGCGCTACCTCGACCTCATGCTCGAATACCGGGGCGAGCGGTACGCCATGAACCACATCCGCCGCCGCATCACCTGGTTCGCCAAGAAGTTCGGCCCCTGCAAGCCCCTCCGCGAGCGCGTGCGGATCGCCGAGAACCCCGGCGCGGTCCACGCGGCCCTCGACGAGTTCGCCGCCGGCGGGCTGCGCTGGTATTCGCAACCCGCGCTCGAAGTGGATGATCAAGTCGAAGTCGCCTCGTGAACAGGTGAGCTTCGATGTTCCGCCGGGTACGCTCGGCGCGTGAGCGCCGAGGAACAACCAACAACAAACTCGACCACCGGCGCCCACGGACTCTCGGGAACCGGGCGCTCCGTGCTCGAAGAGATGGAGCCGCCCAGCCGCCGGAGCCGCGGCGCGCTCGCCCTCCAGACCTTCGGCTTCCTGCTCAGCCTCGGCGCACTCACCTGGGCGATCTCGCTCGCCATGTCCGAGGGCAACCGCGAGAACCTCGCGCGCCTCCGGCACGCCGACACCGGAACGCTCGCGCTGCTCGGCGCGGCGACGATCGCCAGCGTGATCGTCAACGGCCTGATGTTCTGGGCCACCATCCTCCCGGCCCGCCGCCTCAAGGCCATCGACGTCGTCGCGACCAACTCGATCGCCGTGTTCCTCTCGATCCTCCCCTTCAAGCTCGGGCTCGTGACCCGCGTCCTGATCCATCACCGGCGCGACGCGATCCCCTTCAAGCTCATCGTCGCCTGGATGGGCGCGATGGCGGCGCTGGGCCTCGCCGTCTTTGTCCCGCTCGGCGCCGCCGGCCTGTGGGCGAAGTCGATCGACGCCCGTTGGGCCCTCGCCGCGGGGCTCGGCATCCTGCTCACCCACGCGATCGGCTACGCCTGCGCCCGGGCCGCCAAGCGCCAACGCTGGCTCTCGCGCCTCTCGCTGGGGGCCGATGAGCTTCTCAGCGACCCCCGCGTGCTCTGCGGCGTGGGCTTAATGCGCCTTCTCGACGCGGGCCTGCTCAGCGCCCGATTCCTCATCGCCTCCAGAATCGCAGGGCACGATCTGAACATGGCCCAGGCGACCCTCATGGGCACCACCTTCTTCCTCATCACCGTCCTCTCGCTGGGCGGGGCGCTCGGGTTCCGCGAGGGAGGCATCGCCGCGCTCGCGCTCGCCATGGGCATGGACGAAAAAGCGCTCGCCCTCATCGCCCTGATGGTCTCGGGCTCCGAAGTGGTGATTTCCGGCCTGATGGCCGCCGGTTCATGCTTCATCATCAGACCCGACAAGCTCCTCGCCCGGCGCGGGTAGGCTTCGTCCATGGCGAGAACCGAAAACGACCGGGCGGCGAGGCAGCTCGTCGAAACTTCAAAGCTCTTCGGCGTGGACTTCGTGCCGGTGAAGATGAACCGCGCACGGGCGAGTGCCGCGGCATCCGAAGAAGGCGCGAGCGCCGCCGTTGAGCAGCCGGTCGCCGAAGCAGCACCCTCTCGTCCCCCCACGGTCGCGCCTCGTTCGCAAGGACGGCTGTCCCGCGAGGAAAAGATCGCCCGGCTCGCCGAGCTTCGAAAACGCCACGACGCCGAATGCCCGCATTGCACGCGTTCGACCACCCACAAGAACATCGCCTTCTCCGACGGCGACCCCGCCGCGGAGCTGATGTTCATCGGCGAGGCGCCCGGGGAAGAGGAAGACAAGCAGGGCATCCCCTTCGTCGGCCGAGCCGGCCAGCTCCTCAACGACATGATCAAGGCGATGGGGCTGAGCCGCGATGAAAACGCGGTCACGAAGGGCGTCTACATCGCCAACGTCCTCAAGTGCCGCCCGCCCAACAACGCCACCCCGACCCCCGACGAAGCCTCCAAGTGCGGCCCGTACCTCCAGGAGCAGGTCGCTATTGTCCAGCCGCGAGTGATCGTGACACTCGGCAACCCCGCCACGCACTACATCCTCAACACGACGAAGGGCATCACTTCGCTCCGCGGCACCTGGCAGTCCTACAACGGCGCGGGGGGGATTCCCGTCATGCCCACCTACCACCCCGCCTTCCTCCTGCGCCAATACACCCCGGAAAACCGCAAGAAGGTCTGGTCTGACCTCCAGCAGGTGATGGAGCGGCTGAAAACACCCGGGGCTCAATAACACCCGGCACGCCATAGGCGATCTCTATCTGAACTCACCTGTCGAGCACTCCCCGTAGCGGCCTGCGTCCCGCAGGCCGTCCCCAGCTATCCCATCTACCAAGCGCCCACTATGACAAACCACGCTGCGGTTCCGCAGCATCCCTGAATACCCCATTTATGGACTGTGAATAAGAAACAGAGTGGAAAGTGCGTGACAACCCTCGCAACTCTCGCGCGTCTGAAACGGTATAGACCCCGGTCCGAATGAGGAGGGGGCACCAGACGATTCGGAGCAGCGGAAACCGCTCCAACCACTAGACCCCCACGAGGCCCGGCGTCAGACTTCGGTCGGACGCTGGGCTTTTTTTCGCGCGCTGCGCCGTTCATCACGTGGAGCGGAATGCTCGCCATTTCGTTCGGGTGCCGGGTACGCGGTTCCTCCGCGTGCCCCGCGTCTCGCTGTATGGCATCGGGGGCGCGGCAAAGACGCGTACCCCGGCACCCGGCGTGCGCCGTGTGGCGCTGCAATCGATGAACCGACCTCCCAACAACCGAAGTCAGGAAGCCCCGTTGGTATTGCCCTGATCGAAAATGGCAAGACTCGCGCGGCGCTGCGAGAATCCCCCGCGTGTACCAGGCCCTCCTGACCCGTCGATATCTCGTCTCGAAAGTCATGCCGCTCATCGCCGCGGTGGCCGTCGCCCTCTGCACCGCCATGGTCCTCATCGTCTGGTCCGTCATGGGCGGCTTCCTCAACCAGCTCCTTTCCTCGGGCAAGTCCATGATCGGCGACGTGTCCATCCAATGGCCCGTCACCGGATTTCCGTACTACGAAGACCTGATCGCCCGCCTCGAAAAACAGCCCGAGGTCAAGGCGGCCACGGCGCAGATCGAGACGCTCGGCCTGCTGGGCCTGCACACCGGCGAGCGCCGCACCGTGGAAGTCTTCGGCATCGAACCCAAGGGTTACAACGCCGTCACGGGCTACTACGACCGGCTGCACTGGAAAAAGATCGACCAGCCTTCGCCGCGCGACACCAAGCGCGAAGACCCGCGCCTGACGATCGAACCCAGGTATGAAGAAGCCGGCAAATCAATGACATGGGTCGACCCTGAAACGGGCCAGTCGCGTCCCGCGATCGTGCCGGGCCTCGAAGTCACCCGCTACAACATCCGAACTGAGACCGGCGTGGTCGTGCCCTGGAAGGGCATGCACGATTCCTTCTTCGGCCCCGACGAGGAAGCCACGCTCACGCTCCTCCCCATGTCCGAACGGGGCGTCGCGATCAACGTCGAAGCCAAGCGTTTCCCCATCGCCAACGAGTTCCGCACGGGCCTCTACGAAGCCGACGCCAACTGGGTCCTCGCCCCGCTGAACGATGTGCAACGCATGATGGCGATGGACCGCGCCGAGCGGGTCAAGCAGGACCGCATGCGCCCCGAGATCCACACCGGCCCCGATGGCAAGGAATACGTCACCTACCCCGAGACGGTCGAAGTCGAGCCCGCCAAGGTGACGACGGTGCTCGTCGGCGCCAAGGACGGCATCTCCGCCAACGCGCTCCGCATCGTCTGCGAGCGCGTCTACGACGAGTTCGCCCAGGCCCACCCCGAAGCCTCCGTCCCCAGCGCCGCGCGAATCCTCATCTACACCTGGGAAGAGAAACCAGGCCTCCGTACCTTCATCGGCGCAGTGAAGAAAGAGACGGCCCTCGTCCTCGTCCTCTTCGGCATCATCTCCCTCGTCGCGGTCGTCCTGATCTTCTCCATCTTCTGGAGCATGGTGAGCGAGAAGACCAAGGACATCGGCGTCCTGCGCGCGATCGGCGCCTCCCGCGCCGGCGTCGCGTGGCTCTACCTCCGCTTCGGCCTCGCGATCGGCATTGTGGGCGCCATCGCCGGCGGCGCGCTCGCCTGGGTCATCGTCGTGAACATCAACCCCATCCACGAATGGCTGGGCCGCGCCCTGGGCATCGTCGTCTGGGACCCGCAGATCTACTACTTCACGCAGATCCCCAATCGAGTCGAACCGGACAAAGCCGCCATGGTCCTCGGCAGCGCCCTCGTCTTCAGCGTCGTCGGCGCGCTGATCCCCGCCCTCCGCGCCGCCTGGATGGACCCGGTCCGGGCGCTCCGCTTTGAATAGAAGAGGATTCACCACAGAGACACAGAGAGCGCCGAGGAAGGCCCAGAAGGATGACGCAAAAGAAATCGAACGCGAAGAGCGCGAAGCTCACGAAGAAGAAGGATGAGTCGATCGTGGTGGAACGGTTGCTGGATATCACCGGATGCCTTGATGGCTTGATGCCTCGATGCCTATGACTTCGCTCCTCGACGCTCAATCCGTGTTCAAGACCTACCGCCTCGGGCGCGTCGATGTCCCCGTGCTCCGCGGCGCCTCCATGAGCGTCGCCGCCGGCGAGTGCGTCGCCGTCCTCGGCGCCAGCGGTTCGGGCAAGAGCACCCTCCTCCACCTCCTCGGCGGCCTCGATCGCCCCGATCGCGGGCGCCTCGACGTCTCGCCCGCGACCGTCAACCGGATTTCCTTCGAGGGCCGCGCCCTCAACGAATACTCCGCCCGCGAGCTCGACCGCTACCGCCGCGCCAGCGTCGGCTTCGTCTTCCAGTTCTATCACCTGCTCCCCGAGCTGAACGTCCTGCAGAACGTCCTCATCTCCGCGATGGTGCGCCAGGGCCGGCTCGGCTGGATGAAGAACGGCAACGGCGCCGCCGCGAAAAAACGCGCCGAGATGCTCCTCTCCCGCTTCGGCCTCTCCCACCGCCTCCGCCACCGCCCCGTCGAGCTCTCCGGCGGCGAGCGCCAGCGCGTCGCCATCGCCCGCGCGCTCATCAACGAGCCCCGCGTCCTCCTCGCCGACGAGCCCACCGGCAACCTCGACCACGCCACCGGCGCAACGATCCTCGACGCCCTCATGCAGCTCCGCAAGGAATCCGGCCTCACGATGGTGATCGTGACCCACGATTCAGAAACCGCCGCCCGCGCCGACCGCGTCGTGAAGATCGCCGATGGCGTGGTTACCTGAGCGGCACCACTAGTCTTATTTCTCACCGCGCCGGCGCCCTCGTAATATCCACCAGATACCGGTTCTGCCCGTCCGCCGTCCACGCCGCGACCATCGTGCCTTGCGACGTGATGAACTGCGCCACGAGCTCCGGCGTCAGCCGCGGGTCCGTGTACTCCGACGCGCGCAGCCGGTCGAGCTCGTTCAGGTTCGCCAGAATGTGCGTGACGCCCTGCGCCCGCAGCTTCTCCGCCGCCCCGCCGAAATCGTTCCCCGACTCGTCCAGCGCCCGCAGCAGCGGCGACGCGTCCCACGGCGAGTTCCACAGCACCGGGACCTCAAAATAAAACGGCGTCGAGTCGCCCAACAGGTACACCCGGAGCGGCGACGACGCCGGGTACAGCGTGGGCAGCATCACATTGACGTACACCTCCGCGTTCCGGATCGCGAGCTGCCGCTGCTGCTCCGCCTCAGGCAGCCGCGGCAGCGCGTCGCGGAGCGTCGAACCGTTCAGCTCGCCCACACCGCCGATCAGAAACGCGTTCGGCCGCCCCTGGTTCTGGCGCAGGAAGTTCCAGAGCGATTCGCCGGAAAGAACCAGCACCACCGCCGCGGCAACGGGTAGCGCCACCGGCTTCAGCGCCGCTCGCTCGCCCAGTGCCGCGACCGCGAGCCCGATGAGCGCCGCGCCGGGCACCGCGATCGGCAGCAGGAATCGCGACTGGTGATGGCCGATCAGGATCCACATCGCGATCTGAACGGCAATCACGAGCGCAAGAATCGCCGCGGGGCGTCGAACCGCGCGCGATAGTAGTGCGAGCGGCATCGCGCCCGCCACAAACCACGCGAACCACGACCACTGCCCATGCATCAGCCCCCGCGGCGAGAAGAGCAGCACCAGCCGCTCGCCCAGCCCCGCGCCACTGCTGTGCGCCTCGTGGAACCGCGCCGCCTGCTCCGCCGTCCAGTGCGCGAGCCCGAAGACCGACGTCCCAAACGGGAACACCGGATTCCCGCACGACAGATAGTTCCGCACCAGCCACGGCATCATCGCGAGCAGCCCCGCGCCGCACGCGGCGCCGATCATCCCCCCCCACCGCCGCGGCGCCGTGGTCAGCACCATTACTGCGCCGACCGGCGCCGCGCACATGAAGAGCGCCGTCGGCTTGCACGAGCACGCCACGCCCATCAGCAAGCCGATGACCGTCCCCCGCGCCACCGGCGAGAGATCCATCGCCGCCACCAGCAGCGCCCCCGCCAGCATCGCCGCCACCGCCATCTCGTTGTACGGCAGCGACGCCGTCACCGCCGTCCACGGGATCGCGAGAAAACACGCCGCGCCGATCACTCCCGCCGCGATCTTGGTGCCGCGACCGACGCTACCACCGGTGCCACGATGTTCCCGCTCTGGGGAAAGTCGTGCTCCGATGCTCCCCGCGACACCTGCTCCCGCTTCGCCATCGACCAGCAGCCGCACCAGCCGCGAAACCAGCAGCGCCGCCAGCACCGCCATCGCCGCATGCAAGAGCTGCGCCGAGTACATGGGCCACCCGCGCCCGCTTCCCGGCGTCCCCGGCGGCCCGGGCAGCATCGCCGCGAGCTGCGTGTACGCCGCCTCCATGTGCGAGGGCAGGAACGAGTACACGTTGTGCTCGACCGGCGTCACGCGCTCGAGCGAAAGCCATTCCTTCGGCAACTCCAGGTGGTACTCCAGCGCATCGAAGCCGTGCGCCTCGCTCGCCCACAGCGTCCCGACCGGCTGGCACGCCGCGACGAGAATCACCGCCGCCGCCGGAATGAGCAGAAGCGACGCCATCGGTGCCGAGGACCATCGCGTCGGTTCCGGGGACCGTTTGCGGATCTGCAGAATGAGCAGCGCAAAGCCAACGAGCGTCGAAAGCCACGCCAGCCACGCCGACGAAATCCCCCGGTTCGCGAAATGCCCGATCGTCCCCAGCAGGTGGGACAGAAACAGCGCGACCGCCATGCCGCCGACAAACTGCACCGACCAGCCGAAGCGCGCCGGCGGCGCCAGTTGCGGGAACAGAAGATGCACAACCCGACCCAGCCCGAGCGCGCCGATCAGGTACGCCGCGGTCGTAGGCCCGGAATACGCGACCGTCTCTAGAACCGCCGCGGCACTCGCAAGATACAGCCCCCCCGACCCCGCCGACGCCAGCATCACCACGAACGCCGCCGAGGCGATCACCGCGACGACGGGAAGGAGCCAGCGATGAATAGTGGGCCGCGCACGCGTCACAACGGGAGTGTACGGAGAGCGCTGTTGAACCCGTCCGCCCTCGCGCGACCCCGCGCCGACCTCACCTCGCCTTCGTCTCCTCCACCGCCGCGCCCTTCGGGTCATACGTGAACCGCCGGATTTCCTGGCCTGTCTGCAGCAGAATCAAAGGCGCCTTGCCCGCCTCTCCTGGCGCCGCGATGTGCACGAAGCCCGAGAAATCCGCGTCCAGGTCGCGAACGGCCCTCACCGAGCCCTGCCCGTCGAGGATCTTGAGACACACGCCGGACTTCTGTGTGTCCGAGTCCCCTGAGCGCGACCCCATGATGGAGGTGCCGATCAGCGCCGCGTAGTCCATGGCGCCGTCGCCGTCGAGATCGCCCGCCGCGAGGTCGCAGTTCGCCATCGCATTACTCGGCAACTCATGAACGTGTGTCCATACCGGCTGCCCATCGGACGCGAACGCCCCCAGGTGAACCCCGCCCTTCCCAATCTCGTTCGTCCACGCGAGCAGCAGGAGTGCGCGGTCGCCGTCCCGGACCGACTTGATGTCGAGGTACTGCGTTCCCTGCCCCGTCCCCTCGATGATGATCCGCCGCGTCGAGAGGCCGTCTTCGCTGATCGCCATCAGCCGCCCATTGAAGTCAGCGTACGCCAGTTCGGGCACGCTGTTGAGATCGAGATCGATCGGGAAGCGATTGCCCGCGAACGGCCGCATCACCGACCCCACCATCTTGCTCACCGACTTGTCCGCCAACAGCCGCTCCGGATGATCCTCTGCAATTTCCAGCTTCTCCCGCTTCGGCATGCGGAACGACCGGGCGGACCCTTCCTTGTCGGCCGGCTTGGCCAGCGCGGCGAGTTCCTCCGCGCTGTGCAGCGCCTCGCCCCGCAGCACCTTCTCGATCTTCGCCGTGAGCTCCGTCGCGATGTCGCCCCCGGCCCCCACGTGGATGTCCTGCACCACCCCCTTGGCGTCCACGATCACCATCGTCGGGATCGCGCTGACCTTGTAGTCGTTCCCGATCCTGCCGTCATGATCGAGCGCCTGCCGGATCGTGATCCCACGTTTCTCGAGGAACGACGCCACCTTCTTCGTCGAGCCCGGCCGGTCGTGATTCATCCCCAGGAAGACAACCGGCTTGTCCTTGTATGCCTGCGCGACCTTCCACACTTCGGGAAGCGCCGCGACGCACGGCCCGCACCACGTCGCCCAGAAGTCCATCACCACGACCTTGCCCCGGTACTCCGCGAGCGTCACCGCTTTGTCGCTCAGATCCTTGCTGCTGAACCCCGGCGCTTCCTTGCCGATCAGCCCCATCTGGTCCGCTTCGCTCGGCGGCTCGGGCGCTTCAAACTCCTCCACTTTCCGGTCCTTGGGCCCCGGAGTGAAAACCAGCAGCGATTCGTCGACCGGCTCGTCGAGCTTGAGCTCCGTGACCTCCGTTTCGTACCCCGCCCACACCAGCTTGGCGGCCTTCTCGCCGCCCTCCTCATCCATCTCCGCCTGCTGCTCGTCGATCTCCTGTTGCCACTTGGTGTAGTCCAGGCGTGAAAACATGGGCCACGAGCGGGCCTCGTCATACCAAGCGTTCGTCACATACTCATCACCATTGCGGCTCTTGATCCGCCACGCCATCCAATGCCCCGGCGCCCCGCCGCGCGGCTCCGCCTGAAGCGATTCGAACTTGACCGTGCGATGCAGCGCCCACTTCAAAGCACCCTCGGCATCGATCAGCGCATTGGAGCTCATCGGCGCATGGAGCGACCCCTGCGTCAGGTCGTTCAGCACTTCGCTGACATACGTCCCCGCCGACAGCGGCGCCTCGATGTACTGGTTGAGCTCGGGACTTCTCAGAATCAGCCGCCCATCCGACACGAACACCACAAAGCGGTCCGCGTCGATGCGCATCCCCTTGCCCCGCGCGAACTTCAACTTCGTTTCCGCTTCCGACAGCACATCCGGCTGCGCCACGCCCTCTCGCCGAACGATGAACCGCTCGCGCTGGACCAGGCTCACCGTCTTCACCGTCCTGTACCGCTCGGTCGCCCGATCAATGATCGCCTTCATTTCCGCCGGCATCTGCGAAGGATCCGCCGCCATCGCCGTTGCGGCAGCCGCGAGCGCACCGACTCGCGGCGCCGCCGCTGTAGGAGCAACCCCGGCAACGAACAGTAGCAAACCAACACCGGCAACCATCGCGGCGGGACTTCTCATCGGCGGCCTCCTCAATGTGAAACTTCGAGCGCCCAACAGCCTATCCGTGGCAAACCGCGGGTCAACGGTCTGCCGCGAACACTCAAGTGGCCGCGCGAGCCATACCCCCGCCAAGTACGTTCAGCAACTCCAAACGATTATCATTTCGGATCTCATGTCCCCGGCTCACACGATCCTTCGCCTTACCCTTCTCCCCGGCGTCGGTCCCATCCTCGGCCGCCGCCTCCTCGAACGCTTCGGCTCGTCCGAGCGCATCTTCCAGGCATCCGCCGCCGAGCTCGCCTCCGTCCATCGCCTCGGCGACGTCAAAGCCCGCGTCATCCACGCCGCCATCCCCGCCTCCGAACAGCAACTCCATGAAGAGCTCACCCTGGCGGAAAAGCTCGGCGCGAGCTTTCTCGCGTTCACCGACCCAGGCTACCCCGCGCTCCTGCGCGAGATCCCCGATGCGCCGCTCATCCTTTCTTATGTCGGCGATGCCCGTGCCCTCGCGCACGCCTACCCCGCCGCGATCGTCGGCTCACGCTCCGCCACCGCCTACGGCATCGAGCAGGCCGAGCGCTTCGCCGCGGCGCTCGCCGAGGCCGGACTCTCCATCGTCTCCGGCGGCGCCCGCGGCATCGACTCCGCCGCGCACCGCGCTGCGCTCCGCGTCGGCGGCGTGACCGTCGCCGTCCTCGGCTGCGGCCTCGCGCACCGCTACCCGCCCGAGAATGCCAAACTCTTCGACCAGATCGCGAGCCACGGCGGCGCGGTCGTCAGCGAGCTCCCCCTGAGCGCACTCCCCGCGCCGGAAAACTTCCCCGTCCGCAACCGCATCGTCTCCGGCCTCTCCCTCGGCACGCTCGTCATCGAAGCGCCCAAAGCATCCGGCGCGCTCATCACCGCGCGACTCGCCGCGGAAGACCACGGCCGCGAAGTCATGGCCATCCCCGGCCGCATCGACTCCCGCGCCTCCGAAGGCTGCCTCGAACTCATCAAGTCCGGCTCCGCTGCGATGGTCACCACGCCCCAGGACGTCATCGACCTGCTCGAATCCCCCGCGCGCCACCGCCACGCCGGCACTCACGAAGCCCGCTTCGCGCCTCTCGCTCCCGCACCCACCGGCCCCGAGTCGCGCGCGCACGAAGATGGCCATCTTGATCTTGAAACGACCGCCCCGGTAGGGTCAGACTCGCTCTTCCAATCGTCCAACTTGTCAGGCGACGGTTCGGGACGACGCCCCTCGAAGACCGAGCCGGGTTTACTAAACAGTAAACCCTCAAGTGGTTCTTCCATCCGTTCATCCGAATCCGCGGCTCAATCACAACTGACAGGTTTTCAACAGCAGTTGGTGGCCGCACTCGTCGAGCCGAAGTCGGTGGACGATCTTGTCGCCACTCTGGGCGTCGAAGCCGGATCACTCCGCGCGGACCTGACGATTCTGGAGCTTCGAGGCGTGATTCGCCGCGAAGGCTCCAAACTCATCCGCCAAGCGCGCCAATGACTCGATTTGGCGCACCTAAAAGGGTCTTTAATTGAGGCTTTTTTGGCGTTAAATCGCCACAATTCTCGGTCCAATTGGGTTATCCGAAAATTTCCCCAAAATCCATTTGTCGTGCGGACGATGATCGGCTACCATAGACCGGACGGACAAGCCCCGATCGAATTGGTGGAGCGGCGATCGAGTCATGACAACTGCACAGGCAAATCTCGGCTGCAGCATCTTCACTCGACTCCGCACGGTCCTTTTCGGAGCCGTGTCTGGCGACGTCGGTTCGGCAAATGAGGCCTTGGTTCGTTTCGGCCCAGGCGGCGACTTTGTGGCCGCGTTGATTCCGGAAGGGGCGATTCTCAGGCGAGTCGACGAGAGCCCTCTGTCTCTCCCCGTTCCGATCGCGGCGGGCATTCAGATTCTGAAGGGCTCCTGCCGCACCGCCGTCCGCCGTCTGATCGGCGCGAAGGTCAAGGTCGGCATGGCGGATTTCGAGCCGATGTCGATTGAAGACCGGCTAGACCCCGTCGCCCCCGTCGAGATTGAATCGGCTATCACGGACCGTGTCGGCGACCAGGTCGAGGAAGCACTAGTCGCGGCGGAGCATGTGATCGCGGCCCAGACGCGGCTCATGGAGAAGTCTCTCCTGGCGCTCCAACGGATGGCGACGCTTTTGCGGAGTACTCGTGCGTTAACGGAGCCCGAAGCTCATCGTGAGGTTCGGGACGGGAGGGCGCGAAGCGTCCTTCGGTCCAAGCGGGTACGTGTTGAATCAAGACGCCAGCAGCCCAGACGGAGGGACGGGCTTGCCGGCTCATCGTGTGTCCATGTTCTCCCTTCGGATCAGTGTCTTTTCCAAGAGGTCGACCCATGAACCTGACCCCCAAGCAGCTCAAGATCCTTCAGCTCATCCGCGACAGCCGCGTGCGGCACGGATATTCGCCCACGATGCAGGAGCTGGCGGACGAACTCGGCGTCAGCAAGGTCACGGTCTTTGAGCACGTCGAGGCGCTCATCAAGAAGGGCGCGCTGGTGCGCGAGCCCAACAAGGCGCGGTCGCTCTCGATCGCCGACGGCGTGGCGCTCCCGGACGAGGAGCGCCCCATGAAGTTCCCGCTGGTGGGCAAGATCGCCGCGGGCAATCCCATCGAGAAGTTCGCCGACGCGGACGAGCTGGACCTCAATGACCTCTTCGGCCCGCGCGCGAACCAGCCGGGTACCTTCGCGCTCCGCGTGGACGGCGATTCGATGAAGGACGAGGGGATCCTCGACGGCGACTACGTGCTGATCGAACGCCGCGAGTCCGCCCGCAACGGCGACCGCGTCGTGGCGCTCATGCCAAACGGCGAGACCACGCTCAAGACCTACTACAAGGAAGCGGACCACATCCGCCTGCAGCCCGCGAACTCCGCCTTCGAGCCGATCCGCGTGAAGGACTGCAAGGTGCAGGGCATCGTGGTCGGCGTGCTTCGCCGGTACTGAATCGGCAACGGGGCGGCGCCGGGTGCGCCGCGCCATCAAAGATCGATCGTAGCGGCCGGCATCTCGCGGGCCGCTTTATTTTGGCTCCGCCCAGCCGTTCCGCGCGGTGAGGCGCCGAGGGGCGCACCCGGTAGGATCCCAGGTCGGTTGGAGGCGGTCGCATGCAGCGCTCGGCGTACGAATATTTCGGCGCGATGGTCGAGTCGTACGACTCGCTGATCCGGCGCGCGGTGCCGCGGTATGCGGAGATGACGGATCGGTTGATGGAGTACCTGCTCGCGGGGACGTCGCCGGGGAATGCCGCGGGCCCGGCGACGGGCGGGGGTGAGGCGGCGAGCGGCGGGAACGCCGAGTTGGGCGGTCGGAAGAACGCGGCGGGCGCCGGGAGGGGCGGGGCGTGCGATGGAACGGCGGAGATGGGCGGCGGCGAGAAGGCGGGGTTGGGCGGCGTGCGGGGGCCGCGGGCGATTCTTGAGCTGGGATGCGGGACCGGGAACCTGACGATCCGCCTCGCGGAGCGGTTCCCGGGCGCGCGGATCACGTTTGTCGATGCTTCGGAAGAAATGGTGTCGTTGACGGGCGCGCGGCTCGCCGAGCGCGGCAACGAGCGTTCGCGTGTCGAGCCGACGGTGGGGCGATTCGAGGAACTGCAACTGGGAGCGGCGAGCTTCGATGCGGTCACGTCGTGCATCAGCCTGCACCACGTGCGCGACAAGCCGGCGCTGTTCCGCGCGATCCGCGGCTGGCTTGCGCCGGGTGGTCTGCTCGCGTTCGCGGACCAGATGGCGGGCGCGACGGAAGAGAACCACCGCGTGAACTGGGAGGGGTGGCTGCAGTATTGCCGCGAACCCGGCAACTGCACGGAGGAGGAGATCGCGAGCCTCGTCGCGCACGCGGCGGCGCACGATCATTACGAGTCGGTGGGCGCGCACTTCGATGCGATGCGGCTCGCGGGATTTGAGGCGGGCGGGATCGATTGCGTGTGGCGGAACTTGATGTGGGCGATTGTTACGGCGCGGGCGTGAGTTGTTCCGGGGTGCTTCTTTTTCAAAGAACGCCAATCGCTCTTGGCGCGCGGGCGCCCGGGGGGGTCACGGGCGCTACGCTGCTCGGTACAGCAAGGTGGTGGCATTGGGCGCGGTGTTCTTTGCGAAGGACTACTCGTTGTTCGCGATGCACCCGGGTGAGGCGGATCGCTCGCTACTCGGCTCAAAGCAGCCGAGTAGTGGCACCCGGCGGAATCTGATGTGGGGGATCGTCACGGCGCGGGGGTGACGTTCCGCGCCACTTCGTTGCGAAGAAAGCCGGCTGTGTGCATGGTGGTGGGGCACACAAGTCGCCCACACGGACGAGCACACCTTCGGCGTGCGGCCCGATTCGTTGACGCGATCCCCGGGGGGTTCTTGCTCGCCCCCTTCGGGGACTCGCTCAACCCCCGGCTACTGACGATCAGCCCTTCGGGCTGCGAGGAGCGGACGTCTTGCAGGCATCATGGACCAAGAGTGTTCGAATGCACGCGATGGATTCCTGGGAGCGGCGCGCACTTCGGGGCGGGGCGCGGCGTAAGCTCGGGTGATGCTCGACTCGGCGTGGATGTGGTGGATCCTGGCTGGGCTCGGCGGGTGCGCCGGGGTGTGGCTGCTGTGGTCGGGGTTGCTCGGGGACTTGTCGCGCGGGCGGCGGCGCTGCCGCGGGTGCTGGTACGACATGACGGGGATCCCGCGCGGGGAAGCGTTGTCGGCGGATGGACGGAGTGAACGAACAGCGCCTGCGGGCGCGCTGGAAGGCATGGCAGCTTCGCATCAGGGCGCAACGGAGGCCGGTGCGGGCGCTGGTGTCGGTGAGGGTGCGAGCGCGAGGGCGTCCACGTTCGGCTCGCCGGGTGCGGCGGGGTGGAAATGCCCGGAGTGCGGGCGCGTGGCGGGGCGCGAACGCGATCTGTATCGCGCGCGACGGAGATGGGGAAGAGTCAGGGGCGGCGTGCTTGCCGTGCTGTTCGCGATTGGCGTGGTGTACGGCGAACAGATCAAGCGGCTCGGGTGGGTGCGGGCGCTGCCGAACTGGGCGCTGGTGACGGCGTTCGAGTGGAGCGATCACGCGGCCATCACGGATGAAGTGCGGGTGCGCGTCTGGTACCGCGCGATGTCGAAGAAGCAACTTCATCGGCTGTCTAACTGGTGCGTGGGGAGGCTCGAACAGAGTAGTGACGCCGAAGAGATGATCCGTGCGGCCAAGATGATTGGCCAGATCGAGTACGGGTCAAGCGCGTGGTGGCGGCGGGACAATCGACTTCTGGCGGCGAGCATCTGCGGCGAGCGCGGGATCGTCGCGATCAGGGATGCTCTGCGGCACTCCGATCCGCAGGTCCGCATCGCGGCGATGGGGGCCATCGGCTCGTGCGGAAAGGATGCGCGCATCGCGACGCCCGTGCTGATGGGGCTGCTTGCCGACCCGGACACGAAGTGCCGCGGCATGGCGGCGGGCATCCTGAACAGCCCCGGACTGTTCATCGGCGGGACGCGCGGGCGCGCCATGACGGGGGACTTCACGGATTTTTTCGCCCTGGTCGGGGCCACGAGCACCGACCGGGACGCGATGATTTCGCTGTTTCGCGCGAATCTCGACCACAAGAACTCGATCGCGCAGGCGGCGTCGGTGGATGCGCTCGCGTGCCTCGGCGACCACGACGCGGCGACGCGCGACAAGTATTTTCAGCTTCTCAAGAGCGCACCGGACAATGTTGTCGAGCGCGCCGTCTGGGCGCTGATGGATGGGGAGCATGATGAGCGCCTCGCGGGGGCGCTCGATGAGCTGTTCGCCGATCCCCGGCGCGCCTATCTCGCGTGCGAGGCTGTCGCGCATTGGGGCGCGGGGGAGGAACGGTTTGTCGCGCCGCTGGGACACGTGATCCGTGAGTTGCGTGGGAAGAGAATCCCGGTCGGGATCGACCGGATCGGCGTGTACATCCGGCTGGGCGGCGACAAGGATGAAGCCCGGGCCGTCGTCACGGAATCGCTCGGGGCGCTCGTGACCAGCAAATACCTCCATGATTCCTTCGGCCTCATCGCGGCGCTGGAGGACATCCGCGACGCCGAGCGCCTCGGGCTGGTGGGGCCGGCGACGCGCGTTCTGATCGAGTCACTCCGAAGCGATTCTGATCCGGCGGTCCGCGCGATGATGAAGGTGCACGATGCGCTCGACACCCCGGACCGTACCGCCGCGACACGCCTGATGCTCGAGGCGCTGAAGCTGGAAGCAGAGAAACCCACGAGGGCCGGGCTCGGCCCGGTCCTGGCGAGAAACTTCTTCACCGAGCTGGCGGAGAGCGACCGGATCGACATCGCTGTGCTGACTGAGGCGCTCGCGACGGGGGAGTACGACGAGAACATCATCCTCAACACGCTTGTCGCGATGCGGTCGAAGGCGGAGGCGGCGCTCCCCGAACTCAGGCGGCTTCGGGATCGAGCGGGGCCGCAGGCCGGTTTGGGGTTGACGGGGGCGATCGACGCCATTGAGTTGTCGGTGCGGTTCGGGGTGAAGCGGGTCGGCGGCGGGGATCGGGAATAATGTCGCGACCTATGCTTTTGATGTGCCTCTTCGCCAGCTCTATGTCGATCTGAACTCCTTCTTCGCCTCGGTGGAGCAGCAGCTTCATCCTGAGCTGCGCGGGAGGCCGGTCGCGGTCGTGCCGATGCAGGCGGACACGACGTTCGTCATCGCGGCGAGCTATGAGGCAAAGGCGCACGGGGTCAAGACGGGGACGATGGTTCGGGACGCCAAGCGGCTGTGCCGCGGGATTGCGCTGGTCGAGGCGAATCATGCGCACTATGTGAAGTTCCATCATGACGTGATCGCGGCGGTGGACACGGTGCTCCCGGTGCACGCGGTGCATTCGATCGATGAGTTCTCGTGCCGGCTGCTCGGGGAGGAGAAGCGGCGCGAGAAGGCGGAGGAGCTCGGGCGGGCGATGAAGCGCGCGATCATCGCCCGGTGCGGCGAGTGCATCCGGTCATCCGTCGGCATCAGCACGAGCCGGTGGATGTCGAAGATCGCGGCGGACATGCAGAAGCCGGACGGGCTGACGATCGTGGACGATCACGAGCTCCCCGCGCGGCTGTTCGCGCTGCAGTTGCAGGATCTGCCGGGAATCGGGCCGCGAATGCATAAGAGGCTGCTCGCGCAGGGCGTGACGAGCGTGGAGCAGCTCGCGTCGTTCGGGCGGAACAAGATGGTGAACCTGTGGGGGAGCACGTGGGGCGAGTTCGTGTGGCGCGGGATGCGCGGCGAGGACGTGCACGAGCCGGCGACGAAGCGGAGCTCGTTCGGGCACCAGCATGTCTTGCCGCCGCAGAGAAGGACGGAGGAGGGCGCGCGGGCGATCGTGGCGAAGCTGCTGGCGAAGGCGGCGTCGCGGCTGCGGCACGGCGGGTACTGCACGCGGCGGGTGGTGCTGTCGATCAGGTACTTGGATCGGGAGTTTCCGAGGGAAGTGAGGCTGGGGGATGACGGGGCGACGAAGCCGCGGAAGTCGTGGAATGGGGAGCTGCCGATCCCGGAGACGGACGACACGCTGACGCTGATGCGCGAGGTGCTGCGGTTGTGGGCGGGGCGGCCGGTGGGGACGCCTTTGCGGGTTGGAGTGGCACTGGTGGATGTGATCCCGCGCGGGTTCGCGACGGGGACGCTCTTTGAGGAAGCGCGGAAGCGCGGCGGGCTCGGGGCGGTGATGGACCGGATCAACTCGCGGCTGGGTCGGAACAGCGTGTACTTCGCGGCGATGCACTCGGCGAAGGACTCGGCGCCGACGCGAATCGCGTTCAATCACATCCCGGATCGGGAAATGCCGGAGATCCGGGATGAGTTGGAGGAGAAGGAGGGAGAGGCGGGGTCAGGGAGAGGTTGAAGAGTTCGTCCGCCCGAGGGGCGGAGAAGAAGAAGAAGAAGAAGAAGAAGAGGAAGAAAAGGAAGAAGATGAAAAGAAGATGCCGCGTACCGGAGGCAGCCGCGAGGCGCGGCGTGCATCCGGCAACGATCGATCGCCCTCCGGGCGAAAGCCGGTGAAGATCAGCAGTCAGCGATGTGCCGGGCTTCGTCTTCGCTCCATTTCTCGCCGCATTCCGGGCAGCATCGGGTTGGGAGTTGGCGGATGTCGTACCGGCATCTCGGGCAGCGTTCCGCTTGCAAACGGCCGATGCGCCGGAGTTCGCCGAGTCGCGGTAGCCACGCGAGCGATCCGATGAAACCGACCACCGAGAGCAGCAGCGCGGTATTGGCTGGATAACCGGCCCAGAGTGTGCGTTCGAAGACAGCGTCGCCGCGCTCCAATGTTTCCCGCTCGAACTGGTTCAGTCGAATACTGCTATGGTCCTCGATTCCATTCAGGAAACTCGCGCGAATCTGAGCTCGTTCGTCCGGCGTGAGGCTGGGGGACTGGCGATCGTCAATCTGGATTCGTGCATCCAGTTCCGCGCTCGTGTGGAACGCGAAGCCGTGGCGCCATTCACCGTTCAGGTACGGGCCGCGTTTGAAGCGAACCATCGCTGCCGAGTCGATGACGTCATCCCAATGCAACGCCAAGCCGTCGGCTTCGCGCGTCACGAAGGCGCGGGAATAGCCGCCGCACCAGGTCAGCCGTCCCCAAATGAAATCGCCGAGCTTCGAACCTCGCTCCGGCAAGGCGGCGAGACCGAAAAGCATCGCTGCACCGAATGCACAAGTCGCGCGGGGCGTTTGCCACCACCGCAGGGGCCGTAGCCGCCATGCACGATAAAGGGCCGGGTTCATCCTGCATAAGTACGGCGTTCCGATCGCGATTGTTTCGCGAACCATGCGGGCGGTGGCCCGCTTGCTTTGTTACTGCCGGAGTTTTTTGAGGGCGGGGTGGCCGGCGGCTTGTTTTTCGCGGAGCTTTTCGATCACGAGCGGGGGGCACATCGAGGAGAGGGCGTTGGGGTCGGTGCCCATGGCGGTGATCTGCTTGATGAGAGTCGAGGAGGTGTAGGCGAAGCTCTGGCCCGCGACGACGAAGGCGGTTTCGAGGCCGGCGACTTCGCGGTTGGTGACGGCCTGCTGGACTTCGTACTGGAGGTCGGAGAGGTTTCGGATGCCGCGGAGCAGGACGGTGGCGCCGATGGAACGGGCGGCGTCCACGGTGAGGCCGGTGAAGGTCATGACCTCGACGGCGGCTTCGCCGGGCTCCTTCTTCACGACGTCGGCGACGAGCGTGCGGAGGATCGCGGCGCGCTCGTCGGCGGAGAAAAGAGTTTCCTTTTCGGGGTTGAGGCCGACGCCGACGACGAGGCGGTCGAAGAGGCGTCGGCCGCGGGCGACGACGTCGAGGTGGCCGTAGGTGGCGGGGTCGAAGGAGCCGGGGTAGAAGGCGACGTGTGGCTTAGCGCTGGGCATCGGGTGAGTTTATGAGCGAGGGGTACGGAGCGGAGGACTCACCGCAGAGGCACAGAGACACAGAGTTGAAAGAACTTGGGTTGGGGAGGGGCATCATGGCGTTGGGAGAGATGGAGGACTGTGCGCAAATGCAGAGGGGATGCTGCCCTCTGCAACTCCCTGCTGAAGACAAGGAACGCACTGGTGGACAAGCCACCAGCAGCACACGGCTCCCGGACCGGGCACAGTGAAGCGCCGTAGCCCGACACCCGGATAAGACGAAGGCAGAAAACCGGCGAAAGAAACGTAGAGGCGTAAAGCCCTCACCCCGGCCCTCTCCCAGAGGGAGAGGGAGCAGAAGGGCATATGGCGTGCTCCGCTACACTCGCGCTCATGGCGAAGAAAAGCGGACGGCGCGGCGCGGCGGAAGAGATGGGCGGGGCGCGGGGCGCGTACATCGGGGTCGATCTCGGCGGGACGAACATGCAGATCGGCGTGGTCGTCGGCGACAAGGTCCTGGGTCGGTGCAAACACAAGACCCGCGCGGAGGAGGGCTCGAAGCACGTCGTGGACCGGATCGCGGACGGAATCCGGCGCGCGTGCAAGGAAGCAGGGATCGGGCCGGACAAGCTGGCGGGGATCGGCGTGGGCGCGCCGGGGGCGATCGATCATCGCAAGGGGGTGGTGCTCGAAGCGCCGAACCTGCGGTGGAACAACTTTCCACTCGCGAAGGAGCTGGCGAAACGGGTGAAGGGGCCGCCGATCGTCATCGATAATGACGTGAACGTCGCGGTGCACGGCGAGAACCGGCTCGGCGCGGGGCAGAACGCGAGTGACGTGCTTGGCGTGTGGATCGGAACCGGGATCGGCGGCGGGCTGGTGCTCGACGGCAAGCTCTACCAGGGCAGGTACGGCTCGGCGGGCGAGATCGGGCAGATGACGCTCTTCCCGAACGCGGCCCTCGGGAACCGGACGCTCGAAGAGAACTGCTCGCGGAAGCACCTGGCGCGGCGGCTCGCGCAGCTTGTCGCGTCGAACCGGCCTTCGATGCTGACGAAGATCACCGGCGGGGAGATTGCCGCGGCGGGGGCGGGGGCGATCGCGGAGGCGTACCACAAGGGCGATGCGCTGACGCGGATGGTGGTCGATGAAGCGACGGACCTCCTGGGCCTCGCGATCGGCGGGTGCGTGACACTCTTGTCGCTGGAGCTGGTGATTCTGGGGGGCGGGATGGCGGAGGCGATGGGTGACGTGTACGTCAGGCGGGTTTCCGCGGCGATGGGAAAGGTCGTGTTCCCGGCGTCGCTGAAGCGGGTGCGCGTGGTGGCGACGGAACTCGCGGATAAC
>DASZQL010000046.1:0-2904 GCA_035549675.1 Phycisphaerales bacterium | reverse complement strand
ACCTCGTGGCCGGAGACAGCAACGCCACGACTGACATCTTCGTGCGCGACCGCCAGACGGGGCAGACCACGCGGGTCAGCGTCGCCAGTACCGGTGCGCAGGCCAATAACGGAAGCTTCAGGCCAGCCTTGAGCGCGGACGGGCGATACGTCGCCTTCGCATCGGCGGCGTCGAACCTCGTGGTGGGCGACAGCAACGCCATGGGCGATATCTTCGTGCACGACCGGCAGACCGGGCAGACCAGTCGGGTCAGTGTCGCAAGTGACGGCGCGCAGGCGAATAACACGAGCTCAATGCCGGTGCTCAGTGCGGACGGACGGTATGTCGCCTTCTATTCCTGGGCTTCGAACCTGGTGGCGGGTGATACAAACAACACGCCTGACGTGTTCGTACATGACCGGCAGACGGGGCAGACGACGCGGGTCAGTGTTTCATCGACCGGCGCCGAAGGGAACGGGCTCAGTGATTTTCCGGCGATTTCGGGCGACGGGCGGTATGTCGCGTTCCGGTCCGCCGCGACCGACCTCGTGCCCAACGACACGAACTTTGCAGGAGATCTTTTTGTGCATGACCGGCTCACGGGGGCGACGAGCCGCGTGAGTGTCGGCGCGGGTGGGCAGGCGAACAACGGGAGCGAGTTCCCGGCGCTTTCCGACGACGGCCGGTTCCTCGCGTTCCGATCGTTCGCGACGAACCTTGTTGTCGGCGACACGAACAATCAGCCGGACGTGTTCGTGCGTGATCTGCAGACCGGCGGCATCGAACTGGTCAGCGTGAGCACGGCGGGCGCGCAGGCCGACGGGTACGGGACGCGGCCGTCGATTTCGGCGGATGGACGGTATGTGGCGTTCGAGTCGGGCGCCGCGAATCTTGTCGCCGGGGATTCGAACGGCGCCGGCGACATCTTCGTGCGCGATCGCACGGCGGGGACGACAACGCGCGTCAGCCTGAGGACCGGCGGCACGCAGGGCAACGACTGGAGCCTGTTCCCGTCGATCTCGGGTGACGGCCGGTACGTCGCGTTCCAGTCGATGGCGACCAACCTGGTCGCGGGCGACACGAACAGCTCGGACGACATTTTCGTCCACGACCGGCAGACGGGCGAGACGACGCGGGTGAGCGTGACGAGCGCCGGGGTGGAAGGGAACTTCACGAGCATCAAGCCCTGGATCTCGGCGAACGGCGGGGTGATCGCGTTCTCGTCGCAGGCGACGAACCTGGTGCCGGGCGACACGAACTTCCAAGATGACGTGTTCGTGCATGAGCGCCCGGTCGCGCCGCCGGCGTGCCCGGGCGATATCGACGGGAACAACGCGGTTGGGTTGTCGGACATCGCGATCCTGATACAGAACTGGTCGCTGTCGGTGCCGCCGGCGCCGGCGGGGGCGGATCTGGATGGGAATCATTCGATCGGGCTTGGGGACGTGGCGGTGGTCGTGCAGCATTGGGGAGAGGTGTGCCGCTAGGAAGTGAACGCAGAGGTCGCGGACGAGAACAGAGGGAGGCAGAGAGAAGAGTTTTTGTCGCGAAGAGCGCGAAGGTCGCCAAGAGCGCGAAGACTTGAAACGAGGCACAACTACTCCCAGTGCGGAATAGTCGTGGCGCCAGCGCACCTGAGCGGTAGCACTACAGTCGGCTCAGAGCCGCCGCCTGTCGTGGCACGGCACCGCGATGTGTGGGGTCACGGCGTATGATCGCGGTCCATGAAGCGGTCTCGGTTTGATCCATCGCGGGCGGCGGGGGCGCCGCGGGGTGAGTCGTCCGATGCGAGCGGAGCGGCGGGATCATTGTTCGCCGGTGACGGCGCGGTGCCGCCCCCCGCTGCTTTGACTGGCGCGGCGCCGGCTCATGCGGCATCGTCGGCGATCAGTGTTTCGGAGCTGGCGTCGCGCATCGAGGGGGCGCTGGCGAAGGGGTTTCCCGATCGCGTGCGCGTGGTCGGGGAGATCAGCAACCTGCGAAAGCAGACCCACCTGTATTTCAACCTGAAGGACCCCGACGGCGGGGATGACTCGAAGCACGGGGCGGTGATTTCGTGCGTGATGTTCGCGAAGGATGCGTCGGGGGTGCGGTTCACGCCGGCGGATGGGGCGAAGGTGGTCATTACGGGGCGGATCGCGTTCTTCGCAAAGCAGGGGCGGACGCAGCTTTACGTTGAGGCGATGGAGCCGATGGGACTCGGGGCGCTGGAACAACGGTTCCGGGCGCTCTCCGAGGAGCTGAAGAAGCTCGGATACTTCGAGCCGGAGCGGAAGCGGGCGCTGCCCGTGTTTCCGCGGCGTGTGGCGGTCGTCACTTCACGGACCGGGGCGGCGCTGCAGGATGTGCTGAGCACGATGAAGCGGCGGTGCGCGGCGGTGGATGTCGCGGTCGTGGATGTGCGCGTGCAGGGGGACGGGGCGGCACCTTCGATCGTGCGGGCGCTGGACTGGCTGTCGCGGGAGCATGAACGGCTGGGTGTCGATGCGGTGATCGTGACGCGCGGCGGTGGGTCGATCGAGGACCTGTGGGCGTTTAACGAGCGGGCGGTGGCGGAGGCGATCGTGCGTTCGTCGGTGCCGGTGGTCGCGGCGATCGGGCACGAGACGGATGTGACCATCGCGGAGCTGGTGGCCGATGCGCGGTGCGCGACGCCCACGCAGGCGGCGATGGTTTTGACACCGGATCGCGCGGCGCTGGGTGAAGAGCTCCTGCACCGGCGGGCGCGGCTGGTGCACTCGATGCTCCGGCGGTTCGAGCGGGAGCGGATGCGGTTGTCGGTGGTCGAAGCGCAGCCGCTGTACGCGGACCCGGCGGCGATGGTGCGCGAGGCGCGAGGGGTTGTTGAATCGTGGGGCGCGGCGGTGTCCGCCGCGTGGCAGGAGGCAGTTTCGGCGCGGCGGTTGGTGCTCGAGCGGTTGTCGT
>DASZQL010000045.1:0-7304 GCA_035549675.1 Phycisphaerales bacterium | reverse complement strand
CACGACTATTCGGCCCCGCGAATAGTCGTGTTTTCTGGCCCACAACCCACGGTTCATTTCCCAACTCCCCCTTGGAGTTCCTCTTTACAATTCACCCCCCATCCAAGCCCGGAAACCTCACGTCCGCAGCCCATTCTTGGGCATTTCCCCGTATCCCGTTGGATGCCTCCCTCGTATGGTGCTAGCGTTCACTTTGGAGAGATCACCGAGCCGCCGATCACACGGGGATCGGCCGCGACGGAGGAGTTCAAAGATGCTGCAGCGCCGGAATCTGGCGATCCTGGGAATCGTTCTGGCTTCGTCCGGCGCGACCGCCTTCGGCGCATCGTTCATGCCGCTGGCGCTCGGCGCGGAGGCCGCGGGCGGCCGGATGTCCGCCGACGGTTCCATCGTCGTCGGCGCGGTCACCAGCGAAGCGGTCGGTGAGTACGTCGCCGCCATCTTCTTCCCCGACGGCTCACACCAGGTCATCGACCCCGAGCATCCCAGCGTCGCGATCGGCTGCACGCCCGACGGCTCGACGATCTTCGGCCGCCGCCAGAGTCTCCCCGAGTTCCTCCCCTTCTACGCGCCCTGCATGTGGACCGGCAACGACCACGCACCGGTGGACTTCGATACCTCGTCTGCCGGCTTCACCATCTACGGCGAGTGCCGCGGCATCTCCGACGACGGCGCCTCCGTCGCCCTCTTCCGGCTCGGTGCAGTCGACGCCACCGGCTTCCGCGGCTTCACCGACGGCTCCGTCCAATCACTCGAAGCCTCCGACGACAGCTACGCCTACGGCGCCTCGCCCAACGGCCAGCTCATCGCCGGTGTTCGCATCGAATCCGCGCCCGGCACCTACGCCACGATCTGGAATGCCTCGACCGGCGAAGCCACCGACCTCCACGACGCTTCCGGCGCGTACTCCCTCGGCGGCCCCGAAGCCTTCTCCCGTGACGGCCAGTTCCTCCTCGGCTGGGCGCTGCACACCTCGACCTCGACCTACCACGCCACCCGCGCCGACCTCTCGGGCCACATCGTCCCCGTCTGGATCCCGATGTCGGACGCCCGCGCCACCGGCGCCTCCCTCGGCGCCCGCGTCATCGTGGGCCACGACAACGACCGCGGCGCCATCGTGTGGAACGCCTCCCACGGCGCCCGCCTGCTCCGCGATGTCCTCATCGAAGAAGGCATCGACATGACCGGCTGGGACCTCGACCAGGCCATCGACGTCTCCGCCGACGGCACCAGGATCAGCGGCAACGGCCGCTTCAACCACGGCCCCGTCATCCCCTTCCTCGCCACCATCAACCCCCCACCCTGCGAAGGCGACGCCAACGCCGACGGCATCGTGAGCCTCCGCGACATCGGCCGCGTCATCGCCCACTGGGGCGAATCCGGCGAAGCCGGTGGTCGCGGCGACGCCAACGCCAACGGCTCCGTCGGCATCGACGACATCTCGCACATCCTCGCCCACTGGGGCGAGACCTGTGGCGGGAACTGAACCGCCGCGCCACGCCTTGTTGTTCCATCCGAACGACGATCGGAACATCCGCTCCATCCGCGCGTCCATTGATTGACCGCGCTCCGCACGCGAGATGCTCGCCTACCCTTTTGGCGAGCCTTGCCGCACAGAGCGCGCAACACGGGAGGAAGCCAATGAATATTCGCACGAACCGCTTGGCCGCCGTTGTCGCCGCCGCGATGCTCGCCGCACCGGCGCTCGCGGGCCAGTTCTCCATGAGCATCCACATCGGGGGCGGCATCGGCGGCGTCTCCGCCATGCCCGCGCTCCGCATCGCCGCGAGCACCCGCACCATCGACACGATGGTCGCCAGCTGCATCGCCCGCATGAAGGCCCCCGTCGACCGCACCGAGCGCCTCGTCAACACCTGGCGCGACCTCGGCGTGCGCCTGCTCGTCGCTTACGGCGCCCGTCCGCCCAGTGCCGCCAAAGAGAAGTTCGTCGGCGCCATCGACGACCGCTACACGCGCCTCATCGAAATGGCCGGTGCCGGCACCGCCGCGGCGGTGAATCAATCGGCAGACGCGTGCATCACCCAGCTCCGCCGTCTCGGCGCACCGCAGGAGGCGATCGACGCCGTCAACGCCGGTCGCTACGAACAGCTCGCCCGGCTCGTGACGATTAAAACCGACGCGATTGAAGCGATTCACGAAGCTGCCGACGCGGCGATCGATGCCGGGCGCTGATCGCCAGCAACGTTATACGGGCTCGCTCTTAGAGAACCACCGTTTCCACCTCTGGGTTAAGGAAAGTGACGCCGTATCCACTCTTCCAACCCATCGTATTCGACCTTCCCAACTCTTCCGCCGTGCCGAATTACAAAGTCAATCGCGCCTTTTGTAAGGCGGCTGGTTGTGGCAATCATTGCTTTCGTGGCACAATGGTCTTCAAGCGTGCCGAGCAACTCGCGCACATGGAACAATTGAACCTTGTGAGGTGGCGAGAATCGTTTGGCTTGCCAAATGGCTCGTACTGTTCCAAGGGTTGGATCTGAGCGTTCAGAAAGCACGTCAACACCAGCGTCGCCAGCTCGACCTGTATGTCGGACCTGCCAGCCGTCACGCTCAAGCAGATCGGCCAGGAGTAGTTCAAAGTCTTTCGGGGATAGCTCGTGTAAACCGCGACCATTTTCAATCAACAGTCTTGCCATTGAAAGAGAAGCAGGCGTCTTGCGGCCCCATACGAGGAGGGGACTCTCCGAAGATCGCCAGACCTCTATCGATGATCCGGTTACTGAATGAGAGGCCGAGTCAGCACGCCCACTAGTTTCAATCGAAACAGTTGCCCATGATTGTTGGGATACCCAATCGTCGATGGATCGTTGAAGTAGAGCCCAGAAATCTGGCCCCACGACCGCGCTTCCCATCAACACTTCATGCTCTGCGAAGAGCAGATTGTCGAGTTCTTGATCTGAGAAAAAATTAGACTCTGCAAAAAACTTGGTTAAGTCCGAATCGAGCTCCTCGCCGTCTGAAACGTAGAGATAGCGAGCTAGTCGAGGATGTTTTCTGGGCGAGGACCGGAAAATGTAGGCTTCCCGGATTCCTGTTCGGATGAACTCCAGAATCGCATCAGCCGACGTTTCCATGGGATGAGGCGCGTGTGCCGCCGATTACTACAACTCCACCACTTCCACATCCGCCACCTGCTTCACTTCGACCACCGGCATCTTCACATCCGTGACGAACAAGCGGAGCGAATCGGAGAACCCCGCCATCTCGCGCCGGATCTCCGCCGCGTTGAACTCGCGCACGCGCGGGGCCGCGAGCCTTGCCGCGCCGGAAACCTGGCCCGGCATGGCCGGGATTTCCATGAGCCGCATCTCGTCCGGGGCGTTGACTTCCGCCGCGCCCTCGACGATCGATAGCAGGTCCAGCGCGATCTGACCCTCGCTCTTGGCCAGCTCGATCACCGGGATCGCCTGTTCAAAGGCCTGGAGCATGCCCTTGGCGTTCTCGAACGTGCCCCCCTTCTCGATCCACGTCGCGCCGGGGATCACCACGTTCGCGCCGCCCGCCTCGCCGAGCTTCCCGCTGAGCCGGTTGGGCAGCGTGTCGATCAGCACGACGAACGGGGCTGAAGAAGACCCGTCGCTCACGCTCGGGGCTCGTTGGAGCGACTTCGCCAGCTCCGCCGTCACCCACTCGCTCGGATAGTTGCCCGTCAGCACGACCGCGCCGAAGGACCCGGCCCGCGACGCGAACTCCTCGTAGCCCACCACTCCGCGCCCCGCAACCGCCTCCAGCGCCCGCCGCACCCCGCGTGCGTTCGGCGCCTTCTCGGCATAGATCGTGTACCCGCCGGGGAACGCCTTGTCCTTGCCCTCCATCGGCACCGGCCCGACCGCGAGCGTCGCGCTCGGATCGATCGCCCGCGCCAGCTTGCCGAGCAGGTACGCCTCCTCGCACGAGAGCATCGGGCTCACCACCATCGCGAGCCCCCCGCGCGAAGCGCCGCCCTTCAATCCTTCAACCGCCTCCGCGTACGCCCGACTGAAATCACACTCCACCCGCCGCCCCAGCTTCACATGCGTCGGCGTGCGGAGCCGATTCTCGGCGTGCACGAACTTCCAGCCGTAGCGGATCTCGTCGCTGATCCACCACTTGTTCACCGCCATGTTCGTCCGCGGCTTTACCCGGTACACCACGCCGTTGTTGTGGTGGATCGAAATGTTGTCCCCGCTCGCCGTAATCCCGTCGATGCTCGGCGTCTCTTTCAGGAACCACACGCGCTGCGTGAACAGGAAGTCCTTGTCGAGCAGCGCCCCGACCGGGCACAGGTCGATCACGTTCGCCGAAAGCTCGTTGTCCAGCGCCGCGCCGGGGAAGATGTCGATCTGCTCGGTGTTGCCCCGGCCCTGCACCATCAACTCCGCCGTGCCCGAGACCTCGCGCGTGAACCGCACGCACCGCGAGCACATGATGCACCGGTCGCTATAGAGATACACATGCGGCCCCAGATCCTTCTTGGGCTGCTTGACCTTCGTCTCCTCGAACCGCGACACGCCCCGCCCGTACTCGTAGCTGTAGTCCTGCAGGAAGCACTCGCCCGACTGGTCGCACACCGGGCAGTCCAGCGGGTGGTTGATGAGCAGGTACTCCATCACCGCCTTCTGGTTCGCGATCGCCTTGGGCGAATCGGTGTAGACGACCATCCCGTCCGTGCACGCCGTCTGGCACGTGGGCAGCAGCTTGCCCATCGACTCGAGCTTGTTGCCATTCCGCGGGTTCGGCGCCCACACCTCCGCCAGGCAGATGCGGCACGACGCCACGATCGACAGCCCGTCGTGATAGCAGTACTGCGGGATCGCAAGGCCCTGGTCGTTCGCCACCTGCAGGATCATCTGCCCGGGCTTGAACTCGCACACCTTGCCGTTGATCGTGATGCTCGGCATTCCGCGTATCCCAAGGGGCCCGATTCGTTCCCGGACCCGAGCCAAAGCCCGATCATACTCGATGCCCACCACCCTTCCCGGACGCGCCGATAACGCCCGCTCCGGGAACACCGCCCCTCATTCATCAATCCGCCGCGCCCGCAGCGATCCGCGCTTGCCCGCTCCCCCAGCGCGTCACCAGCCCACCCGCGCCCGGGGTTCGCGCGCCGCCGCCTCTTGCACCCCGGCCGCGCGAATCTGACGGTGAAGGTGGTCACACGCCGCCGGCCGGGCCTCGTCTCCCGCCGGCGCACCGTGGACCGCAGGACACCGCCTCCGTCGTGCCGCCGGGCCAGCTCTGAGCCGCCCTGCTCGCGTGACGGAGGTCGAAGCATGCCCGCCACGGCGGGCCCGCGACCGCGCCCTTCTCCGGGGGCGCCGCGTCGCTTGTTCGTCACCCCGCGCACCATCGCGTTCGGTGCGCCATTTGTTCAGGAGCCTGAGTCAATGAATACCCTGAAGGCCATTGTCTTCCCGTTGACTACTCTTGCGCTCGCGATCTCCGCGAGCGCCGGCACCATCACCGGCTCGTACACCGGCGACTACAGCAAGTCCATCAGCATCACCGCCACCGGCCACTACAGCGGCAACGTCAGCACCGTCCAGTACGGCTGGACCCGCTCCGACTCGCCCGGCCTCGGCGTCGACGCCTCGCTCGCCATCACCTTCGACACCTACTGCATCGACCTCGACCAGACCGTTCCCGCCAACAGCTCCGTCATCTTCAACGTCATGTCCCTCGCCGACTTCGGCCTCGCGCCCCAGCAGTCCCTCCTCCTCGGCCGCCTCTGGTCCACCTACTTCCCCGCCGTCGACACCCGCGACGAATCCGCCGCCTTCCAAGCGGCCGTCTGGGAGCTCCGCTACGACACCGACTACAACCTCCAGACCGGCTCCTTCAAGATGAACAACAACACCGACTCCATCCGCTCGCTCGCGCAGTCGTGGATCACCGCCATCAACAGCAACGCCTACTCCGGCGGCGTGACCAACCTCGTCGCCCTCCAGTCCCCCACCAAGCAGGACCAGCTCGCCGCCGTCCCCGTCCCCTCCGCCGGCGGCGTGCCGCTCGCCGCCGCGAGCGCCCTCCTCATCGTCTGGCGCCGCCGACGATCCGATCAGCCCACCAATCGTTCAACGAACCAGGCCTGACACACCGGAACACACGGAGTCGACCGGAGCGGGAGAGCGCTCCGATCCACTCCGGCGGTGAGGCGGCATGATCGCGCCCAGCACACGCGCGATTCTCCCGTTCACCGCCGCCCGGCCCGCCGACGAGGGAGCGGCGCGCCGGGCACCAGGAACACCTTCTTTTTTCGTTCCGCCGTGGCCGCCAGGGGATCAACGTCCCCGGCGGCCCTTTTCATTGCGCAACGAACTAGAGGCGCCGCAATTCCGAATGTAGCGGCCTGCGCCCCCGCAGGCCGACGACCCTCCGGCCGGCGCGGGCGCCGGCCGCTACACATGAAACGGTGGCTGCGGCTCAAGCGCGCATGCAATCGCGCTGCGTCATCACGCCATCCGTTGCGTCACCTGGATCAGGTGATACCCGAACTGCGTCTTCACCGGCTCCGACGTCGCGTTCAACGGCAGGTCGCCAAACACCACGCGGTCGAACTCCGGCACCATGTCGCCGCGGCTGAAGGTCCCGAGCGAACCCCCGCCCTTCCCCGACGGGCACAGCGAAACCTTCTTCGCGATCGCTCCGAAATCCTCGCCCTTGTCGATCCGCGTCTTGAGGTCGCGGGCTTCCTGCTCGGTCTTCACCAGAATGTGACGGGCGGCGGCGCTGGGCATCTCTCCATCCTTTCAACAAGTTTCAATCGCGGTCGTCGTCATCGCCCGGCCCGCCGTCGAGCCGTTCTTCCATCCAACGAGACTGGATCGCTTCGAGAATCTTCTCATTCACCGGATGCCCCGCCTCTTCTCGAAACCCGTGCAACGAACGCACGAGCCCGGTTAGATCCGGGAATGAGATCCGGATGGGATCCTGGTCCGGGTACCGTTCGTAGAGTTCTTCCGCGATACGGTCCACATCGAGCCAGTGAAACTTTTCCCGCGGGTCGCGATAGTCGGGCATGCCCGCATTATATGCCGCGGCGCCGCGGCACTCACGCCGACCGCGCCGCGCGCAGATCGTCCCGGATCGCCCGCAACACCGCCAGATGCTCCGCGCCCATCGCCCCGCGCCCGCCCGCCGCGTCATGGCCGTCGTGGTGCGCTTCATCCCCGAGCCCCGCGCTCCGCGATCGTCTCACGCGGTCCATGATCAAGTCGCGCAGCTCCGCCGCGTTGTCCACGCCCTCGATCCGCCCCGTGTGCCCGCCGCCACCCCCGTGCCCGTGAGGCCCGCCCGATCCCGCG
>DASZQL010000044.1:0-6570 GCA_035549675.1 Phycisphaerales bacterium | reverse complement strand
ACGGCTGCTCGCGCACGAACTTCATCCCCCGCGCGAAGTACCAGTCGGAGACTTCCTTCGCGCTCATGGGATGGCCGGTCGCCGCCTCCGCTTCCTTCACCCACTCGGCTTGCTCGTGCTCGGGATTCACCTTGCCGCGCTGGAAGGACATGTAGGTGCCCGTGCTCCGAGGATCGTTGCCCATCCAGAAGTTCTGCCCCATGTTGGGCGTCGAGAGCACGAACTCGTCCGTGACCATCTTGTTGCGCGCGACCCAGGGCGACACGGCGAGCGCGAATCCAATGAGCACTGCCCCGACGGCGAGGAGTCGCGGCATGGCCGCGCTCCCCTTCTGATCTGTGCTTTGTGCTCTCTGCGTTTGACTGCGACTTACCGCCACCCCCACGATCACCAGCGGCAGCAGCGCCAGCGCATTCTGCCGCGTCAGCACCAGCAAGCCGAGCAGCGCTCCCGCGACCAACCACCGTGCCCAGTCCCACGCCCCGCCACCTCGGATCTTCTGATTCAGGCCTTGAACATTTTCGCCTTGAGCGTTGATCGCGCACGCGATCACTCCCATCGTCAGCAGCACCGCGAGGCTCGACTTCTCGATCAGCCCATCGAAATAGATGGCGCTGGGCAGGACCGCGTACAGCACCCCCGCAATGACCCCCGCGCGCGAGCCGAAAAGCCGCCGCGTCACGACCATCAGCAGCGCGAGGCTCGCGGCACTCATCGCCATCTGCATCACCCGCACCCACACCAGCTCCGTCAGCCCCACCATCCGCGGCAAGGCCATCACGTACGCATACAGCGGCGCGTGCACAAAGTCCGCCGGCCCCGCCCAGTCGCCCGACGCGATCCCCGTCGCGCGGTGCACATAGATCGCCGCGTCCCCCAGCGCCACGCGCCAGAAGCCCATGTCCTTGATCTCAAAGAGGTACGCCGCCCGCAGCGCGACCGCGAGCAGCACCACGCCGACCACCCAGCGCGCGAAGCCACTACTGCCCAATCGCGTCGGTCCATCAGCTCGGTTCGCGGCGTCCGTCACGTTCTCTACCGTCCCTCGTTGCGATTGTGCATCATCATGCCCCAACCATGTTTGTACCACCCGCCCTGCGGCCGTCGCCCGGGGAGATCTTGAGCAGGGAAGTTGCAGAAGGGCGGCACGCCCTTCTGCGCCAGCGATGCAAGCCGGCGGGAATCCAAGTCGCCGCGACGAGTGTTCCAGCCGCCCTTGTCGTCATTTTCCCGCGGCCTTCCTCCTCCGTTCCACCTCCGCCAGCGCCTCGCGAGCATCCGATCTCGCCGGGTCCATCTGCAGCGCGTTGCGGTACGCGTCTTCCGCCGCTACCCAGTCCCCGAGCGCCGCCCGCGCCGCGCCGAGGTTGCAGTGCGCATCGACGTTCAGCGGATCGAGCATCAGCGACTTCGCGTACGCCTCCGCCGCCTCGCGCGCCCGCCCGACGCTCAGGTACACGTTGCCGATGTTGACCCACGCGCCAGCGAGCCGGTCGTCGATCGCGATCGCCCGGCGCAGCGCCTCCATCGCCTCGCCCGGCCGGCCGGAGCGACCCAGCGCCGAGCCGAGCAGGTTCAGTGCGACCGCATCGCCCGGCTCCGCCTGCGCCGCGCGCTGCAGCGGCTCGGCCGCCTCCTCGACCCGCCCCAGCCGCAGCAGGATTTCACCCACGCCGCGCCATGCTTCGCCGTATCCCGGGTCCGTCTTCGCCGCGGCTTTGTATGCCGCGAGCGCTTCATCGAGCCGCCCGAGCTGCGCCAGCGCAAACCCGCTCGCCATCCGCGGCCCGACTTCATCCCCTCCGCCCACCACAGCCGCGATTCGCTCTCGTGCCGCCACTTGGATCGCCCGCTCTGATTCGCGAAGTGATTCCTCGTAGCGCCCCTGATCGGTCAGCACCAGCGCGTGATTGACGAACGAAAATCCCCGCGCGGTGCGCCCGCCCGCTCCCGATACGGGCCAGTTGCAGATAGTTCCAAATGCTAGTGCGGATCCCATCGCCGCCGCGATCGGCCATCGTGCCCGGGTTGTCGCGTTGATCTCGCTCTCATGCATTACCGAAACGTTCTCCGGTCGCGGGTCGTTCTTGCGATTGTATTGTTCGCATGCATCTCTTCATCGGCGGTCCGTCCCGTGTGCTTGTTCGTTCAGGAATGGAACGGGATCAAGTGTCGCGTAGGTCTGCGCTCCCTGCTCGCCCATCGATCGTTGTTTCTTGGCCATCGCATGCAGCAGCGGAAGCGGCAAGCCATGCTCGAAAACGAATCCGGTTTGCACGGGATCGAGATCGCACCCGACTAGCGGTGTACTGGGAAAGAGAGTCGGTGAGAGGAACGAGTCCCGGTAGGCCGTGCGGATATGCATGGTTGTGCCGTCCGGCCCGTGCGGTATGTAACAAATCGCCCAATCTTCGGAATAGGAAGTGCTCAGGGGATTGAGCACAAAGCGCCCTGTGATGGCGTGGACGCCGCCCGCACCCATTTGAAAATCTCCCCGGAGCGGCGCGTAGTAGGGTGGGGCCCCCGAGCGATCCATCAACTCCCGCAGGCGGAGAAGCGGGAATGTCGTGTCCCACAACCGATACGCCAGCGCTGTGCTCAGGACGACGACCGTTCCGACCAGCAGCGGCATGGCCCGCGTGCGCATCGTTCCGAAAATAGAGTAGAGCCAGCCATGAACGAACCGCGTGCTGCTCCGCGGTTCCCCGCACTCGGGGCATCGCGTGATCTGATCCGATCCAAGTTGGTAGGCGCATTTCCAGCAATGGTCGCCGTCCTGCTCCTTCAGTCGCACAACGATGGCTCTCACCGCCAAACTCCAGATCATCCCGATCACCAGCAGGACCGCGGCGATTAGAGCGACGTATAGCGCGGGCATGTAAAACGCCGACTCGAGTTTGATTAGCGACGAGCCCGCATCCTCGTGAGACACGGCCGACATCGCCGTGGACAGTGCCAGCCCGTAACACACGGTGAAGACCGGTTGCACAAGAGTGATGGGCCGCTCCGAGGCCGAGAACACGGGCGAGAGCACCACCACCCCCAGTGGGATACCCACGACTGCGAGGAACAGGCCGATCAGCGGCCAGAGACTAAACGGACTTGTCTCATCAGCGAACCAAGAAAATCCCGCACCCAACGTGGTTCCGAGTGCAAGCCCGAAGAACGCTCCCAGCGCAGTATCCCCCTCCTTCCGATACGGCGGCACGATGCGCACCCGATGCGTCGCCATCCTCGCAGTTTACGGCCACAAGGCGTGAACCCTTCTCGGAAACCCGGTTCCAACGCGCAAACCCCACGCCCTACACTCCACCCCATGCCCACCCCCGTTCCGTACTACATCACGACCCCCATCTACTACGTCAACGACCGCCCGCACATCGGGCACTGCTACACCACCCTCGTCGCCGACTGCGCTGCGCGGTTCCAGCGCCTCGCCGGGCGCGATGTCTTCTTCCTCACCGGCACCGACGAGCACGCCGAGAAGGTCGTCGATTCGGCGAAGGCCCACGACATGACCCCGCTCCAGTGGGCCGACCGCAACGCCGCGGCCTTCAAGGACGCCTTCAAGCTCTTCAACTGCTCGAACAACGACTTCGTCCGCACCACCGAGCCCCGCCACAAGGAAAAAGTCGAGGCGTACGTCCGCAAGCTCCAGTCCACCGGCGACATCTACCTGGGCGACTACGAAGGCTGGTACGACCCCTCGCAGGAGGAGTACGTCACCGAGACGACCGCGCGCGAGAGCAACTTCAAAAGCCCGGTGACGGGGCGTGACCTTGTCAAGCGCACCGAGAAGAACTATTTCTTCCGCCTCAGCAAGTACCAGGACGCGCTGAAGAAGTACATCGAATCGAACGAGGGCTTCCTGCGCCCCGAGGCGCGCCGCAACGAGGTGCTTGGCCGCCTCCGCACACCCGAAGGGTTGCAGGACATCCCCGTCAGCCGCGCGGTCGATGCCAGCGATCCGCGCAGCGCGTGGGGCATCCTCATGCCCAACGACCCCAGCCACCGCATCTACGTTTGGATCGACGCCCTCTTCAACTACCTCAGCGTCGTGGACACAAACGATCGTCGGAAGTACTGGCCCGCGAACGTCCACGCGATCGGCAAAGACATTCTCTGGTTCCACGCGGTGATCTGGCCGTGCCTGCTGATGGCGCTGGGCGAACAACTCCCCGGCTGCGTCTACGCGCACTCCTACTGGATCCGCGAAGGCCGGAAGATGAGCAAGTCGCTGGGCAACTTCCTCGACCTCGAAACCCTCAAGGCCTACGCCGAGTGGGCCCCCAACAAGGAAGGCATCCCCCTCGGCATCGACGCCCTCCGCTGGTATCTCCTCACGCAAGGCCCCCTCGGCGCCACCGACGCCGACTTCGCGCACAACAAGTTCGTCGAGGTCTACAACGCCGACCTCGCCAACGGCATCGGCAACGCCGCGAGCCGTGTGTCGAACATGATCGAGAAATACTTTGAGGGGAAGTGCCCGCAAGGCAACCCGGCGGAATCCTCGCCCATGCACTCCTCGGCCGGCTCCCTGCTCTCTCACAGCGGCGACGCGTTCCAGTCGCTCTCGATCGACGGCGCCTACGCCCGCGTGATCGCCTTTACGCGCGAGATCGACACCTACATCACCGAAACATCGCCGTTCAAGCTCGCCAAAGACCTCGCCAACATGCCGCGCGTCGGCGCGATTCTCTACAACTGCGCCGAGGCCATCCGCATCGCCGCGGTCCTCCTCTCCCCCGCGATGCCCACCAAAATGGCTGACCTCCTCACTCGCCTGGGCCAGGAATCGCCGCGCCCCGACGGCTCGTTCAGCAAGCCGCTCTCCGAACTCTGCACCTGGGGCGGCCTCAAACCCGGCACGCCCATCACCAAAGGCCCCGCCCTCTTCCCCCGCGCCGAAGCCGACGCCGCGCCTCCCTCCGCGGCCTGAAGAAATCTTCACCGCAGAGACGCAGAGAGCGCGGAGGTAGGGACTTTGGTCTTGAACCATAGCATTCAAGTCTCCTATAGTCCCTGCATCGTTGTGGATTGTTTTTTTCGTTTCCTCTCCGCGCTCTCCGCGTCTCCGCGGTGCATGATTTATGCCTGATCTCTTCGACGATCCCAGCGCCGAAAAGCTCGCCCTGAGCCACGCGCTCGACCTGTTCGATTCGTGCCGCGAGGGCGTGCTGATCGCGCGCATCGCCGATACCGACACCGCGTGGCCCATCAAGTTCGTCACCTGTCCCGAGTCCGGCCGCCTCATCACGTGCCTGGCCGAAGAAGCCCTCCGCGCCACCGAGTACGTCCTGCACGTCCCCGAGGAAAAAGCCGACTCGCTCCAGTTCCTCATCTCCCTCGAGAAGTGCGGCGAGAGCTCCGCCACCGACCACTACCTCGGCTACCACGGCAAGCCCGAAGGCGTTCACGCTCCGACATGGGTCGAGTGCTGGATCGACGCCGCCCGCCGCGCCGACTGGGTCTTCGACGGCGAGGCGTTCATGACCCCCAACCCGCTCGCGAGCGCCGAGTGCCCGATCTGCAAGCGCCTCAATGCCGACCCGGCGAAGCTCTCGCAGCTCTGCAAAGCCGTTGAGCGCCTCGACATCCCCTCACCGGTCTGCGTGGGCGTGGTTCCCTCGGGCCTTCACGTCCGCGCCCGCTTCGGCGTCGTCCGAATCCCCTTCGGCCAGCGGCTCGAATCGCCTGCCGAGGCGGAGAAGCGGGTCGAGGAGATGCTCTTGAAGACGTAGGCATTCACCGCAGAGATGCAGAGTGCGCAGAGGGAAAAAGAGACTGGAACAAGAGCTGACACGTCTTGAAGTTGTCGCGTTTTGTCCGTCTTACCCCAACGCGGTGGGTCATCGAGATCATTCTTTCTGACTATTCTGCAAATCGGATTCAATCCGAACTCGTATTCCTCCTCTTCCTCTGCGTACTCTGCGTCTCTGCGGTGAACTCTTCTTCCTCTCTCCGCGACGCCCATCTTCACATCGCCCAGCTCGGCGAGGAGCTGTCCCACCTCAACCTCGCCGACTGTCGCTCGCTCGACGACGCGCTCCAGCGCCTCGCCTCGGTGGCCCGGCACTCCGTGCCGGGTTCCTCCTCCGCACCCTCTCCCTCTGGGAGAGGGCTGGGTGAGGGCTACCCGCCTTCTCCTGTCTCTCTCTCTTTCTCTCCGTCTTTCTCTTGCCCTCGGGCCTCAAGCCCCGCCCCTCAAGCCTCTCCCTGGCTCATCGCCGCCGGCGCTCGCGCCGAATCCTGGCCCGAGCGCCGCCTGCCCACCGCGCGCGAGCTCCACGAAGCTAGCGGTGGAGCGGCCGTCATCATTCGCTCCTTCGATCATCACAGCATCGCCGTCAGCGCGCGCGTCATCGAACTCGCCAACATCACGCGCGACACGCCCGATCCCGCGTACGGCGTCATCGACCGCAACCCCGCCACCCGCGAACCCACCGGCCTCCTCCTCGAAAAAGCCTGCGACCTCATCTGGCGCATCCTGCCCACGCCGTCGCTCGAAGCCCGCATCAACCACATCCGCGCCGCCCTCGCCGAGCTCGCCCGCCACAACCTCACCGAACT
>DASZQL010000043.1:0-15808 GCA_035549675.1 Phycisphaerales bacterium | reverse complement strand
CCGCCCGCTACTGCGGACTGAACCCACGCGGTCCATAGCCTCCCGGCCCCCCACCCCTCTGTTACAGTGGTTGCCCCGCCTCTCGCGAGAACCACCCATGGCAACCCAGTGGTCGGAAAACATCGTCATCAGCGACCTCGGCGACGAGCCCGAGCTCTCTGAAGAACTCAACGAGCTCTACAACGGCCTCAAGGAACGCGCCCAGTCCGGCGTCCCCAACGTCGTCCTCAACCTCGCCGGCGTCACCTATCTCAACTCCTCCAATATCGCCCAGCTCCTCCGCATCCGCCGCCGTCTCATCGAGTGCGCCCGCGGCATGAAGCTCTCCTCCGTCGCCGATAGCGTCTGGTCCATCATGCTCCTCACGGGCCTCGACAAGGTCTTCGAGTTCACCCCCGACAAGGCCACCGCCATCGCCGCCCTCCAGATCCAGGCCCAGCGCGGCAAGGCGTAAGCCGCGCCGGGGCTATGCTCGCCCCTGCATGTCGCGCTTGTGGCTCAAGGCGTATCCCATCGGCTCCACCGAAGGCTGGACCATCGAGCCCGCGCCGCACAAGCGCGAATGGATGGACGCGACCTACAAGAAGGTCGCCTACCACTGCCTCCCCCTCGTCGTCGCCAACCAGGTCGGATGGATCGTCCGATGCCCGGCGAACTTCACCGCCACCTGGTCCGGCAAGATGGACAACAACGCCGTCAAGGTGGTCTACGCACCAGACTCCGCGCACCTCGCGCACACCGCCGTCTCCCATTTCGGCAGCGGCGTGCTCACCTTCCACCTCCCCTGGCTCTTCCGAACCTCGCCCGGCATCGGCCTCCTCATCCGGGGCCCGACCAACGACATCAAGGACAACGCCGTCCCGCTCGACGGTCTCATCGAAACCGATTGGTCCCCCTACAGCTTCACGATGAACTGGAAGCTCGTCCGGCGCAACGTTCCCGTCTACTTCAAGAAGGGCGACCCGGTGTGCATGCTCCAGCCCTTCCCGCTCGAACTGCTGGAACAGTTCGACTGCTCCTTCGAGCCCTACGCCGCCGCGCCGGGCAACATCCAGCAAGGGCATAAGGATTTCGTTGACAAGCGCCTCGCCGGCAACGCCGTTGCCGCGCAGGGCGAATACGTCCCCCACCGGGATTACTACACCGGCCGCTTCCCCGACGGATCGCCAGCCCATTACCCGCCCGGCACTCCCGCACCGCCGCCCATCACCGGCTGCCCGGTGCACCATCACAACGTCCCACCCTCGACCGAGCCGACAAGTAGTCCGGGCGAACCCGGCGCCGCGCCGGCTCCCGCCCACCGCACGAAGTTCCAACTCAAGCCCTTCGAGGATAAGACCCGACCCCCGGTATGAACGCCCCCGACCCACGCTCTGCAACCGTTGCACCGGCCGATCCCACCGACATCACGTCGGACGATCCCGGGTACAGCGGCACCGTGGGCCGCGCGATGGTCTGGCAATCCCTCAGCACCGGTCTCGCCAAGATTCTGAGCTTCTTCGCGCAGATCGTCCTCGGCTGGCTGCTCCTCGACGACGATTTCGGCGCCTACGCCATCGGCCTTTCCGTCGTGTCCTTCCTCGGCGTTTTCCGCGCCGGCGGCGCACGCGAACTGATGATCCAGGGCGGCGCGAAAAACTACGACGAACTCGCCGGCCCGCTCTTCTGGATGGCCGTCGCTTTCGATGTCGGATCCGGCATCCTCATCGGGGGCGCGGCCCCCCTCGTCGGCGCGTTCTACGGCCGCTCCGACATCACCTGGGTCATCCTTATCGCCGCCTCGACGATTCCGATGGGCACGCCCGGCGTCATGCTCACCGCCAAGCTGATCGCGGACCTGCGCTTCAAGGAACTCGCGATCTCGGTGGCCTCGGTCAACGTCGTGCGCTATGTCGGCGCGATCATCTTCGCCTCCATGGGCTTCGGCGCACTGAGCTTCGTTCTGCCCGTCCCGCTCATGTGCCTGGTCGAGTTCCTGATCGGGCGTCACTTCGTGCGCGACCGGCCCTGGCACAGACCGGCGCAGCCACGCCGCTGGCCCGGGCTTTTCTCCCGGTCGCGCTGGATCATCTTCACCACCTTCACCGGGTCGGTGATCGCGCAGGGCGAGAACATCATCATCGGCGCGTTCGTCCCGGCCGGCGTGCTGGGCGTCTTCTTCTTCGCCAAGCAGATCGTCCAGCAGACCGGCGTGCTCCTCGCGTGGAACTTCCACCAGGTCCTCTTCCCCACGTTCAGCCGGATGGACGACGACCGCGAGCGGCAGGAACGCGCAATCGTCCGCGCGCTCGCGGCGCTCAGCCTCGCCTCCGCCGCGTTCATGGGAATCCAGGCCGCCACCTTCGGCCCGCTCGAGCACTTCTTGTGGCGCGGCAAGTGGGACGCCGCGGTGCTCCCGATGCAGATCGCCGCGGTGCTGTACCCGATGCGGATGCTCTACACGGTCGCCGAGGCCGCGTGCGCGGCACGCCTGCGCTTCAAGCTCCTCGGCGCCGCGATGGTGATCCTGGGCGCGGTCCTCGTCGCCAGCGCCGCGATCGGCGCGAAACTCTGGGGCACCCCCGTCGCGATGATGGCCTGCACCGCCGGCACGACCGCCGCGGCCTCGCTCATCCTCAACTCGATCACGCTCAAGCTCCTCGGCGTGCGCCGCCGCGACGCCGCCCGCGCCACGCTCCCCGCCTGGATCGTCGGCGCGATCGCCGTGGCGCTCGCCTTCGCCGATGACCGTCTCGCCGCGACCCTGGCGCCCAACTCAACGGCGTGGTCCCGGCCCGCGCAGATGGTCTTTGACGCGCTCCGGGTCGGGGTCCTCGGCTCGCTCTTCGGCACCCTCACGCTCGCCCTCGCGCGCGCTTTCTTCCCCGGCGCGCTGCTCGAACTCCTCAAGGCCATCCCCCGCGGCTGGGGCCTGCGCCTGGCGAGTCGGCTTCGTCTCGATCTGTTTGAGCCCTCGCCCGCGGCCTAGCCGCTGCACAATCCTCGGCCCCGCAACTTAAGGCCAGGATCGAGCTTCGTACAAAGGCTTTGCCAAGAACGACCTGCGCTCCGGGCAACTCCCGAAGAAATATTTTCTTGTTTCACACCATGGTTATGACATACTCCCTTCCGAGGGTGGCACCGCACCCCCCAAAGGGAGGAGACCATGAAACACGTCGCCGCATGTGCTGCCCTTGCGCTCACCGCCGTCGCTCCTTCGAGCGCCGCCTTTAACTTCAATCGTCTGATCGGCGTGGGCGATACCGCGGGCACGCCCTTCGTCACCAGTGACGGCCGAGGATTCTTCGTCCACTCGCAGCACGACTACGGCGACGGAACGCCTTCCCCCCAGCGGCCCACTGTGTCCGAGATCAACTCAGAGCTGGAATCGGAATGGACGACCTATCTGGGCCTCGACGTGCTGGGCCCGACCCGAGTGGCCGGCACTCCGAATAATCAAGCCGATGATTTCTACATCGCTCGCGGCGTCTACGCGCCCAGTTTCACGTCGCGGACGTGTCAGTTGGCGCCCCTGACACCCGGCATGGACCAACTCCCCGGCGGCGCCGCGCACCGAACCGACATTGCGACCACGGGAGTGATGTGGGGCGGCGCCGTGGTCCCGGGACCACTGATCCCTGCAGGGCCTTCACCCGAAGGAGGCGCGCGCACGGGCGCGCTGCTCGCACGTCTCACCGTTCATCGCGGCGCCACGGTGTCCGGTCAGCCCTGGGTCGCCACTTCAGCAGGCAACTTCGACCTTGTCGTCAACGGGCCCGGCGTGCTCATCGCACCGGGGACCAATCTCGCCATCCGGTCCTATCTCGTCGCCCAGGTCGACATCGCCGACGATGGCTTCGATTTTGACGGCAACCCCTACGGCCCCGCCGACGTCTACGACGTCTGGCTCACCGAAACCAACGTCCCCGCGCCGAGCGCCGTCGCCTCACTCATCCTGCTCGGCGGGGTCGCCACTTCCCGCCCACGCCGCGCAACCCGTTAATCATCTTTACTTTTTCCAACCACGCTCGGACAGGTGTTCACGCGCCCCGCCTCAGGTCCGCCATCGAGCCCCCCCCTGCGCGCATCAGCAGCCCCGTCAGCATCCCGCGCCCGCTGTGAAACTCCACGCGCCGGTGCGCCAGCCACGCCGTCTCCGGGAACCATCGCGCCACCAGCACGCCCGTGCCGTGGACCACGTAGCGCCACAGCGCCCCCGCCGTCATCCGCGCGACCGCCGCCGTCGAGAGCTTCTCCGGCAGCAGTGCGCGCTGCTTCGAGTACTCATACACCAGGTCCCCGAAGAACTTCTGCGTCGCACGCTCCGGGTGGACCCAGTGCTTGACCCGCGCGCGACCCGTATAGAACGCGCGCCACCCCCCCCGGATCGCGGATTCAATGAAGACCGCCTCCTCGAACGCGCCGAGGTGCTTCCCCTTCCGCCCGAGGTCCTTCCGGAACGGCCCGCACTGCTCGAACACCGCGCGCCGGAACGAAAAACTCGCGCCGAACAAATCCGCCGTGCGCAGCTCCTTCACCTCGTCGCCCCGGTCGTGCGACGCCAGCAGCCATTCCAGGTCCTTGGGCATCCAGCCCGGCCGCTCCACCGCGCTCCACCACAGCTCCACCTTCCCCCCGACCACGCCCACCCGCTCCCCATGCTCGCGGTACACCGCGACAATCTCGCTCGCCCACCGCGGGTCGATCAGCACGTCATCGTCCGTGAACACGATCAGATCGTGCCGCGATTCAGCTACCCCCCGGTTCCGCGCGACGCTGTGCCCCGCCTCGGGCTCCACCACGACGCGCGTCGGGACGGGCATCCGCGCGACCCACTCCCGCGCGACACGCTCCGAATCATCCGTGCACGCGTTCACGATGACGACCAGCTCGGCCTCCGCACCCGGTGGCACCTCAAGTCTCGTCATCCCTTCCAGCGTGCGCGCGAGGATCGCGCTCCGGTTGTGCGTGCAGATGACGATCGAAAAGGCGTCGGCCACTCGACTTCTCCGTCAGAAACGCCGATTCTGACACATTTCTCACCGGTGCACCGCTCCCGCCGCACCCCCTGTTAGCATCACCGCGCTCATGCCCCACGAAACGCCTTCACAACTCCACCTCGGCTGCGGCCTCGTCACGCCCAAAGGCTGGCTCAACGTCGACGGCTCCATGAACGCCCGCCTGACCAAGATTCCCCTCGTCCGCCCGCTCCTCATCGCCACCGGCATCATGGGCAAGCGCGAAGCCGACACCCACTGGAGCCGCGAAGTCTTCGTCACCAATCTCAACAAGCCCCTCCCGTTCCCCGACGCTTCCTTCACCGCCGTCTACTGCTCGCACACCCTCGAACACATGTACCTCGAAAAGGCCGACGCCCTCCTCCGCGAATGCTTCCGCGTCCTCAAGCCCCGCGGCGTCGCCCGCTTCGTCGTCCCCGATCTTCGCGCCATCGTCAACGAATACAACGGCGGTCCCAGCCTCGCCCACTGCTTCCCCTTCTCACCACCCGATGCCCCGGCGGCGGACCGCATGTGCGACCGCATGCTCTTCCACGAGCGTTTCCCGCTCAAGGGCAGTTTCATCTGGCGCCTTTACTCCGCGACGACCTCCTTCCACTGGCACAAGTGGATGTACGACGCCGAGAGCCTCGCCTGGCATTTCACCCGCGCCGGCTTCACGGACGCCCGCCAGCGCAACACCTTCGACAGCGCCATCCCCGGCATCCGCGACATCGAACGCGCCGACCGCATCGACAACAACGCCGGCATCGCCGTCGAGGGCGTCAAGCCCTGACAAGGTCCATTGGAACGCCGGAGCTGCGGCCTCAACCTCCCGGCTCTGCCGTCTTTGCCTCCGCAGGCTGAGTTGCAGAATCCCGGCGCGCCGGGACACTGCGCCCGCGAACAAAAATTTCCTTCGAACCTCACTCGTTCTGAACCCTATTCGCAGCGAAGACGTAACACCTTCGCCCCCCGTCGCCGCATGGAAACGCCCACGCTCTCGTCTCGTCCACCCACCGATGATCGAAGAAGCCGACATCGCCATCATCGGCGCGGGCCTCGCCGGCCTCACCTGTGCCCGCTCGCTCGCCGGCTCCGGCCTCCGCGTGGTGCTCATCGACCGCAAGGAGACCCTCACCGAGCGCATCCACACCACCGGCATCTTCGTTCGCAAGACACTCCAGGACTTCGACCTCCCCCACCACTGCCTCGGCCCGCCCGTCCGCCACGTCAATCTCTTCTCCCCCCGCGGCTCACGCCTTTCCCTTCACAGCCCCCACGACGAGTTCCGCGTCGGACGCATGGGCGCCCTCTACGAACACTGGCTCGCCGATTCGCAACGCCGAGGTGTTGAGTTCATCTCCGGCGCACGCCTGGTCGGCGCCACCCTCGACGGCGCGCACACCCACCTCGATCTCGCCCGCGGCCGCCAGCACTTCTCCCTCCGCGCGCGGTTCATCATCGGCGCCGACGGCGCTCGCTCCACCATCGCCCGCCACCTCGGCCTCGACGTCAACACCCGCTTCCTCGTCGGCGCTGAAGATGTCCTCCGCAACGTCCCGCTCGATGGCCCGCCCCGCTTCGATTGCTACCTCGACCCCGTCCTTGCACCGGGCTATATCGCCTGGGTCGTCCATGACGGCGAAGAGGCCCACCTCGGCGTCGGCGGCCTCTCCAACCTCCTTCAGGCCCGCGCCGCGCTCGACCGCTTCCGTGATTCACTCTCGCAGTCGCGCGCCATCGACCTCACGCGCGCCGAGCTTGTCGAACGCCGCGGCGGGCTCATCCCCGTCGGCGGCGTGCTCCGCCGCATCGCCTCCACCCGGGGCCTCCTCGTCGGCGACGCCACCGGCGCCGTCTCACCCCTCACCGCCGGCGGCCTCGACCCCGCCATCCGCCTCTCGCAGCTCGCCGCGGAAGTCGCGCGCCACTACTTGCACACGCACGACCCGCGCGTCCTCGACCTCTACACCGGGGCCCGCTTCCGCCCCCGTTTCACCTCGCGCCTCTTCGCGCGCCGGATCCTCGAGTCCGTCACCTCACCTGCGCTGATCGAACTCGGCTTCGCCGTCGCCCGCCACTGGCCTATGCGCCTCCTCGCCTGGCACGTCTTCTTCGGCCGCGGCTCATTCCCCGACGTCCAAGCCGACATCGCCCGTCTGAACCCCGGCCTCGCCTAGGTCAGCTAGGTAGCGGCCCGCGTCCTCGCAGGCCGTCTGTGCTGACGCAACGGCAGACGCCCCGTGTCGAGCTGCAAAGACACCGATCGCACGACTGGTCTTTCTTGCATCAGCCAGGGAGTTGCAGAGGGGCGGCACGCCACTCTGCAACAGCGACCCATCAACATCCCTACACGGCTCTGTTACCTTTCCCCCCCATGTCAGCGCTCCCACACACACAACGCCAACGCATCCTCACCGGCGACACGCCGACCGGCCGCCTCCACCTCGGCCACTACGTCGGCTCACTCGAAAACCGGCTGCGCCTTCAGAACTCCGGTCAGTACGAGTGCTACTTCCTCCTCGCCAACATGCACGCCTTCACCACGCGCGCCGACAAGCCCGCCGACATCCGCTCCGACACCATCGAGATCGTCAAGGACTGGCTCGCCGTCGGCATCGACCCCAACCGCTCCACCATCGTCCTGCAGACCGAGATCCCCGCGATCGCCGAGCTGTCGTGGTTCTTCTCCATGCTCATCCCCTTCAACAAGGTGATGCGCAACCCCACGCTCAAGACCGAGATCGAATCCAAGGGCCTCGGCGACACGTACCCCTTCGGCTTCCCCATGTACGCCGTGGGTCAGTGCGCCGACATCCTCGCCTTCCGCCCCGCGCTCGTCCCCGTGGGCGAGGACCAGGTCGCGCACATCGAGATGTGCCGCGACGTCGCGCTGAAGTTCAACCAGCTCTACTGCAACGTCGGCAACCGCGTTCCGCCGGAAGAACATGAGAAAGCCGGAGGCGTGTTCCCCATCCCCGGCGCGCTCATCGGCCGCATCGGCCGCCTCGTCGGCACCGACGGCAAGCAGAAGATGAGCAAGTCGCTGGGCAACGCGATCATGCTCTCGGATGCGCCGAACGATGTGCAGAAGAAGGTCAACAAGATCTTCACCGGCCGCCAGTCCCCCACGGATAAGGGCGACCCCGACAACGCGCTGATGCAGTACCTCGACGCCTTCATGGCACCGACCGAGCCGGACAAAGCCGCGGACCTCCGCAAGCGCTACATCGCCGGCGACAACCTCGGCGACGGCGTCGTCAAACAGGAACTCGCCAAGTCGATCAACGCCCTCCTCGAACCCATGCGCGCCCGCCGCGCCGAGTACGAAAAGCCGGGCGGCGACGACCTAGTGATCGACACCATCAAGTCCGGCACCGCCCGCGCCAACGTCATTGCCGAAGAAACGCTCTCCATGGCGAAGGACGCGATGAAGCTGGGGTTCTGGAAGCGGTGTTTGAGCGCCCTCTGACCGTGCTCACCAGAACTTGACCCTTTTCTTCCTGCAATCGATTCCACGTCGTAGGACGAAATGAGCATCGAGAAAGGAGCGCCACGCATGCGCACCCGGCACCATAAGTCCCGATCCCCTCGTTCGCGCTTGTTGACGGCCTGCTCGTTGTTGGCGAGCCTCGGCTGCTTGTGGACGGCGCCGAACGCCGCCCATGCCGGCCTCTCGAATGACGGCCTCGACTGGGTTGCGATCGGCAGCCCCGGCAACCGTGGAATCCTGCCGGAAGAGACGGACCTTTACCGGGGTCCGCTCGGTGCAGTCGATTACGACTACCGGATGACCCGGACTGAGATTACTTATTCACAGTGGTTCGAGTTTGTGCAGGCGTACGCGCCTTACTACGAGGGCAGCCACGGCGACAGCACCTTCCTCGGCCGATTCATTATCTACAGCATCAGCACGCAGTCGTACGAACTCCAGCGCGGCGCCGAGAACTATCCCATCGAGGTCGGCTGGCGATTCGCCGCACGGTATTGCAACTGGCTTCATAACGACAAAGCTCTGACGGAGAATGCCTTTCAAGCGGGCGCCTATGACACCTCGACCTTCGGCGATAATCCCGACGGCACATTCACCGATCAACTGACCCATTCGCCCAACGCTCGATATTGGATCCCCACAGATAATGAATGGCTCAAGGCCGCGTATTATGACCCCAACCGCTACGGCGAAAATCAGGAGGGCTACTGGCTTTATCCTTATGCCAGCAACGAGCCGCCGATTCCCGGCAACCCCGCTGACGGCGCCACGACCAACGCGGGGCCCGGCGGCAGCTTCGCGAACCGGAATGCCGGCTCTTACCCGTGGGCCAATGCGCCGTGGGGATTACTTGATGTTTCCGGCGGCGCCGAAGAATGGCTTGAAGACGCTACGTCGGGATTGAATGGGCCACTGGCGCGCGGTTGGCGGGGTTCAGGCTGGGGAGACGATGGCTATCAAACATACGACCGAAATGATTGGTCGTTTTTAACAAGAGTTGGCAGCCAAATCGGGCTTCGCGTCGCTTCCGTTCCAACGCCTGGAAGCCTCTTAGTGATTTGGATCATGGCCCCATGGGCCCTAAGAAGAAGAAATCAACAATGAAATATTTCACATTCGCGATTGCGGCTCTCACCGTGTTGCCCCATCTGGCAGCTGAAGCCATTACATTTCGCACGGCAGGTGGCACCAAACCGTGCCACCGATTACTGCTTTGAGTAATCGGTGCTCTTCCTCTTCGAGGACCGCAGCACCGATCACGGCGGAACCGTGATCGGTGGCACGACATGACATCCGACCGGTGGCATGCCCACTTCTTCGTGGACACGGAGATCCGCGCCTACCCTTCACCCGCCGCCCAATCACGCCGATCTATCCCGATCGGCCGCGTCGCCGCTCCATCCGCGGCAGGAGAGACGAGCACATGCCCCGCCCCAGTTCCGCCCACAACCCGCCGCGCTATTTTTTCCTCTTCGCTTCTTTCCTCCGCTTCGCGCTCTACGGGACAAAGAACCCTTCTCCCCTCCGCGTCCCTCCGCGCACCTCTGAGTCCTCCGCGTTCCGTCTTCTTCCGCTGTTCCGCGTTCCCACTTCCGCGTTCCGCGTTTCTCCCGCTCTTCTCCTCGCCCTCCTCTCCTCCTCCCCAATCCTCGCCCGCCCCGCCTCCTTCACCCCCCTCGGCGACCTTCCCGGCGGCGTCTCCAGAAGCCGCGCCAACGCCATCAGCGCCGACGCCACCACCGTCGTCGGTTTCTCCGAATCATCCAACGGCCTCGAAGCCTTCCGCTGGACGCTCGCCACCGGCATGACCCCGCTCGGCGATCTCCACTCCACCGTCTCCGGCCCCCTCGACAGCGTCGCCCATGCCGTCAGCGGCGACGGCTCGATCATCGTCGGCGTCGGCCACCTCGCTTCCGGTCAGCCCCGCGCGTTCCGCTGGCAGAGCAACACTATCGCCGAGCTCCCGCTCGCAAACCTCCCCGCCGGCGCGAACTCCTCCGCCGCCTTCGGCCTCTCGCGCGACGGCGCCACTGCCGGAGGCATCTCCTACATCGATTGCATGGAGAAAGGCTGCTCCGGCCATCCCACCGTCTGGACCGACTTCACGCCGGCGGCCCTCCCCATCATCAACGCCCCCGACGCGCACATCGCCTGCATCCTCGGCGTCTGCGCCGACGGCCACTTCCGCGTCGGACACGGCGACCAGGCCGGCTCCTCGCCTTGGATCGCCAACTTCTTCGTCACCGGCATCAGCGACCTCCCCCACATCCTCGGCGGGATCGGCTACGCCGAGGGCATCGCCGTCACCCCCGATACCACCGTCGCTGTCGGCGTCACCGCTTCCGGACGAACCGCGCCGATCCAAGGCCACGGCGAGGCTGTGTACTGGCAGAACATCGACAGCCCCTTCGCGATGGGCGATCTCCCCGGCGGCGAGTTCTACAGCGAGGCCCGCGCCGTCGCCGACAACGCCTCCGTCATCGTCGGCTGGGCCACCACCGACTCCGGCCGCGTCGCCTTCGTCTGGGACCACGTCCGCGGCATGCGCTCGCTCCGCGACGTCCTCGTCAACGACTTCGCCCTCGACCTCACCGGCTGGACGCTCACCGAAGCCCGCGGCATCTCCGCCGACGGCCTCACCATCACCGGCTGGGGCGTCAACCCATCCGGCAACGAAGAAGCCTGGATCGCGCACGCCGACTGCCTCGCGCCCGTCTATATCCGGGAGCAATCGTTCAACATGACGATCTGCCCCGGCACGAACGCGCACTTCAACGCCCAGATGTTCTACACGACGACCCCGCAGCAATGGCGCCGCGACAACGTCCCGCTCCAGGACGGCCCCACCGGCACCGGTTCCGTCATTTCCGGCGCGCACACCGACACGCTCACCATCACGAACGTCAGCACCGCCGACAACGCCTACTACGACTGCGTCGCGTCCAACATCTGCGGCGAGGTCTCCACCATCCCCGCCCGCCTCACCGTCGGCTTCCCGGGTGATGCATCAGGCGACGCCGCGGTCACCATCGCCGACATTGCCGTGGTGGTGCAGCACTGGGGCCAGACCGTCCCGCCCGGCACGCTCGGCGATATCAGCTTCAGCGGCTTCGTCGGCCTCGACGATGTCGCCATCATCATTCGCCACTGGGGACTGTCCTGCCCGTGAACTCTGAGAGGGTGCCACGACTGTTTCGCTTTGGAAATAGTCGTGCTTCACGTTTACGTCCCGCCGCGACCTGATGCGGGTTCTCTTGATGGCCCCCGCACTCTCGGGCTATACTCGTCCCCCCTCGGTGCCTCGGCATTGAGGTGTTTTTCGCCGGGCCTATAGCTCAGTTGGCTAGAGCGCACCCCTGATAAGGGTGAGGTCACACGTTCGAATCGTGTTAGGCCCATTGACAAGACCCCCAAGAAGCGCACAATGCACGGGTCCGCTTCAAGATCACCCCCCCCGAAAGGGCCTGGCGGCTATGTCGCCGGGCTCTTTCCCTTTTTGCGCCGCGCGGTCTGCGGCTCAAGGCTTGCGGAACAAGCGCGTTCCTGCACCAATGCCCAGTGCCAACAGCCCAATGCCGCTTCATTTGAGCTTTGAGTTTTTCGCTTTGAGCTTCTTCCAATGACCCTCACCCTCGCCCATTCCGCCGACGCCGACGACGCCTTCATGTGGTGGCCGCTCGGCAACGCCGCCGCCTCACCGCCCATCGAACCCGCCATCGACACACGGGGATTCTCGTTCGAACCCATCCCCGAGGACATCGAACGTCTCAACCGCCGCGCGATCGAACGCGCCGACCTCGACATCACCGCTGTCTCCATCCGCGCGTACCCCGACATCCGTCACAACTACGCGTTGACCTCCTGCGGCATGAGCATCGGCGAGGGCTACGGCCCACGCGTCGTCTCGCGCACCCCAATCAACTTCACCGACCTCCTCGATCCCGCCCGCACGCTCGCCATTCCAGGCGAGAAAACCACCGCATTTTTAGCCCTTCGGCTTCTACTCGCCGGCGCGCCGCGCACCATCACCATGCCCTTCGGCGACATCATTCCCGCCGTCCGCGCCGGCCGCGCCGACGCCGGCCTCCTCATCCACGAAGGCCAGCTCACCTACACCGGCGCGGGCCTTCACCTCATCGCCGATCTCGGCGCGCTCTGGAAAGAACAAACCGGTCTCCCACTCCCGCTCGGCGCCAACGCCGTGCGGCGCGACATCGATGCCCGCTTCGGCACGGGCGCGCTGCCGCGCCTCACCCGTGTCCTCACCGACTCCATCCAGTACGCCCTCACCCATCGAGCCCGAGGCATCGAGCACGCCCGCCGCATGAAGGGCGGCCTCTCCGCCACCATGGAGCTCGCCGACATCGACCGCTACCTCGACATGTACGTCAGCAAGCTGACCCTCGACGCCGGCAATGTCGGCCGCCGCGCCATCGAAATGCTGCTGACGCGCGGCCACGCCGCGGGTTATTGCCCCGACCCTGGGCCTATCGATCTTCTCGAACCGATTTCCCCGTGAATAACAGGAAAATACTTGGTTTAACGGGGTAAGCGGGATAGGCTAGAGAAGCAGTGGTGGACTACAAATCATGGACAACGCCGCGGGGCGACCACCCCGGGAGGATCGGCGTTGCCTTACGGAAGGACTCCGCGAGATGAGCCAGGCCTCCCCGGGCGAAACCGCCCAAACGTACTGTCCCCCCAGCGTCACGCAGTTCAGCGTCTTCCTCGACAACAAGGTCGGAAAGCTGCTTGAACTTCTTTCGATGTTCGACACCGCCGGCACGTGCGACCTCTGCGCCTTCGCCGTGCAGGAGGCCTCCGACTACGCCGTCGTGCGCCTCATCACCAACGCCTCGCGTGAAGCCAAGAAAGTCCTCGAGAAGAACGACCTCTCCTTCACGACCCGCGAGCTCCTCGTCGTCGAGCTCATCGGAGGCCACGACCTCTCCAGCCTCTGCCAGCACCTCCTCCGCGCCGAGCTCAACATCCACTTCGCCTACCCCCTCATGCTCCGCCCCAACGGCACGCCCACCATCGCCCTCGCCGTCGACGACCTCACCCTCGCCGGCCAGATCCTCCGCCGCAAAGAGTTCCGCCTCCTCGGCGAAGCCGACCTGCCGCGCAAGCACTGATGACGGAGCCCCCGCTGTGGCAGCGGTCGCACTGCGACCGGGCTCTGTAGTTCAACGACCTCTTCTTTGTGTTCTTAGCGCCCTTCGCGCTCTTCGCGATAAAGGACTCTTTCTTCCCTCCCCGTCCCTCAGCGCACCTCGGCGATCTCTGCGTTCCTTTCGGACTTCCGACTCCCGACCTATCTCCCCGCGATCCTGAACGCCAGCTCCATCGCCTGCGAGTAGTTGAGCCGCGGATCGCACACCGACGCATAGTTCGTCGCGAGGTCCGCCTCCGTGATCCCCGCCGCGCCCCCCAGGCACTCCGTCACATCCTCCCCAGTCAGCTCAACGTGCACCCCCGCGAGCACCGTCCCCGCGCGCGCGTGAATCTCGAATGCCGACTCGAGTTCCGCCACGACATGCTCGAACCGCCTCGTCTTCAGCCCCGCCGGGTGCGCCAGCGACGGCGGCAACGCGGTCGTGTTCCCGTGCATCGGGTCGCACAGCCACAGCACCCGCTTCTTCGATGACGCCACCGCATTCAAAATCGGCGCCAGCCCCTTCCCAATCTCCCTCGCCCCCATCCGATGAATCAGCACGAGTTTCCCCGGCTCATCCGCCGGGTTCAGCACCTCGATCAGCCGCAGCACCTCGTCCGCCGTCGCCGCGGGCCCGATCTTCACGCCCACCGGGTTCGCAATGCCGCGGAAGAACTCGACGTGCGCCCCATCGATCGCGCGCGTCCGCTCGCCGATCCACGGCAGGTGCGTCGTCAGGTTGTACCACCCGTGTCTCCGAGGCACCCGCCGCGTGTGCGCCGTCTCGTACAGCAGGTTCAGCCCCTCGTGGCTGGTGAAGAACTCGACGCGCGTCAGCTCGTCGATCGCCGTCTCGCCCAGGATCTCCATGAACTTCAGCGCGTGCGCCAGCTCGTCCGCGAGCCGCGAATACTCCGCGCGCAGCTCCACCGGCATCCCCGCGTGCTGCAGGAACCGCAGATCCCAGTATTCGGGGTGGTGCAGATCCGCGAACCCGCCGTCGATCAGGGCGCGGATGAAGTTGAGCGTCGCCGCCGCGTGCTGATAGCCGCGGATCATGTTCGCCGGGTCGGGCCGGCGCGCCTCCGGCGTGAACTCCGGCGAGTTCACGAGATCGCCGAAGTAGCTCGGCAGCGTGACCTCGCGCCCATCGACCGCGCGAGTCTCCGTCCGGCTCGACCGCGGCTTCGAGTACTGCCCCGCGAACCGCCCGATCCGCACCACCGGCTTCTTCAGCCCGTGTACCAGCACCAGCGACATCTGCAACAGGATCTTCAGCTTCGCCGTGATCACCTCGTCACGGCAATCCGCGATCGACTCGGCGCAGTCCCCCCCCTGCAGGACGAACCGCTTCCCTTCCTGCGCCTCCGCCAGGTGCGATTTCAGTTTCTCGATCTCGAAGCTGCTCACCAGCGGCGGCAAGACCGCCAGCCGCTTCACCGCCCCCTCAACCGCCGCGCGGTCCTCGTACACCACCTGGTGCGCGGCAAGCCGCCCCTTCCAGGACTCCGGCGACCAGGTTGACTCCGAACTCTGTTTCATCATGGCGCCTGGCTGGAAGCCGGAAGCTTCCAGTTGATCGACCCGCGAACGAGGAAGGGCGAGTATAGAAGTCCTTTCCCCTCCCTCTTCCTCTGGGAAGGGCCGGGGTGAGGGCTCCGCGCTCTCAGGCCCTTTCTTCCCACTCTCTTCACTCATCACTTCACTAACCGTTTCATCAGCGGCGATAACTGCGCTTCTCACCCCGATCCGACTGAAGAGAAAATGCCGAAATTCACAACTCCCTGAACCACGCCCCCGCAACCACCGATATGCCGTTCGTCTGCGGTTCGCCCGCCAGGGATGGGGGACGACCGGAGGAAGGCGCCCGCGAGTGGCGGGGCCGATCGCAACGACGCCGCGGCACTCAACAACATTTCAATCGCACGCGGCGATGAAACGGAGTACTCAGAGATGCCGACGCGCAAATCCACCCGCACGCGCACGCGACGCACGACCAAGACGGGCACCACGGCCCGTCGCCGTCGCCGCACCACCACCTCCATGCGCCGCAAGACGACGACCTGGGGCAGGATGGGCAAGAAGACCGCCCGCCGCACCACGCGCCGCCGTCGCACGACCGCCAAGAACACGACGTGGACCGCCGGCGCCACCAAGCGCCGCTCCACCCGTCGCGCCCGC
>DASZQL010000042.1:0-1969 GCA_035549675.1 Phycisphaerales bacterium | reverse complement strand
ATCGAACCCCGGCCGGGGGGGGCGCCGGCCGCTACACGTCGATCGAAACCCGCTAATGCCCCCGGTCCCCGGGTTCCCTGCGGTCCCGTGTCAACTGGGCGTAGGCGTTGTGATTGTGGATCGACTCGAAGTTCTCGCTCGTGATCGAGTACCACGTGATCCGCTCGTCGTGGTCCAGCGCGACCGCGAGATCGCGGACGATGTCCTCGACGAACTTGGGATTATCGAACGCCGCCTCCGTGACGAACTTCTCGTCCGGCCGCTTGAGCACCGCGTAGACCGGGCTCGACGCCGCCCCTTCGAGGGACTTCACGAGATCCTCGATCCACATCGTCCCCTTGAAGCGGACCCGCGCCTCGACCTCGCAGCGCTGGTTGTGCGCGCCGTACTGGCTGATTTCCTTCGAGCACGGGCACAGGCTCGTCGCCGGCGCCCGCACGCCCATCACGAAATCATCCACCGCGTTGCACGACGCCAGGAACGTCACCTGGTAATCCATCAACCCCGGCGCGCCCGTCACCGGCGCCTTCTTCTCGATGAAGTACGGGAAGCTCAACTCCAGATGAGCCTCCTCCGCGTCCAGCCGTTCCTTGATCGCCCGCGCCACCACCCCGATGCACGCCGGCGTCAGCGGCTTCGCGTACTGGTTCAGCACCTCCAGGAAGCGACTCATGTGAGTCCCCTTCTTGTGGTGCGGCAGGGACACATACATGTTGATCCGCGCCACGGTCGTCTGCTCGCCCCCCTCGGGCGTCCGCAGCGTGATCGGATACGTGACCCCCTTGACCCCCACCCGGTCGATCGCCACCCGCCGCTCATCCCGGCTCGCCTGCACGTCGGGCATCCGCCCCTGCGCGGGCTGCGGCGGACCCACAGCGTTCGCGCCGGACTCCGATTTCAACATGGTTGGACGTGTGCTCACGGACAACCCATCGTAGCCCGCAGGCCAGCCTCCATCCAATCCCCGGATGCCCGACGCCAGGTCCCTGATGCCTTCTTGTCTTCAGTTCCGCGTTCCGAGTTCCCCCGTTCCACGTTTCCCAATGCCCAGTGCCCAAATTTGTGCTCTGTGCTTTGTGCTTTTGTATTTCCCCTCTGTGCTCCGTGCTCTGTGCTCTATCTTCAAACCCCCACCCGCCCATGCTCGTGCAGCTCGACCATCGACCCCGCCCAGCTCGCGCCCATCGGGATCCCCACAAAGATCCCCGCCATCCAGTCCAGCGGCATGATCCGCGCCAGCGGAAAAATCTTTCCGGCGTAGAGGTCAACCATGACATGCCCCCCGCTCATCGCCGCGCCAACCGCCGGCCCGACGATCGCCAGCACGCACCCCGCCGCGATGAAGCTCGCCATCGGCGCCGTGTGCCTGACGACGCGCCCGACCGTGGCGCCGATCATTCCAGCCATCACCGCCGAGGCGAAGGTCTGCCCGACCATCTCGCTCCGCGCGAAGAGCGCCGCGATGACGCCGCCGACCACCAGCGCCACCACAAATCCGATGGCGCTCGCCGGGCTCTTCCAACTGTCGGCGCGGTCATGCTGATCCGCGCGGCCCGCTTTGAGGATCGCCACGCCCGCCAGCAGCGTGATCGCCCCAAGAATCGCCGCCTCCACCGCCAGCGTCCACAGCGGCGACACCGACTGCGCCCGGCGCAGAATCTCATCGAGCCTGCCGCTCTGCCACGCCCCCCACGCGAGCACAAGCCCCGCGCAGAAGAGCCCGATCCGCGCGGTGGTGATCCGCGCCGCCGCGACCCCCATGCACCCCGCGAGCAGGATCGCCGAGAGGGTCTTCACCATGCCGACGACGGACCCATCGCAGAGCAGCGCCGTCGCCGCGGGCCCGCCGTCAACGGCCCGGAGCGACCCGGTGAGCCACCCCGCGAAGGGCCCGACAACCAGCGCCGCGACCAGGATGCACGTCCATGTGATGATCGATTTGGTCATTCAGATGTTTTCTTTTCAGGGG
>DASZQL010000041.1:0-18072 GCA_035549675.1 Phycisphaerales bacterium | reverse complement strand
TCCTTCTCTTCTTCCTTTTCGTCCTCTTCTCGGTTCTTAGATTTTCTCCTCCCTCTACGCCCCGGAGGGGCGCACGATCGTTGCCAGGGGCCGCGAGGGAGGCTTTGCGACCGAGCGCGCCCCTGGTCCGCTGTCTCTTTCACTTCTTCTCTGCTTTTTCTACGAGGGGGCTACTCTCCCTCCCCGATCTACTCTTCCTACCAGGGCGGGCGGGCTACTCCATCTCTGTCTTTCCGCGCGCAACAACCAGAACTCAAAGGAGTTCAAAATCCGCACTCTTCTTCCTCTGCGTTCCCTGCGTCTCTGCGGTGAACGTCTTCAGCCCCTCGGCCCAGCCGCGCGAACCTTCTCCGGCATCTCGAACTTCCCGTCGTTCTCCCGGAACCGCTTCGCCAGGTCCTTCGCCTTCTCGTCGTACCCGCCCTTGTCCTTCCACGTGTTCCGCGGCTGGAGCACATCCTTGGGCACATCCGACCCCGGAACCTCCGACGGGATCGCCAGCCCGAAGACCGGGTCATTCTCGAACTTCGCCTTCGCCAGCGACCCATCCAGGATCGCCGTCACCATCGCGCGCGTGTACTTCAGCTTGAAGCGAGCGCCGACGCCGTAAGGCCCGCCCGACCAGCCCGTGTTCACGAGCCACACGTTCGCGCCGTGCTTGTCGATCCGCTCGGCCAGCATGTCCGCGTAAACCCGCGGCGGCCGCGGCAGGAACGGCCCGCCGAAGCACGGCGAGAAGTTCGGCTGCGGCTCCTTCACCCCCGCCTCCGTCCCCGCGAGCTTCGACGTGTACCCGTTGATGAAGTAGTACATCGCCTGCTCGCGCGTCAACTTGCTCACCGGCGGCAGCACGCCGAACGCGTCGGCCGTGAGGAAGATCACGTTCTTGGGGTGCTTGCCCACGCTCGGGATCCGCGCGCCCGGGATGAAGTCCACCGGGTACGTCACGCGCGTGTTGTCCGTGATCGCGTTGCTGTCGTAGTTGGGTGTCCGCATGTCCGGGTCGAGCAGCACGTTCTCGAGCACCGAGCCGAACTTGATCGCGTCCCAGATCTGCGGCTCGCCTTCCTTCGTCAGGTTGATGCACTTGGCGTAGCACCCGCCCTCGAAGTTGAAGACGCCGGTGGAAGACCAGCCGTGCTCGTCGTCGCCGATGAGCGCACGCTGCGGATCGGCCGAGAGCGTCGTCTTGCCCGTGCCGGAAAGGCCGAAGAACAGCGCGACGTTGCTGTCGTCCTTCATGTCCACGTTCGCCGAGCAGTGCATCGGGAAGACGCCCACCTCCGGCATGTCGTAGTTCATCGCATAGAACATGCTCTTCTTCATCTCGCCGGCGTACTCGGTGCCGAAGATGAGCACGAGCCTGCGGCTCAGCGACTGCGCGATGCAGATCCCCGTCTCGGGGTTCGAGCCGACGCGCTTGGCTTCGGCTTTCGTGAGCTTCCGCTTGCCGCAGTTGATGATCGTCCAGTCGGGATCGAACCCGGCCAACTCGTCCTTCGTCGGTTCGATAAAGAGCGTCTTGACGAAGAGGCTGTGCCACGCCTGCTCGGTGTAGGTGCGGACTGAGAGGCGGTGCGTGGTGTCGGCGCCGACGAAGCCGTCGAACTGGTACACCTGCTTCTTCTTCGACATGTAGGCGCGGGCGAGCTTCTCGAGCTCGTCGAACGCCGCGGGGGTGAGCTTCTGGTTGACCTTGCCCCACCAGATGTTCGCCGTGACCTCGGGGCTGTCCTCGAGATACTTGTCGTTCGGGCTGCGCCCCGTCCGCGCGCCCGTCGTCACGCTCAACGTCCCGTTCGACGCGAGCACGCCCTCACCGCGGCTCAGCGCGTGCTCGACGAGCACCGGAGTCGAAAGATTCCGAAGAACGCGCTCGGGCGCGAGTTCCAGAGTGGACGAGGTCATCATCGAAGCCATTTCGGACACACTCCTCTGATTCAAGTTGGCGCGACAGCCGCGGACGAGAGAAAAACCGGCGTCTGGGGCGAGCGGGGGGAAATCCGGAGACCGAACAACGCCCTATTTCATATTGGAGACGTGAGGGGACGATTGTACCACGCGCTTCGGGCGCGGGAAGACCCAGGCGAAGTGATACGAACCGAAAGATCCCGCGAGTTCGGGCCTCGCGGACCAATCGCCGCGGTTTCGGGTTCGTTGACGACCGGGGATTCAGGTCGTACTGTTTGGCTGTTCCGACGGCCCGGCCGAGAAACCGGCGGGTCCGAGATGGTGGCTATAGCTCAGTTGGCAGAGCACCGGGTTGTGGTCTCGGTTGTCGCGGGTTCGAATCCCGTTAGCCACCCTTTTCCGTCCTCCAAAAGTTTACTGATCAGCAAACTTTTGACCGGCCCGGTGACGGGTTGGCGCGCGCGGATGCGGTCATTCGGGTGACGCGGTTGTGCGCACGTAGTCGCGGATGGCGTCGAGCGTGCGGGGACCGATGCCGCGGACCCGGTCGAGGTCATCCACCGATTCGAAGGGGCCGTTCTCGTCGCGGTCTTCGATGATCCGTTTCGCGAGCGCGGGGCCGATGCGCGGGAGCAGCTCCAGCTCCGCGGCGGTGGTGGTGTTGATGTCGATGCGTGTCGCATGGTTCGGCGCGTCGGAGGCGCCGTCTGTGACGAGCGCGCTCGCGGGCTGGCGGTCGGTGATGAGATCGGCGCCGATGCACGCGAGCGAGCCGAGCGCGATCACGCCGGCGGCGAACCATTTCGCGGGGCCGCGGGTCCAGTCGGTGGATTCATTCACTTGATCGCGCGTCACGGGATCACTCACTAAAGCGGAATTCGTCCCGTGCGGCGATCGACGATCGCGCGGATTTCGTCGCTCATCCGGATGATGGGGGGCCAGTCGCGCACGGGCAGGCCGTTGCGTTCGTCGCCGGGCATCTTGGGAGTGGCGTCGAACGCGACGCGCCGGCCGCAGACACTCAGGTAGCGGTCGCGCCCTGGCGACATGTTCGCGGTCCAGTGGAAGAGCGCATCGTCGAGGTTGGCGAGGTCCGCATCGGGTCCGACGATGATGGTCCAGCGGGGCAGCCTGATGTCGTCCGTGAGGCCGCCGAGAGCTTTGATGAGGCGCTCGCCGTCGCCCGTGTTCTTTTTCTCGGCGCGGATGAGGAGCCACCAGCCGTCGAGTTCGTCGGGAATGGAAGCGTCCAGCACGCCGGGGATTGTGCGGAGGCGCATTTCGCTGGCGCGAGCGCGATAGCCCAACACCGCTTCGATCGGACCCGCAGCGCACGCTTCCGCGGCGATGCCTTCAAGATGCCGGTGCTCCTCGGCGTCGCTGGTCTTCCGCGTGGCGTCGAGGCCCATCTTGGTGTCGGCGCCGAGGAAGGGGGCGGCGTGGTCGAGGATGTCCACGGGACCTCGAACCAGCTCTGTGTCGCGCGCGGGGATGCAGCGCTCGCCGACGGCGCGGAGCACGGCGCGGGCGTCGTGGACATCGACATCCTCGTCCACCACGACCACGGATTTGGTCCACGACATCTGCCCCGCCCCCCACACGGCGTGCATCGTGCGGCGGGCGTGCAGCGGGTACTGCTTGTCGATCTTCAAGAACGCGCAGTTGTGGAACGCCCCGAAGAGCGGGAGGTCATAGTCCTCGATGTCCGGAATGATGGTTTTCAGGAGCGGGAGCATGATGCGCTCGGTCGCCTTGCCAAGGTAGTAGTCCTCCTGCGGCGGGAGGCCCACGATCGTGGTCGGATAGATCGCATCGCGGCGGTGGGTGATGGCGGTGATTTCGAGGAGCGGGTAGCGATCGGGCATCGAGTAGAAGCCGGTGTGATCGCCGAAAGGGCCTTCGAAGACCGCCCCCGGGTCCAGCGCGCCTTGCTTCGGATCCCACCCGATGCCCCCGGCTTCGCTCCGGACCCAGCCTTCGATGACGATCTCGGCGTTGGCGGGGACCCAGAGGGGTACCGTTTTCGCGCGGCACATCTCGATGCCCTTGCCGTGCAGAAAACCGGCCATGAGGAGTTCGCTGATGCCCGGCGGGAGCGGGCACGTCGCGGCGTAGGGCATGACGGCCTCTCCGCCGAGGGCGATGGCGACGGGCATGGGCTGGCCGAGTTTTTTCCAAGAGCGCCAGTGCGCGGCGCCGTCGTGGTGCATGTGCCAGTGCATGGCCATCGTGCGCGGGCCGAGGAGCTGCACGCGGTACATGCCGATGTTGTGGGAGGCGGGCTTGGGCGAGTCGATGTCGCGGGCGTGGATGGTGTGGACGCCGCCCAGGGTGATGTACCGCCCGTGGGTGAAGGATCCGTCGCGCGGCGACACGCCGGGCACGCCGTCGTTGACGTCGGGCGGATAGCCGAGCGAGGCGAAATCCCCATCGAGGGGCCAGCACTTCATGAAGGGAATGCGGCGGAGATCAAGATGATCGCCGGTGATGACGACCTGCTGGCATGGGCCGCTCCCGGCGCGGCGTTTCGGCGGCGTGCGGAGGAGCGGGGCGAGTTCGCGGAGTTTTCCGATCGCTTCGGCGATGGAGCTTGGTGGTGATGGTTTGGTAAGACTGGCGATGCGGTCGGCGATGGCTTCAAAGCCGTGCCCCGCGCACCCGAGCGCGAGTTCCATGCGCGAGTACGAGCCCCAGCCGTTGATGAGCACCGGCATGTCGCTGGCGCCGAAGCCGTCGGGGAGTTCAACGTTCTCGAAGAGGAGGGCGTGGCCGCCGAGGTGATGGAAACGGGGATCATTGCGGCTGGCGGAGGCGCTCGGGAGAACGGCGGCGGGCAACTTGCTGACGCGGTCGGCGATTTCGGCAATTTCGAGAACGGGAGAGACGCGGGCGGCGACGCGGAGCAGCTCGCCGCGGCGGGCCAGCTCTTTCACGAACGCGCCGGTCGAATCGAACATGCCCGGTGGGCCTCCGATACCATGCGGCTGAAACGAGAGGGCCGCGTTTTCGAATAAGTCCGCGGCCGAACGCCGATCGAAGAGTCAAGAAGGGTAGAAGGACGGAGAAGAAGTAGCCCTCACCCTGCCCTCTCCCAAAGGGAGAGGGAGCGAAAGACATCAACCGCCGCATGGTAGCGATCCCAGCACAACATGATGCCGCCATCGACCTCAAGGGGGTCGTGAAGATCTATCGGGGTCGCGTGCACGCGCTGCGCGGGATCGAGATGCACGTCAATCGGGGCGAGATTTTTGGATTGCTGGGCCCCAACGGCGCGGGCAAGAGCACGCTGGTCAAGATTCTGATGACGGTCATCTCGCCGACGAGGTGCACGGGGCATGTTCTTGGCAAGCCGGTCGGAGACAAGGCGACGCTGGGGCGGATCGGGTATCTGCCGGAGCATCACAAGTTCCCGGATTACCTGACGGGCGCGCAGGTGCTGGATTTTTATGGCGCGATGGGGAAGGTGCCGCGGGAGGAACGGAGGCGACGGGCGGGGGAGCTGCTCGAGCTCGTCGGGATGACGGAGTGGGCGGACAAAAAGGTTCGCGGATATTCAAAGGGCATGCGGCAGCGGATCGGCGTGGCGCAGTCGCTGATGAACGATCCCGACCTGGTGCTGCTGGATGAGCCGACCGACGGCGTAGACCCGGTGGGTCGGCGCGACATCCGGAACATTTGTGCCGAGATCAAGGCTCGCGGCAAGACGGTCATGCTCAACAGCCACCTCTTGAGCGAACTGGAGATGGTGTGCGACCGCGTGGCGATCCTGGTGCAGGGAGCCGTCTCCTCGCAGGGCACGATCAACGAGCTGACGCGCGACCAGGAGCGGTACGAGATTGAGTTTTCCGGTGAGCTGCCGGTCGCCGCGATGAACGCGATTTCGTCGCTGGTGATCGACGGGAAGCCGCCGCAGTTGTCGCCGCACAAGATCGTGGTGCACCGGGCGGAGGCGGCGGACATCCAGCCGGCCATCGACACGCTGCGCGCGAGCGGCGTGGTGATTCACTCGGTGCGCGCGGTGCGGCCGTCACTCGAAGACCTGTTCATGCAGGCGGTGACGGACCCGCGGACGGGACAGGTCTTGAAGCCGGGGGCGGCGCCCCCCACAGCGCGGCGGCGCGCACCGGCGGGGATCGGAGGGCGCTCGTGAGACAGACGTGGGCAATTCTCCTCGACGCGTATCGCGAGCTCAATGCGCGGAAACTCTTCTGGCTCACGATGATCCTGTCGGCGCTGGTGGTGATGGCTTTCGGGCTTGTTGGGATCAATGAGAAGGGCCTGAAGCTCGTCGTATGGGACGTTGAAAGCCCGGTCGTGAACACCAAGCTCTTCACGCCGGGCGAGTTCTACAAGATGGTGTATGTCGGGTTCGGGATTCAGTTCTGGCTCGGCTGGGTGGCGACGATCCTGGGGCTCGTGTCGACGGCGAGCATGATCCCCGACTTTGTTTCGGGCGGGTCGATCGAGCTGACCCTCAGCAAGCCGATCGGGCGGTTGCGCCTGTTCCTGACGAAGTACCTCGGCGGGTTGATCTTCACGGCCGCGCAGGTGTTCGTCTTCTCGCTCGCGTCGTTCCTCGTCATCGGGATCCGAGGCGGGGCGTGGGAGCCGGGACTCTTCTGGGCCGTGCCGATCATCGTGCTGCTGTTCAGCTATTTGTACGCGGTCTCGGCCCTGGTGGGGCTGGTGACACGCTCGACGATCGCGGCGGTGCTGCTGACGCTCCTGGTGTGGTTCCTGTCCTTCGGCGTGCATTCGACGGAGCAGGTGATGCTGGGCTGGCGCGTGCAGCGCGAGCTGGAAACGGCGTCGGGGGAGAAGCGGCTGGCGACGCAGCAGGACGAGCTGAAAAATCTCGAAGCATCGGCGAAGCCGGCGGGCACGGGCGAAGCGGGGGAGGAGCATGCGGAATCCAAGTCGTCGCGGGATCTCGAGCGCAAGCGCGAACAGATTGTGAAGACCGAGCGCGACCTGGCGGAGGTGCGGGCGAGCACGGAAAACGCCGGGAAGTGGCACATGATGGCGTTTGCCGTGAAAACCGCGCTGCCCAAAACTTCGGAGACGGTCGACCTGCTCCGCCGCACGCTCGTGAAGTCTGCCGCGTTGAAGGTTTCGGAGGAGCACGACGCGCCGGACGTGCTCCCGTTCGGGCGGCCGAAGTTCCCGGTGACGCTCAAGTCGTTCCAGGAACGCGTCATGGAAGTTCAGAACACGCGCTCCGTCTGGTGGATCATCGGCACGAGCCTCGGCTTCGAGGCGGTGGTGCTGGGGATCGCGGCGCTGATCTTCTGCCGGCGGGATTTCTGAAAAACGAATTAGCCACAGACGGGCACGGACAGACACAGACAGGAATCAGGAAAGCAGACCTGCTCCTCTTGTCTGTGATCGTCTGTGCTGTCTGTGGCTTGCTTGTTCATTCCACTTCGAGATTGTTCAAATACCCCCGCAGCGCCCCCTCGGCGTCGGTCTGCTTCTTCTGGGTGTCGTCCAGCTGCGAAATGATCTGCTCGAGGCGGGATTCCTGCTCGTTGAGCTTGGCGACGTAACGGCCGTAGAGCTCGCTGTTGCGGTCGATGCGGGACATGTTCTCGCGGATGCGCGACTGGTCCTTCGAGATGTCGTTGCGCTCGGACTTGAGGCGCGCGAGCTGGGCGTTGAGGTCGTTGATCTTCGTCTGCATCTCGGCGGCCTTCTTGACGGCGTCGACGACGGCCTGCGAGGCGCGGCCCTGCTTGAAGTAGCTCAGGATGGTGGGCAGGTCGATGGAGGTCACGGCCAGCGTCGAGTACTGGATCATCTCCTCTTTGACGGTGAGGTCGGCGCTCTTGGAGGGATCGAGCGGGACGTCGAAGCGGCGGACGGTGTCGGCGGTTTCGGTGGTTTTCTTGGGCTCGATGATGTCCCAGCCGGGGGTCTTGGGGTGCTCGACGAGGATGGTGCGGCCTCGGGTCGAGTCGAAGTTGTCGAAGTGGTAGCTGGTGGAGCGCTCTTCCCTCATCGTCTGGCGGATGAGGCCGCCCGTGATCTGGAGCTTGACGACGGTGCTCGATTGCTTGGTGTCGGTGGAGGCGTTGACGTCGATGTCGAGGGCGTAGCTGAGGAGGCGGTCCTGGTTGCGCGAGGTGTGGGGGATCTGCGCGTCGCCGGCGTAGGTGTTGGCGTCGTAGACGGCGATGGGGCCGGGCATGAGGTGGAGGCCGGAGTCGTTTTTGAGCTGCACGCCGCGCATGGGGCTCTTGGGGTTGTCGGAGGCGTTGTAGATGGAGACGCGGCGGCCGGTGATCTGCGTGCCGAGGATGGGGAGCATGGCGGAGCGCTGGCGCTCGATGGTGACGGGTGCGTCGAGGGTGAATATGAACTGCTCGCCGGCTTCGCCGGCGGAGGCTTGGGATTGGGCGGCGGCGTCGCCGAGGTTGACTCGGACGGAGTCGCTGTCTTCGAGAGTCATGGAGGCGGGCGCACCCCCGCGACCTGTCGACTCATCACGGCCCATGGAAAGGTCGCCGCGGAAGCGCATCGATTCCTTGGCCATCTGGTTGGAGACCATTGAGGATGCGCTCGGTGCCTCGGCGGGCGCGAGCTGGCGCCGCGCGGTTTCGTAGATGCGCGGCAGAATGCCGCCGAGGACGGGGACGGGGACCATCGGCCGCTGGGCGAAGATGGGCTCGTAGAGGTCCATCGTGAAGCTGACGGGGCGGCCGGAGGCGAGGGAGAGGCGCACGTCGCGCCAGTCGTCGTCGGTGGTGTTCTCGACGATGGCCCAGCCCTGGAGCATCGGCTTGCCGGTGTCCTTGCCGTCTTTGGCAGCTTCGGGGAGGACGAGGCGGTAACTGGCTTTCCAGACGGGCATTTCCATCACGTAGGCAACGACGACGCGGCGGTCTTTGTTGTTGTCATTGCCACTCGTGAAGCGCAGGTCAACGGACTTCAGGCGGTCGGCGCGGTGCTCGGCGAGGGCGGCGAGGGCTTGTTGCAGCTCGCTGTTGAGGTGCTCGTCGGTCAGCTCGAAGGCGATGATTTTGGGGATGGGGATCGAGCGGATGCCCTTCTTGGTGACGAGGTTGACGAACATGGCGGTGATGACGTCGGTGTTCTTGTCGGAACGCTCGACGATGGGGCGGGATTCGACGCCGAGGATGGTGCCTTCGTCGGGGCCGTCGCCGGTCTGGATGCGGACCGCGCTGCCGCGGAGGGATTGGAGGAGCGAGGCGACGTCGGGGGCGTTGGAGATATCGACGCCGAAGGATTTGAGGCGGCGTTCGAGGGGCTCCTTGGAGCCATAGGAGACGCCGGCGATCTTGCCGCCGTCGAGGTCGAGGAGGACCATTGATTTGAGGATGTCGTTGACCTGCTCGGTTTCGAAGCGGAGTTGGACGGTCTTGTCGCCGGTGACGGTGCCGCGGCGTTCAAAGGAGCCGACGCCGGAGCGGTAGAGGGTGATGGTTTTGATGGGGAGGTCGGAGGAGACGGCTTCGCCCGCGGCCATCGTGAACCTGGCGGGGCAGAGAGCCATCGCGGTGAGGGTGGTGGCGGCGAGGACGTGCCGGGTGATGCTCATGGGTTGACTCCGTTCAATGCTGTGCGTGGTCATCGTACCTTGTGGGGAGCAGGCGCGGGGTGCGCCGGAGATTGGAGCGCGTTTGTGGACGAAAGGTTCGCGCGGGCTCTGTCACATGTGAAATAATTGGCGCGCGGTGTGTGTTGGTGCGGCGTAGATGGATTCGATGCGCACGCGGTGCGGGGAGCCGCGGTGTTCCTATATCCTTTACTCCCGCACCGCTTAGAGGGTGCGGCGGTATATGAGGAGAGACGCATGACGCCGGCTTCCATGGCGAATGATTCGGGTTCGATGGCGGATCGCGCGACGATTCTCGCGGGCGTGCCCAATATCAACATGGCGGTGTACCACCGGATCCGGTTCGTCGCGGGTGATCCCGCGGCGGTGATTACTCTTCCAGGGCGCGGGTCGACGCTGATCCTTCGTGACATCGAGATGGAGCGAGCACGGAAGCATGTGCGCGTCGATCACGTGCATTGCCCCTCGGATTTTCCGCCGGAGAGTGGTTCATTGTCGGGCGATCGGCCGACGGCGACGGCACAAGCCGCGGCGGAGTTTTTACGGCGCGAGGGGGTGCGCGAAATCTGGACGGATCGCACGTTGCCCATGATCTTTGCGTGGCATATCGAGCAGGTCGGGGTTGAACTGCGATACGACCCGGACTTCGGCGTGCGGGAGCGGCGGTCGAAGGACGAGCAGGAAGTGGAGTTCATGCGCGCGTCGCAGCGCGCGACGGAAGAGGCGATCGAGATGGCGTGCCGCGTGATCGCGCGGGCGAGCGCGAAGAGCGGGGGGGTGCTGCATTATGAAGGTGAAGTCCTGACCGCCGAGCGGGTGCGGACGATGATCGATGTGTTCCTGTTGCACAAGGGGTACATCAACCCGCGTTCGATCGTGGCGTGCGGGCCGGAGGGGGGGGATTGCCACAACGACGGGACGGGGCCGCTGCGGACGGAGCAGCCGATCATCGTGGATGTGTTCCCGCGCTCGAACTCGACGCTCTACTACGGCGACTGCACGCGGATGGTGGTGCATGGCCCGCCGGGGAACATTCCCGAGCCGGTGCGGAAGATGCACGCGGCGGTGAAGGAAGCCAAGGCGGCGTGCATCGCGGCGACGCGCGCGGGTGTCACGGGCGAGCATGTACACCTCGAATCCGTCCGCGTGATGGAGAAGCACGGCTACCCGATGGGGTTGAACAAGCCGGGGGACCCGCCCTCGCGCACGGCGATGGTCCACGGCACGGGGCACGGGCTCGGGCTTGATCTGAAGGAGCCGCCGCTGCTGGACATGGCGGGGCCGGTGCTCGTCGAGGGCGACGCGGTGACGATCGAGCCGGGACTCTATTCGCTGACGGTGGGGGGGATGCGGCTGGAGGATCTCGTGATCGTTCGGATGGATGGATGCGAGAATCTGAACACGCTGCATGAGGGGTTGACGTGGGAGTGAGGAAGGGCTTCCGGCTTCCAGCTTCCGGCCAGAGGAAGACAGATTGCAACGCGGCGCGCCTGTCGGGCGGAGGTGGTCCAACGCGGGACACGCTCCTAGCCGCGTGTCCCGGCACCCGGGTTGAGGTCAGGAACTGATCTTCCTGCACCCCTCCGGGGTGCGGGAGTTTGTGGACGTCTACCGGGGGTCTTCGTCCCGACTTTGTCGGGACTTCGACCCCCGGCAACAGCCCTTCGGCCCTCCGGGCCGGAGAAGGCGCTACATGGGAGGCTGTGTCGTTGTGGGAGGAAAGACAGACGGGACACGCTCAAAGGCGCGTACCCCGGCATTCGCCTGTTGGTCAGATATTGCGGCGCATGCGAGCCGCTCTTGGCCGGATGAGTAGATACGCTAAGACGCTGCCGCAGATATATACGCCGAGTCCGTATCCCGAGCGGAAGAACGATGCCCCAGCGAGTCCGTACAAGAGGCACGCGCCGCCTGCGAGCGTTCCGATGAGTAATACAGCACCCCATGCGCGTCCGGGAATGAGGACCGAACCGAAAAGAGAACTGGTTACAAAGAATCCCATTCCCGCCAGGCCCGCAACCGCGATGGGGTTTGCTAATGACGGGTTCATCAATGCGACGAAAGCCGCGATAGCAGTGGTGAGCACAATCGAAATCGCCGCGACTCGCAGAAAGTACTTCCTGCCTTCGTCCACGGCGATCTTCTCCGCGCTCTCCGCGTCTCCGCGGTGAACGTTTTCACTTCACCAGCGACCCGATCAGTCGCGACATGTCGCGCTCGTTTTCCATCGCCATGATGATCCCCGCCGCCTCGTCGCACTTCTTCTGGCCGATGATGCCCGAGGCGAGGGCGTCGAACTTCACCTTGATCTCGTCGCGGGTCATCGGGTCGCGCGGGTCGCCTTTGGGGACGTCCACGCGCTGCTGGTGGGCCTGGCCGTTGTTGAGCGTGATGGTCACGCGGCTGGGCTGGAACTTCGGGAACAGAGCCTCGAACTCGTCGTTCGGCACGACCTTGATCTTGTCCATGATCGGGATGAGGCGCGGGTCCTTGATGCGCTCGTCCTTGAACTGCAAGGGCGTAACCATGCCGTCCATGAGGCCGACGGCGAGCGAATAAGGGAGCGAGTGGTCGGCGGTTTCCTTGCCGGTGGGGCGGTATTTCGCGGGGTCGCCCAGGATGTCGGCGGCGCGGGCGATGACTTCGACCTTAATTTCAGCAACGTCTTCCCACCGGACCTTGTGCTCCTTGACGATCTTCATCATGGCGGTGAGTGGTGCGTGGCTGAGGGCTTCGATGGGGAAGCTCTTCATGCCGCAGTCGAGGATGCGGTAGTGGTCGCCGCTGGCGCGTGGGAGCTTGTCGAGGAGCATTTCGGCATCGAACCTGGCGGGCGTGCCCTTGTAGTGGACGTGGCTGAAGACGTGGAAAAGGCCCTCCTTGCCGTCGAACATGTGCTCGGGGCCGCTGTAGCCGCGCTTGGCGAGGAGGGCGGATTCGACGCCCATGCGCGTGGCCCAGGGGTCGACGGTGTTCTTCATGTTGGTGAGCTTGCCGGCGGTGACGGCGCCGGGCGTGAACGTGCGCGACGCGGAGATGCCGATGGCCTGGACCATCTGCATCACGTCAAGGCCCACGACACGCCCCGCGGCGATGGGAGCCGCGAAGGCCGTCAGCGTCGCGTGGTGCCAGCCGTACTCGCGGACGCCCGGCACGCCGAACTCGCAGAGGCGCTGCTCGACTTCGTAGGCGATGACCGTGGCGAGGATGAGGTCCTTGCCGGATTTGCCCATGTATTCGCAGAGGGCGAGGGGGCCGCAGATGATGTCGCTGGGGTGGCAGGGGTCGGCCTTCCAGTAGATGTCGTTGTAGTCCATCGCACGGACCATGTGCGAGTTGAGGAACGCGGCGTCGACGACGTTGGTCTTGAAGCCGGTGACGAAGCAGGTGCAGGGGCCGGAGCCCTTCGCGCCATGGTCCTTCACGCCACTCATTTCGCGGTGATGCTCGATGAGGATGTGGGCGTCTTCCTGTTGTGAGCCGCCGACGGCACAGCCGAGGGAGTCGTACCAGAAGAGTTTCGCCGACTCGATCGCTTTCGGGCTCAAGTGTTCGTACTTCAGCCCGCAAGCCCAGTCGGAAAGCTTGTAGGAGAGGAGCGTTTTGGGATCGACGGCGGTGGATGATTTGGCCATGGTGGGGGCATTCTCGGGGAAGGGTGAGGCGGCGGCAAACGGATCATTCACCGCAGAGACGCAGAGGACGCAGAGGGGATTCGAAACGAGTTTTTTTTTTGAACGCAGAGGAAGACAGAGCAAGACAGAGAAGACGGACCAAGCCCGATGGGGCATCAAAGACGCTCGATGCTCGCTCGCGCTCGTCCTTTGGGCGTGGTGAGTCGCGGGGCACGCTCAGAGTCTGGGCGCGCCGCGATATCTCGGCACCTACTCATACAATTCACCGTCTCACCGTCTCACCGTCTCACCGTCTCACCGTCTCACCGTCTCACCGTCCCTCTGTGTCTCTGTGTCTCTGTGCCTCTGTGGTGATTCTTATTTGTTCAGCTTCCGGCCTTCGACGGTGAGTGAGGCGCGGCGCTCGTGCTTCTTGCGGCGCAAACGCTCGCGGATGACTGGGATCGGCAACACGCCCCGCAGCAGCCACCCAGCGGCGAGGACAAAGATCGCCGTGACCGCCCAGAACTGCCAATCATGCACGGGAAACATCAGTGAACGCCCGCCAGGCGCAGGCCTTGATAGGTGAGCATCGCGGCGACATAGGCGAGGCCGCTCATCCAGGCGAACTGGAGAAGGGCCCACTTCACGCCGCCGGCTTCGCGGGCGGTGACGACGAGGGTGGCGAGGCACTGCATCGCGAGGACGTAGAAGACGAGAATGGACCAGCAGACGGCGGGCGTGAAGATGGGCGTGCCGTCGTCGCGCTTCGCTTCGCGGACTTGTTCGAGGATGCCCTCGTCGTCGGTGGTGTCTTCCCCGGTGACGACGACGGCCATCGTGGAGACGAAGACCTCGCGCGCGGCGAAACTGCTGAGCACGCCGATCGTGAGCTGCCAGTCGTAACCGAGCGGCGCGAAAACGGGCTGGACAAAGCGTCCGGCTTGTCCGGCGAAGCTCAGGCGCTTGGCGTTGGAGGCCTCGAGATGATCGGCGCGGGCCTCAAGCTCCGCAGCCTTCTCCTCCCTCTCCCTCTGGGAGAGGGCAGGGTGAGGGCTTCCTGCCTTTTCCAGGTCACTCGCTCCGTCTTCGTCTCGACCGCTTTTCTCAATACTCAAGCCTTCCGCCGCTTCGCTCTGTTTTCCTCTGTCTTCCTCTGTGTTCAATGATTCAGCGCGGATCACCACCGCCTGCCCGCGCAACCTGACGGATTCATCCGGCGGCGGGACGTGCGGGTAGCTGCCGAGCCACCAGAGGACGATGCAGATGGCGAGGATGACGGTGCCCGCGTTCTTGGTGAAGATGAGCCCCCGGTCGATGGTGGTGAGGAGGGCGGTCCAGAGTGAAGGGAGTTTGTAGGCGGGGAGTTCGAGCGCCATCGGGCGAGCTTTGCCCTTGAGGATCGTGCTCCGTGCGATGAGCGCGCTGAAGAGCCCGGCGAAGGCGCCGAGGGCGTAGCAGCCGAGGAAGGCGAGTGCCGCGAGGCCGGGCCGGTCCTTGAAGAGCACCGTCGTCACCAGCACGTACACCGGGAGGCGCGCAGAACAGGTCATGAACGGCGCGACGAGGATCGTCGCGAGGCGCTGGCGAAGGTCGGGGACGGCGCGGCAGGCCATGATGCCGGGGAGCGCGCAGGCGTGGGATGAGAGCAGGGGCACGAAGGAATGGCCCGGCAGGCCGAAAGGCCGAAGGATACGGTCCATCACGAACGCGGCGCGGGCCAGGTACCCGGTGTCTTCGAGAAGTGAGATGGTGAAGAAGAGGAGGCAGATCTGCGGCAGGAAGATGACGGTGGCGCCGACACCGGCGACGACGCCGTCGGAGAGGAAGTTGCGGAGAATGCCCTCGGGCATCACGTTCTTCACGGCGGCGCCGAGGAAGCCGAAGACCTGGTCGATCAGATCCATCGGGTACGTGGCGAGGGAGAAGATGAGCCAGAAGATACCCGCCATGACGATCGCGAAGATCGCGGCGCCCAGCACGGGGTGTGTGAAGGCACGGTCGAGGCGGTCGGTCATCGTGTCGGCGTCGAGCTCTTCGCCACCGGAGGCGACGCGGGCGTGGATGTCGGAGGCCCAATTCGCGAGTGCGGGCTCGCTCCCCGGCGGCGTGTGATTCGGCACCCGCGCGCAGGCGAGTGCCGTGCGCAGTTCGTCGAGGCCCTCGCCGGAGCGGGCGCTGCAGGCGACGACCGCGCAGCCGAGCGATGATTCGAGTGCCGCGAGGTCGAACGTCAGCCCCGAGCGATGGGCAATGTCGATCATGTTCAGCGCGACGACGGTCGGGAGCCGTCGCCGGAGCGCTTCGCCGGCGATCATCAGGCCTCGGGAAAGGTTGGTGGAATCGACGACGACGCAGACGGCGTCGGGCTCGCGGACCTTGCCCCCGGTTCCCCCGGGCGCGAGCTCGCCCGCGAGCACCGCCCTGCAAAGCTCCGATTCCGTCTGCGCGAGCTCGAGGGAGTAGATGCCGGGGAGGTCGATGAGCTCAATGGAATCGGATGCCGACGATTCGCCGCCGGAGGATCCGGCGCTCCGCGCCGGCTCGGTGCAGCACGCATCGCCGTCGGGCAGGCGGATAACCCCCGCGTGCACGCGCACCCGTCCGATTCGCGCTTCCTGCGTGGTGCCCGGAAAGTTCGCCGTCTTGTGCCGCAAGCCGGACAGCCGGTTGAAGAGCGTCGTCTTGCCCGTGTTGGGATTGCCGAGGAGCGCCACGCGGAGCGTCCTCGTGCGCGGCGTAGCTTCCCGCACGGCAACACCCGCCGGAGCCGGCGCACCTTCGTGGCCTACTTCGTCGATCACGACCCGCGCCGCGTCCCGCCGCGAACGCCAGCCTGGTCATCCGACAGTTCAATAATGACCCGATCGGCCAGCGGCTTGGCCAGCCCGATCCGGCAGGTGCACCCGAGCCCGCCATCCACGCGAACGATGCACGGCTCCCCACTCCGGCACAGGACAATCCGGGCGCTCGGGCGCAAACCCATGGCCCGCAACGCCGCGGCATCGTCTTCTGAAAGGCGGGAATCGACGACCACACCGCTCTGGCCCGGGCGCAGCCGCGAGAGTGTTGAGGTCGTGTCAACGGAAGGTGAAGTCGCGGCTTCGTGGCCCGAAACCATCGGGGCGCCTCCAGGGCCGGCGGATTTTCATTCGCCGGCGGATGACCGAATGATAGGCTAACTGAGACTGAATCGCAATCCGCATGCGTCTCCGTTGAAACCGGCGATCAACGTCCCCGAACCAGAGGCTGACGTGCGGCGTGGTGGCCGCGGTCATGGCAAACTTGGGAACGGTCTCGCGGCCGCGGGACGAGCGGAGGATGAACCGATGCAACTTCTCACCCAATCGTTTTCCCGATTCTCGCACCTGGGCACGGCGGCCGTCGCCGCGGTGGCTCTCGCGGTGGTGCCGGCGTGCCACGCCGACCACAAGGCCGAGGAGCGGCAGTCGCTGAGCGTGGACGGTGCAGCGACGAAGCTCGTGCTCGAAGGGAACGTCGGTGACGTCGAGGTGATCGCGAGCGCGGGGGCGACGGAGGTCACGGCGGAGGTGGTGAAGATCGGGCAGGGGTGGAACCAGAAGGACGCCGAGGAGGCGCTGTCGAACATCGAGGTGTTCCTCGTCGATTCGAACAAGGAGCCGGGCACGGTGCTCGCCTATTCGAAGCACCCGAAGAACGCCTTCGGCAAGCAGTACTCGGTGGACTGGAAGATCACGATGCCGGCGGATGCCGCACTGAAGGTCACGATCAGTGTCGGCGATGTCACGGCGAAGGGCGTGAAGGGCGGCGCAGCCCTGGAAGCGGATGTCGGCGACATCGTCGCCAAGGACATCACCGGCGGCCTCGATGCGCGAACGAATGTCGGCGATATTTCCGCGTCGGGCAAGGGCAAGCTCAACGCCTCATCGAACGTCGGCGATGTGGACCTCAAGCTGCTTTCGGACACGGCGGATGATCTGACGGTCCGGACGAACGTGGGTGACATCACGCTCACGCTCCCCCAGGACCGCTCCGGCGGCATCGACTGCAAGACGGGCACCGGTGATATCTCGACGAAGTTCGGCGCGGCGAGCGTGTCGAACATCGAGAAGAAGCACTCCCGCTACCGCGCCCAACTCGGCAAAGACGGCGGGCCGTCGATCATCCTGAACTCGGACGTGGGCGACATCACCGTCCGCGTTCCCGATGGCGTTTGATGAAACTGCTGGTTTTCAGTTTTCTTATCGTGCCACTGCAGGCACCGGAGCCTTGGCCGGTGACTGCAGTGCTCCGGCGCTCCCGGATGTTTCCACGGAACACTACAGGCGGCCCAAAGCTGCCGCCTGTAGTGGCACGGGACCTGTCGCGGAGCGCATCGCCCGCGCGCCTTTTGCCAATGCCTGATGCCCAGTGCCCAATGCCTTCCTGACGCTATCTCGCCGCGTCCCGTGCCGCCACGGCGAGTTGATCGCACCGCTCATTTTCCGGGTGCTCGTTGTGGCCGCGGATCCAGTGGAAGTCGAGCTGGTGCTCGGCGCGGAGTTGGTCGAGTGTTCGCCAGAGGTCTTCGTTCTTGACGGGCTTCTTGTCGGCGGTGCGCCAGCCGCGCTTGATCCACTGGTCCATCCACTCGCGAAGGCCCTTGAGCACGTACTGGCTGTCGGACCAGATCTCGACGCGGCTGGGGCGGCTCAGGGCCTTGAGCCCCTCGATGACGGCGGTGAGCTCCATGCGGTTGTTGGTGGTGGCGCGCTCGCCGCCGCTGCGCTCGATCTCCTTGCCGCTGGCGGGGTGGCGGAGGATGAACGCCCAGCCGCCAGGCCCCGGGTTGCCGGAGCAGGCGCCGTCGGTGAAGAGATGGACAGAGGGCAGCGGGGCGTTGGTCATCCGGGCGGAGTGTAGAGAGCTTCCGGCTTCCAGCTTCCGGCTTGCAGCAAGAAACGCAACGGGCTATCTGCACGACAGTCCGTTCTGTCCGTTTTACAGTGC
>DASZQL010000040.1:0-1585 GCA_035549675.1 Phycisphaerales bacterium | reverse complement strand
CGGCGAATCGCTCATCGAAGACGCCGCCACAGTCAAGTGGCTCGAACAACTCCTCCGCCGCGGCGGCCGCGCCATGAACGACCTCCAGCGCCTCCAGGCCCAGCGCCCGCCCTCCGCCACGATGCTCACCAACAACAGGGGCACCGCGCCGGGCCTTCACGCGCGCCTCGCCGACACCGACATCTTCTGCCTCCCGGGACCCCCCCTCGAAATGCATGCCATGTTCGAGCGCGATGTCGCCCCGCGACTCCGCCCGCCGCCGGGTCACGTCGTCGCCGCGCGCGTCCTCCACACCCTCGGTCTCCCCGAAGCCGAAATCGGCATGCGCCTCGGCGAGCTCATGCACCGCGGCCGCAACCCCTCCGTCGGCACCACCGCCTCCGGAGGCGTCGTCTCCTGCCGCCTCCGCTACGACGGCGACGCCTCGCAATCGCAACGCATCCTCGACGAACTCGAACAGCAAGTCCGCGCCGCGTGCGATCCCTACATCTTCGGCGCCGGCGACGAGACCATCTATTCAGCAGTCGTCGGAGAGCTGATCCGCCGCCACGAAGCGCTGGTCACCGTCGAATCCTGCACCGGCGGCCTGCTCGGCTCCATGATCACCAGTGTCCCCGGATCTTCCGCCGCGTACCTGGGCGGCTTCGTCACCTACTCCAACGATTTCAAGTCCAGCGCGGTGAACGTCGATCCCGCACTCATCGAACAACACGGCGCCGTCAGCAAAGAAGTCGCCGAAGCAATGGCAGTGGGGGGGCTTATCCGCGCGGGACTGTCGAGCAACGAAACATTAGAAACAATACGCCGCACCAACGCATCGATGCGCACAACCTCGTCGTCATCAAAAGACTTCACCGCCGCGCATTCCGTCGCCATCACCGGCATCGCCGGCCCCGATGGCGGCACCGAAACCAAACCCGTCGGCACCGTCTTCATCGCGGTTGCTTCCTCTTCCCCGCAAACCGCAAACCGCAAATCGCACACCGCCTCCCGCCGCTTCCGCTTCCCCGGCGACCGCGACGCCGTCCGCGATCGCGCCGCGAAGCTCGCCCTCGCGATGCTCCGCTTCCACGTCCGCGGCATCCCCATCGACCGCCTTCTCTGGCAGATCAACGACGACGGCTCGTCACCTTCCATTCCCTCGCGGGCATCGAAAAGCGAGAAGGCGCCGGGATAAGGGCGATCTGCCCTCCCTCACATTTTCTGGTGCTGCTCCCACTTATTTCCGCTTCGTTGCATCGCTTCGCGGTCTTGGCGCTCTTCGCTCTCTTCGCGATAAGGAATATTTCTTTCGACCCCCGCGACGCGTTGCACATCTCCGCGACGTCAGCGTTCACGGACCGCGAGCCTCAAGCCGCATGCCACAGGCCTCACTTCACCGCCTCGACATTCAGACTGATCCGCACCCCCAGATACTTCATCGTCGTGGTGTCCTGGAACAACCCGAACTCCTGGACCTTCGTGATCCTGCTGAACTTGTGGATCTTCAGGAACGCCTCGAGGATGTCGAACGTGTACCCCGACTTGTGATAGTCGTGCTCGTCGACTTGCCCGCCGTAAATCATCCGCTGCACATTGAACCGCT
>DASZQL010000039.1:0-5276 GCA_035549675.1 Phycisphaerales bacterium | reverse complement strand
GACCGCGGGCGCGCCGGCGGTGTTGGTCCGGGGGAGCGGAAGGGGACCGGGTTGGGCTTGGCGATCTGTCACCGGCTGGTGACGATGGCGGGGGGGACGATTGAGGTCGATAGCCGCGTGGGTGAGGGGACGAGTTTCACGGTGCGGCTGCCGGGGAGCGGCGGGGCGGCCGGGGGCGCCGGGGCCGGGGGCACGTCGCGACAGAACCGGGCGGCGTGAGCGCGGAAGGGGCGAAGTCGGAAGGCGCGCGTTTGTTGATGCAACTGTGTTGCATTTATACGCCGCGCGGCGCGTCATGCGCGAACGGATGGCGAGGGCGAAGGGGAGAGGCAAGATGAACTGATGGGGTGCTGAGAAGGTCGCGGAGAAATGCTTCGGCCGGTGCCAGGATCGCGGGCGATGCCAATATGGAGTCAAGCGCGACCGTCGGTCAGCTTCTTGATGAGCGGCGAGAGAATCAGGGCCAGGACGGCGCCGACGAGGCTCGTCACCGCGAAGAGCAGGAAGAAATCGGCGTAGCCGCCGAAGTGCCAGGGCAGTGTGATCTCGCCCCCTGCGATGCGGTCCATGGTCGAGGCGAGCTGGCCGCCAGCGACGTGGGCGACAAAGTTCGACAAGAACCAGCAGCCCATCAGCATCGACATGAATCTGACCGGGGCGGTCCGGGTGACGTACGACAACCCCGCCGGCACGATGCACAGCTCACCGACAGTGTGGGCGAGGATTGCGGCGACGATGAAGAGCATCGAGGCCTTGCTATCGCTCGCGGCAGCGTTCGCGGCGGCGACGGCGAGACATACAAATCCCGATCCAAGAAAAAACAGACCCGCTGCCGCCTTGAGTGGAAGAGTAGCGCGAACGCTGCGCCGGTCGAACGTCATCCAGAGCTGCGCGAACACCGGGGACAGAAGGATGACAAGAAGAGCATTCAATGCCAGGAACCATGTGGTCGGCACGATGAAGCCGCCCAGCGCACGGTCGGTGTGCTTCTCGATGAACACGTTGAGGCTCGAACCGGACTGCTCGAAGGCCATCCAGAAGAGGACCTGGAAAACCATGAGGATGAATATCGAGGCCACGCGGCCTCGCTCGCCTTTTCTGAGCGTGGCCACAAAGATGATGATCAAGGCCAGGGCTGCGATGCCGGCGGAAGAGGCGGCGCCCGCGGTCATGGGCTTGAGCAGGATAGTGGGCGCGCCGGTCTTGAACCCGAGCGCGGCGGCGATGGCGAGAGCGATCCCGATCAGCAGGCACAGGAGAGCGATCGCCGCGCCGCGTCCGTGAACCAGGCCGATGCCGCGCAGCACCCGTCGGCGGGCCGTGAGGTACAGCAATAGCCCGACGCACATGGCGAAGGCGGCGGCGCCGAATCCGTAGCGCCAGCCCAAGCGCTCGCCCAACCAGCCGCAGACGGCGACGCCGGCGAAAGCACCGAGATTGATACCCATATAAAAGAGACCGAAACCGCCGTCGCGTCGTGTATCGCCGGGAGGGTACAACTGGCCGACCATCACGGAGATACTTGATCTGAAGTGTCCGGTGCCGATGACGACGAGAGTCAGCCCGCCGACCTGGATCGACAGCCCCAGCGCGCTCGCGCCCCATTCGCCGACCGAGCCGATCGCCAGAGCGGCGTACCCGGCTACGCTAAGCAGGCTGCCGATCACGATTGACAGGTGCGTCCCGATCCAGCGGTCGGCGATATAACCGCCGTAGATAGGAACAAGATAGGTCAGGCCCAGGAGCCAGCCGTAAAACATCACGGCTTCGGGGTAGGACCATCCGCGGCCCGGGGAGTCACTTGTGGCCGGCGCGGTGAGGTAGAGCACAAGCATCGCCCGCGCGCCGTAGTAGCCGAAGCGTTCCCACATTTCGATGAGGCTGAGCGCGAGCAACCCCCTGGGATGACCCCATCGGGTGGGCTCCTTGTCGCCGAGGGAGAAGTTGGGGGGATGGGTCGTGGTGTTCATGATGGATGCAAACCTGGGAATAGCTGTTACAGCGTATGGTGCTGGGCGCGATCAGATCGGGGTTTCCTCGGCTGTCTCGCGGGTGCGGTAGGTGTGTTCGAGATCGCGTGCCCGGGCTTCGCTCTGGAAGCCGATGGCCGGCAGATACTTTTCCATGATGGTCCTGATCCAGGAAGTGTCGGAACGGATCTGGCGTGTGTCGTCCGCAATCTGCGGGAGGAGGAGCGAGGCGAGGTGGTGAGATTCGCGCGCCAGCCATTCGATGGTCCAGCCCAGCACGCGCAGCTCATCGAAGGAGTTGCGGAACTCCTCGGCGTTCGCCTCCTGAATCTCCCGCGCGATTTCACCGATCTGTTCCATCGACCGCCGAACGCCGGCCAGTTCCTCGCGGAACGCGTCGGTTTTCGAATCGATGCGGCTCAGCGCGGCCCACATCTCCTGAAGGATGGCGGTCTGGACGGCGACATAGACAGCCGGGTGGTGCTGGAGGGCATCGCGGTAGGCGCCGACAAGATGACGGGGCAGGCGCTCATGGAGCGCGTTCGCAGCGGCGGCGAGGGCGAGGCGCTGCGGCTCGGCGAGTTCGCCGTCGCCAGCGCTGCAGAGGAAATCGCGCCAGAGTTCCGGGGTGAGGGCGCGGACGGACTGGAACTCCTCGACGCGGGGCTTGAAGTAGTCGGGGACATGGGCTTCCCAAATGCCCGTGTACTTTACGTCGACCGAAAAGTTGGCGAGCCGGTCGCGGACGTCGCGGCTGCACTGCCTGAGGAGGTCCACGCCCGCGTCGCCGCCGTGTCGGGTTCTGGCGGCTTCGTCGAGGACGTTCTCGATGGCGGTGGCCATGAGGTCGCGGAGGTCGTGGTTTTTGGCGGCGGCGCCCTTGTCGCGGAGTTTTTTGTGGGACCAGTCGGCGAAGCGGGCGAAGAGGTTGGTGGTGATCCCCGGTAGGAGCTTGGAGCCCCCGGTGCCAGCCAGCGCGGCGAGCGTGATCGGCGCATTGGAATCCGGGGGCAGCAGCAGACATGCAGCGCCACAGAGGCCGAGGCCGCCGAGGAGGACGCCGATGTTGACCGGCTTGGCCACGATTACAGTTTAGGTAAGGTGGGGCAGATAGAAAGAGTTTTTCGCGCAGTTTTGGACTCAGCAACACAACGATTGTTACGAGTTGTTCGCAACAAGTTCGCCGCACTGATGTCGGGATAGGGATGCGCCGTGCTCTTGATCGAATCGCCCGATCCGGTCGCGGGCAATTTTGGGAGATGATGGTGGTGGCTGGGTGCGCGTGCTGTGGTGCGGGCGAGCATGTTTGACCATCGCAGACGGCGCTATCGGGATCGGGCGGGCGACGACAAGCGGTTGTACCCGGACTGTTTCGCCGATGGAGCCGTAGCTTTGTCGGGCGGGGTGAGGCGGGTGCTGGTGAAGCCGGCGAGGTACGGGAAGCCGACCTTCCACAGCACAGGCGAAAGACAATTGATATTGTGAATAATCCCTTATGAGCGCGACCGGTCGGACTATTCAGATATTTTTGCCGAGCGGCGAACCCCGGGGTGTGCGAATTGCCGAGTTCACGACCCGAATTGTTCAGGCGGTCGCGTTTCCAAGAAGCAAGTTGGAAGAAGCGCTCAGGCGCGAAGAGTTGACAGGGATCGGGACGTATTTCTTGATCGGCGAACGCGAGGACGATGCGGATGACCGCCCGATTGTTTACATCGGCGAAGCCGAGGATTGTTCGGTGCGATTCCGGCAGCACAATGCGGAAAAGGAGTTCTGGCAGACCGCTGTCGCGATCGTGTCGCGGACACAGAGCTTCACCAAGGCGCACATCCGACTTCTGGAGTACATGAGCATTCAGCGCACCCGCGCGGCGGAGCGATATGTGCTGGACAATGGGAACTCCGGGACCGAGCCCTTCTTGCCGGAACACATGCGGGCGGAAGTGTGCGAGGTCTTTGAAACGATGGAGTCGCTTCTGAGCGCGCTAGGTTTCCCGCTGTTCGAGCCTGTTGGTGTCGGTCTGCAAACAGTTTCAACACAACCCCCTTCGGTCGTTCGTCCGCCCGGGAATCCATTGCTTGGCGGGTCGAATCAAACTGCTGTATTTGCATATCGAGGCGACGGATTCAGTGCAAAGCTCATCTACAACGAGGACGGTTTTGTTGTACTGAATGGCTCGGTTGCACGCACCGAGGTTTTTCCATCCGGTCAAAGCTCTGTCTATCGGCGCGACCAGTTGCTGAGAGATGGCGTGCTTACGCGACAAGCTGACGGTCTTCACTTTACGCGTGATCACGCGTTCAAATCGCCATCAGGCGCTGCGGATGTGATCAGCGGCATATCGGTTAATGGATGGGAAGCATGGAAAGATGATCGCGGCCGCACGTTGCACGATGTGTACCGCAAAGCAGCCGATCAATGAAAGAAATAAGTGGCCGCTGCAACGGCATGCGCACTCGCGAGACGGGTCTTTGCGGACGACCGAGCGGGCGCGGTCGGTTTCGAGCGGGAGGCGCCCGTGCCTCTCGGAGTAGTCCCGGCGCGCCGGAATGGCACGTTGAGCTCGGACACTGGTGGTCGAGCCACCAGTGCCACACGCCCCCTCCGTCAGGCTGCGCGTGACACCTCCCCCGTCCCCCCAACGGGAATCGGGGGCGGGAACGTGGGCGTGTTCGTTGGCGCTGCGCGTGCCGCGTGGGGTTGGCGCGTGCTGCATGGCGCTGGGGTTTACACTCTTGCGGTGATGAACACGATGACGATGCGGGTGAGCGCGGTGGCGTTGCTGGTGGTGATGGGGTCGTGCGATCTTGCGCCGAAGGCGGGGCCGACGTCGCCTGAGTCGGCGCGGGGGGCGGGGAGCTCGGGGGGGATGGGGTCGCGCGGGGGCGCGCCGGGGAAGTCGGGCGGTGGGGGGAGCAAGTGGGGCGGCGGGGCGGTGGGGTGCGCGTTTGAGCCGCGGGCGGTGAGTTTGCATCCGATGACCCGGGTGGTGCCGGCGCGGGTGGATGCGCATGGGAAAGTCGTCGGCGAGCGGGCGATCGATGTGTATGTCGAGCTGCTCGATGAGGCGGGCGACGGGGTCAAGGGGATGGGGACGCTGCTGTTTGAGTTGTACCGGGGCGAGTCCGCCGCGGGAGAGCAGCTCGCGCGGTGGAGTGAGAGCATCGCGGATGCGGAGAAGAACTCGGCGCGGTACGACCGGGTGAGCCGGTGCTACCGGTTCGAGTTGGGGCTGGAGGGGGTGGATTTGGCGGGAGCCGCGGGGCGTGGGGGGGCTGGGGCGCGGCTGGAGCTGCGGGCGCGGTTCAC
>DASZQL010000038.1:0-6507 GCA_035549675.1 Phycisphaerales bacterium | reverse complement strand
CAACACCGACCCCGCCGACGGCGCGGGTTCACTCACGACGATCGCCACCTGCCTCGTCGACACGGGCTCGCAGGCGGATCAGGTGATCTTCGAAGAGTTCAAGGGCACCGGAAACATGGAACTGATCCTCGACCGCAAGATCTCCGAGCGCCGCCTCTTCCCCGCGATCAACCTCGCAGCCAGCGGCACGCGCAAAGAAAACCTCCTCATGGGCGAGACGGAATACAAGACCGTCACAGCCCTCCGCCGCCGCCTGATGAACATGCATCCCCACCAGCAGATCGAGCAATTGCTGGCCGCGCTGTCGCGGTTCAGAACCAATGCGGATCTTGTCGGCAGTGCAGCGTAGACCCGCGCTCCTCATCAAAGAATCTACCCTCCGCGCGGCTTCTTTCGTGGTCACAACGGCGACCACGGAGAAAATATGTCTCACGAAGCACGATAACGCAGCTAGCGTCCCTCTCTGTGCCTGTGCCTGTGCTTGTGCTTGTGCTTGTGCTTGTGCTTGTGCTTGTGCTTGTGCCTGTGCCTGTGCTTGTGCTTGTGCCTGTGCCTGTGCCTGTGCTTGTGCTTGTGCCTGTGCCTGTGCCTGTGCTTGTGTCTGTGCTTGTGCTTGTGCCTGTGTTCCTGGCTTCGTTTCGGCCCGAAGGGCCGCAGGGCTGTTGCCAGGGGTCGAAGGTCGCCGAAGGCGACCGCAGACCCCTGGTTTCCGCCACAATAAGAGCTGCGTCCCGGAGGGACGCGGGAGCCCCTTCACCATGCCCTCCACCTGGTCACAACTCCTCTTCCACTTCGTCTTCTCCACCAAGCAGCGCGAACCTTTCATCGACCCACAACTCCAACCCCGCCTCTACGACTACATCGGCGGCACAATCCGCGGCGAGCGCGGCACGCTCCTGGCCATCGGCGGCGCTCCCGACCATCTCCATCTCCTCGTGCGCTGGCGCACAGATGCTGCGGTCTCCGAACTCATGCGCCGAGTGAAGGGCAACTCGTCCCTCTGGGTCCACGAAACGTTCCCTGATCGCCACCACTTCGCCTGGCAAGAGGGCTACGCCGTCTTCTCAGTCAGCAAATCACAAGTCTCTTCCGTGAAGCAATACATCGACAGCCAGGAAGAGCACCACCGCGAACGCGACTTCAAAAGCGAGCTCCTCGCGCTCCTCCGCGCGCACGATGTCGAGTTCGACGAGCGGTATGTCTTCGATTGATTCGCTTCTCAAGTACCAGGGTCGGTCGGTCCCCCCGCACCCCCGCCGGGGTGCAGGAATCACATCACCGAACCCAGAGGTCTTCGGCCGCCCCGCGGCCTCCGACCCCTGGCAACAACCCATCGACCCTTTGGGTCGGAAGGCAATAAAGGCCTGATCATCGAATTACACTTGGCCTCATGCACGTCACGCGCCCCATCATCGTCATCTTCGCCGCCTGCGTCGCCATACTTCCCGCCGCGCTAGCCGCAGTCGCCGCTCAACCCACCCCCGCCCCCGACCCCGGCGCCCTCTCCCTCCCCTCCGGCATGATCCTCAACGACCTCCGGGGCTCCTATCGCGAAACCGCCTTCGAGCAGAACCTCACCATCACCGTCAAGACCCGCGAGGGCGACAAGCGCACCGCCGACGCCCGGATCCGGGGCGTGCCGGGCCCCGACGCCTCCCTCGGGGGCAGCGCCAAACTCGTCATGCAGCTCGGCGACCTCGTCGTGTGGAACACCGACAGCGCCATCCGCGCCGTCAACTCCAAACAACCCACGCTCTACTTTGAGGCGCCGATTAAAGACGGCGACGCCGCGAAGGCCATCGCCGAGGCCCTTCCGCCGCTCCCGATCCCGCAGATCCCGCTCACGCTTGGCAAGGACACCGAACTCAAAGACCCCACGCCCTACACCACAGGTGTGAAGTGGAACGACGGCTCCCTCGCCATCGAAGCCACCCCTCGCGCGATCATGAGCGGCAAGGGCGACCAGTGCGAAGTCACCCTCACCATCGACGCCCAGCACAGCCTCATCCGTGAAATGAAGGCCACGGCGCGCGACGGCGAACTCGAGATCCGCATGACCTGCACCGAACCCAGGCTCGGCGACGCGCCGCTGGCGCCGCCGAGCATCGAAGGCCGCACGAAGGTCGAGCGCCTCACCGATCTGACGCCGCCCGACGGCGCCGGCGAACGCTGACCAGGCCGCCGAGCAACATGAATCCCGTTCCCGGCGCCGGCACGAGGCTCTCCGCGTAGGCGATGGCCGCGTCGTGCTCGGCTTCATCGGCACCGTTATTCATCACGAACCAGTAGGGCAGCGTCGCCGTCGAGCCGCGCTGGTCGGCGATGTAGAGCTCGAACTGGAGCAGGTACACACCGGTCGCGTCCGGATCGGAGAGCTGCATCTCGAGGTGCTGGTGCATGAACCCGCCCTCGCTGGTCAACGCAAAGGGGAACCCCGCGACGAACTCACCCGCCGTCGTGGGCGTGACCGCGGTCGGAAATCCCGGCAGCCCCAGCGCCACACCGAGCGTCACGGTGTTCAGCGAAACGGTGTCGAAGTCACTGCCGTTCCAGACTCGCGCCGCGTCGAGGATATTGAACCCGAGCGACAGCCCCTCGGGGAGCACGCCGTCGCTGAAATAGCCGGGATCGTCGGCAAAGCCGGGGAAACCCGTTTCACCAAACTCGCCGGGAAACACGCGGTACGGTTCCGTCCCGCCGAAGCCGCCCATCCCGTCGTCGAGAATCCGGCTGGTCGTGAGCCTGCCGCTCTCGATCCCCACGAAGACATCGTCGAGGTCGCCGCCGAAGCCTCGCGCCAGCGACACGGACGCCGTCGCGAAAACCGACGCCGCAAAGGCCGCACTGATCATGCCCGTCTTGTTCATCTCACTCTCCTCCATAGACGAACTCGAAACTCAGGAGCCGGCCGCGCCGGCGCCGCTCGATAACGTTCAGAATCACCGCGCCACCCTCGGGTCGAACTTGTTGCGCTCGGGATCGGTGTAGACCTCGCGGAACGACAGCGTCGCCGCGTGCCCGTCGAGGAAGGTGTAGTTGGAACGCCCGTCGGGCGAAACCGCGCTCATGCCGCCGTGCGCGTTGACCTGCATCATGTTCGAGGCGAGCGTCGCCGCCGAGTCCGGCGGCAGGAACGGGCTGTACCAGTTCGACACGTGAATATGGTCGGACCCCGAGAACTCTCCCTCGTACGCCATGATGACGAACTGGATCACCGACGACGGGTTCTTGATCCGGTCGATCTTGTCGAAAAACCACTGGCGTCCCGCCTCCGGATCAAACGGCGGCCGGGGCGTCAGCATCTCGTTGAGACCGTAGCTGGTCTTGCGGAACCGCGTGCCCTGCGATTCCGGCACCGCCGTGCCGTCGCCGCCCTGCGAAACCGGCCAGTGCGGGCTCGTGTCCGCCGGCGACCGCACCGCCACCGGCGTGTCGTAATACGGCAGCAAGTCCTTGTACCACGACAAACTCTCTTCATCGTGGACGACGCCGTGGCCCAGACCGTAATCGACGAGCTGCCCCTTGTGATCGTTGCAGTACAGCAGCTGCGCCGCCTGGAGTTGCCGCATGTTCGAGAGGCACACGATCGTCTGACCCGACGCGCGCGCCGAGCGGATCGCCGGCAGCAGCACCGAGAGCAGGATCGCCATCACCGCGACGACAACCAGGAGCTCCAGCAGCGTGAACGCGCACCGTCGCTTCCCTCGACCACCGAGCCCTTTCAAGCCGGCACCCGTGACCTCTAGGAGCATGCCTCGCCCCAGTTCTGGATCACGATCGCCACGTCGCCGATCCCAACCACGCCGTCTTCGTTGAGGTCGCCGTTCGTGCCGGGCGTGACGCTCTGGCCCCAGTGCTGGATCAGCACCGCGATGTCCGTGATCCCGACCGCGTGATCGCCGTCCGCGTCGCCGGGGCAGGCCGGCGGCTCGAGCAGCGCGTTCAGATAGTTCACCGCGTCGCTCTGCTGCTGCATGAGCTGCGCCGTGTTCCCCTGGCGGAACACCACCCAGAAGGGCGCGCTCCCCGCGATCCCCGAACCCGGCGCCGTCAACTCGAGCTTCAGCGCGTAGACGCCCAAAGACTGCGGCGGGTTCAGGAAGTAGTTCAGGTGCTGGTGGAAGCTCCCCTGAGAATCCGCGGCGACAAAGCTGAAACCGGCGACGAACTGGTCGGCCATCGCCGGCGTCATCCGCGTCGTGGTCGAGAGGTTGATCGAGAGCCGCTCGGCCGGGATCGTCGAGAAATCCGCGCCGTTCCATTTCCGCAACGCGTCCAGGATGTTGAAGCCGACGATGGTCCCGGTCGGCATCGTCCCGGTGGGGGCGTTGAAGCCGGGATTGCTTGTGAAGCTCCCCACGCCGCTATCGCCGAAGACGGCGGAGAAGACGCGCACGTTCGGCTCGATGGGGAAGGGCGGCGGCACCGAGAAGTTGATGCGGCCCGTGACGATCGTGTTCGCCACGACCTGCACCTGCACGTCCACGTGCTGCGCGCTCGCCCGGCCGCCGATCAGCAGGGCCGCCGCGAGAGCCACTCCGAAGACCCAGCGACCGGCCCCGCGCGACGACGCGGGCACGAGCGCGTCCGGGCGATGTCCATTAATGCCAATGCGTTGCATCTGTGGAATGTAGCGTACATGCAACACAGTGTCAACAATTATTCGGCCCCGGCGCGTCCCCCGCGCGACCCTTCACGGCCTGTGCGGCGGATGGCCGGGTGGCCGGTACCATGACGGGGCAATCGCCCCTGTTTCACCGGAGAAAAGCCCATGCCCCCTCCCCTGCCTCGCCGGCTGGTTGTGCCCGTCCTGTTCATGCTCGCTCGGCTGATCGCGCCGGGGATCGCGGGATCGGGGCTCGCATTGGGCGCCGAGAACGCCGCGGATTCCGGCGCCCCCGAGCAGCAGCCGAAGCCCCCCATCGCCGCGAAGCACCCCAAGACCGAGGAGCGCTTCGGCGTCACGCGCACCGACGACTACTTCTGGCTCCGCGAAAAAGAGAACCCCGCCGTCATCGACTACCTCAAGGCGGAGAACGCCTACACCGAGGCGGCGATGGCGCCGACGAAGCCGCTCCAGGACAAGCTCTACGCCGAGATGCTCGGGCGGATCAAGGAAACCGACACCGCCGTCCCCTACCGCAAAGGTGACTACTTCTACTACACGCGCACCGAGGAGAAGAAATCCTTCCCCATCTTCTGCCGCAAGAAAGGCTCGCTCGAAGCGAAGGAAGAGATCATCTTCGACCAGAACGCCCGCGCCGCCGAGATGGGTGTAAAGTTCCTCTCCCTCGGCGCCTTCGATGTCTCCCCCGACCACAAGATGCTCGCCGTCTCCTTCGACACCTCCGGCGCCGAGCGCTACACCATGCACTTCAAGAACCTCGCCGACGGCTCGTGGCTCCCCGACGAGGTCCCCGACACCTACTACACCTCCGCGTGGGCCAACGACAACAAGACCTTCTTCTACACCACCCAGGACGACGCCAGCCGCCCCTTCCGTCTCTGGCGGCACGTCCTCGGCACCAGCGCGAAGTCCGACACGATGGTCTACGAGGAGCAGGACGAACGCTTCAACCTCAGCATCGAGAAAACCCGCAGCGACCGCTACCTCATGATGAAACTCGAGAGCAACTCGCAGACCGAGTTCCGCTTCCTCGACGCCAACACGCCCACCGGCGACTTCCGCGTCGTCATCCCCCGCAAGGAAAACGTCGAGTCCACCATCGACCACCACGACGACCGCTTCTTCATCGTCACCAACGACGGTGCCGTGAACTTCAAGCTCATCACCGTCCCCATCTCCGCGCCCGACAACACGCCGACCGTGCTCATCCCCGGCTCGGACACGACGACCATCGAGGACGTGGATTGCTTCAGCCAGTACCTCGTCATCCACACCCGCGAGGACGCCCTGCCGCGAATCCACGTGCGCCGCTTCGACGACCCCAAGAGCGACTACTCGATCGACTTCCCCGAAGCCGCGTACGACGTCGGGCCAAGCGACAACGAGGAGTTCGACACACCCCTCTACCGCTTCGTCTACACCTCCCTCGTCACGCCGCGGTCCGTATTCGACTACGACATGGCTACGAAGAAGCGCACGCTCCTCAAGGAGCAGCCCGTCCTCGGCGGCTACGACCGCACGAAGTACACCACCAAGCGCATCGACGCCCCCGCGCCCGACGGCAAGATGGTCCCCGTCTCGCTCGTCTACCGCACCGAGCTCTTCAAGGGCGACGGCACCAACCCCTGCCTCCTCAACGCCTACGGCTCCTATGGCTTCTCCTTCGATCCCGCCTTCTCCTCCAACGCCGTCTCCCTCCTCGACCGCGGCTTCGTCTACGCCATCGCCCACATCCGCGGCGGCTCGGAACGCGGGCGCACCTGGTACGAAGACGGCCGCCTCATGCACAAGAAGAACACCTTCACCGACTTCATCGCCGCCGCGGAAGCGCTCATCAAGCAGAAATACACCTCGCCCGACCACCTCGCCATCACCGGCGG
>DASZQL010000037.1:0-8183 GCA_035549675.1 Phycisphaerales bacterium | reverse complement strand
TGGTGAAGGTGGCGCGCGGGGAAGTTGTGCCGGCGCTTCCACTGTTTAGTGTGACGCCCATCGGGATGGACGATCGGCGGATGGTGGTGGTTTCGTGGGGCGAGGCGGGCAATACGAGATCCTCCTTGGACTCTCTATCGGCCGGCCATCATTACCACAGATTCGATTCACGTTGTCGGTGCGCGATCGATCGGTGCGGATGGGTTCCCGCATTCTGGGCATTGGGGGGAGGTGAGGCCGCGGAGGTCGTAACGGCAGTGAGAGCAGAGGCCGAGCGTGCGGGCGCGGCGGGGTTGCCAGATGGCGCGCCAGAAGTAGAACGAGGTGACGAGCGTAGAGAGGATAAAGGGATAGAGCAGGGAGGCGCTGTACTCGGTCGTCGGCGGTCCAAGTCCCGATATCGATGTGGCACCCTTTGCGATCGACACGTTGCACAGTCGAACGCCCTCGATAGAACGAAGAAATGGCCGCAACTGGAACGGTTGGTCGGGGTCGGGCCACTCGACGTAGAACCCGTGCAGGCCGAGCACTCGGGCGACCGTCGCGCTCGCGGAGTTCGCGACGGTCATGCGGAGGGCAGCGCCAGACAGTTGGACTGAGTTGCCATTGGAAGCAATCCACGCGACACGGAACAGGCTGGTGATGAAGAGCGCGGCGAGGAGTAACGTGATCGTGGCAAGGGGCCAGATGAGCCGGTTGCGGCGCATGCGTACGATCCCCGTTGCCTTGGCGGGTGCGCGTGCGCCCGCGGATCGAGTGGAGGCACACTACAGTCCGCCAGAGCCGCGGCCTGTAGTGGCACGCGGCATGACTTACCGTGTCGCCGTGGTGTCGTTGAGATTAAGGTTGCGCGGCTTGAGAACGAGCTCCGTCTCTTTTTCCTGGACGATATGGCCGGGTTTGACGGAGTGGGTGAGGAAGACGTTGCCGGCGATGACGCAGTCTTCGCCGATGACGGTGTCGCCGCCCAGGATGACGGCGTTGGCGTAAATCGTGGCGCGGTTGCCGATCGTCGGGTGGCGTTGGCGGCCGTCGCGGATGAGTTTGCCGGTGGGGTCGCGGTCGAAGCTTTTGGCGCCGAGGGTGACGCCCTGGTAGATCTTGACGTGGTCGCCGATGACGGTGGTTTGACCGATGGTGACGCCGCCGCCGTGGTCGACGAAGAAGCTTTCGCCGATGGTGGCGCCGGGGTGGATGTCGATGCCGGTGCGGCTGTGGGCCATCTCTTGAATCAAGCGTGGGAGGAGCGGGACGCCGAGGCGGTAGAGGGCGTTGGCGACGCGGTGGGCGAAGACGGCGTCGACGCCGGGGTAGCAGAAGATGGTTTCGTCGGTGTGCATGGCGGCGGGGTCGCCATCGAAGGCGGCCTGGACGTCGAGGGCGAGGAGTCGGCGCAGCTCGGGGAGGTCCTGGACGAACTTGCGGGTGAGCTCGCGCGCGAGCTTGTCGTCCTCTTCGGGAGAAGTGGTTTTGGGGAGCGGGGCGCGGCGGTCGTTGCCGGCGGGCTCGATCTCGTGGATGTAGCGGAGGACGCTGGCGATCTGCTCTTCGAGATGGAGCATCGCGCGGGAGAGGAGCTCCTCGACGTGGAGGGGGAGGTTGTCGGGGGTGAGGCCGCGGCGGCCGAAGTAGCCGGGGAAGGTGAGTTCGCGGAGGACTTCGACGAGTTCGCCGACGGCGTCGCGGCTCGGGAGGCGGGTGGCGCCGAGGTGGCGGGTGCGCGGCTCGGAGAGGATGGATTCGGTGAGGCGCGCGACGAGGTCTTTGGGGACGCCGCCACCCCCGGGCGGGCCGCTGGGGGAGGAGGATGAGGAATCGCGCCACTGGCTGGGCTTGTTCACGGGCACGATCCTATCAGGTGGGGTGCTCGATGAAGTGCGAACAGAATGCGATCGGGCTTGGGCGAACTGGAGGCGCGGTTGGGCATCTGACGTTGGAGGGCCCGCCGGCTGGCGCCGGCGGCTCTATTGGGGCCTTTCGGGGAGGGAGTTGAGGGTGTTGACGCCTTGGCCGGGTGGGGCTACAACGATGTGTTCCCTGATTGGAGAGACCATGATGAACCGCCGCCGTGTGATGATGGGTGTTGCTTCGATTGCTGCTCTTGCCGGGCTGGTTGGCTGCTCGGCTCATGAGAGCCAGGCGGCGCGGTTCCGGTCGAATCCGACTCCGGAGATCGACACGACGGGGCAGACGAAGGACGAGGTCGCGAACAAGCTGACGATCGTGGCGGACACGGATTGGCGCATGTTCAACGAGGACCTCGGGCGGATGTTCCTGTTGGACAAGCCGTCGCTGGCGACGCCGAAGCCCTTGGGGTGGTGAGCTGAGCCGCGGTTACTCGGCTGTGCGCCAAGGTCGTTCGCCCAATGGGCGAAGAAAGAAATCAAAGCCGTCGTGACGAGTGGCTGGCAGCTTTGCTGCTGCGCCACTCACAACAGTCGTGCGCCCTTTTGGGCGAGGACACGGCTATTCCCCGAGCGGAATAGTCGTGGCACGAGATGATGATCGCGCGGCGTGGAGCGAAAGAGCACTGACCCGAAGACGGGTCGGCGGCACGGGTTGCGGCACGGCGTGGCTATCACGGGGTGGCGTGGCGGGATTCGAGGACGGTCCATTTCAGCGTGCAATCCGTGCAGTCGATATGGACGCTGAAGAGCGATCCTTCGTTTTCATGCGCACGGACGAGGGGCCAGATGACTTTCTCGTCGGTTTCGGGGAGGGCGAGGGATTTGAAGTCGTCCCATGAGCGCCAGATGAGCTCGCCTTCGTTGATGGTGTGCTCGGGGACAACCACGGGGCCGGTGACGCGGTACCAGAACATGAGCCAGTTGGTGGTATTGTCGTAGCCGTGCTCGCTGACGATGCCGACGAGGCGGAGGCGGTCGAGGGGGAGGGTGATGCCGGCTTCTTCTTCGATCTCGCGCTGGGCGCAGCGGATGGGGGATTCGCCGATTGTGGTGTCGAGCTTGCCGCCGATGGGGGAGCAGAGGCCGCGGTTGGGGTCCTTGGCGCGGCGGATGAGGAGGTAGCGGCCCTGGTCGTCGCGGAGCTCGCAGAGGACGGCGATTTTGTGGACGTACGGAGGCAATTCGTGGTTCCGGGAGGTGGGGCATTATGACAAGTGGGGAGTCTCTTGAAGACCGGGTGTGCGAAGCAGTGGGGGATCATTGGCTGCTGACGCAGAGGGGCGTGCCGCCCCTCTGCAACTCCCCTGCTGAAGGCAGCAATACTGGGAAAATCCGGTGCGGCGATTTCTCGACCGGGCGGCGGGGGTTGCCCGATCTCTGGGAATATGACCAGAGCCAATTCGTCGGGGGCGGTGCGCGCCAAGAATGAGGTTGGAGCCGAGATGAGCCAGCGCCAAACCAATCAGACTGATCCGACCGGAACGACCCGTCCGGGTGGGGCGGGGTCGGAGGGGTTCGATGTGGCGGGGAAGCATCTGTATCTGATCGGGATCGGCGGGTGCGGGATGTCGGGGCTGGCGCGGCTGCTTCGGTCGCGGGGTGCGATCGTCAGCGGGTCGGACAAGGAAGAGTCGGAGACGACGGCGGCGCTGATCGCCGAGTCATTCGAGGTGGGGTTCGACCAGTCCGCGGCGGCGCTACCCGAGGCGTGCGAGCTGGTGGTCGCGTCGGCGGCGGTGAAGCACGACCACCCGCAGGTGCTCGCGGCGGCGGACCGCGGGATCAAGGTGCTGACATACGCCGAGGCGCTCGGGAAGTGCATGATCGGGACGAGCGGCGTCGCGATCGCCGGGACGCACGGCAAGTCGTCCACCGTGGCGATGCTCGGGCACATTTTGATTCAGTCGGGGCTGGACCCGTCGGTGATCGTCGGGGCGACATGCTCGCACCTGATGGAGGAACCGGCTGGAGGGAATTCAAGCACGAACGAGAGCGCGGAGAAAGAAAGTAGAAAGACAGCAAGCCCTCACCCCGCCCTCTCCCAGGGGGAGAGGGAGCAAGTCACGCAAGCCGCAGGTCGCACGCCGCAGGCCGCGGCGGCCGGGTTCCGCATTGGCGCGGCGACGATTCCTCAAGGCCCGATGAATGGAGCGCCGGGGATCCTGGTTGCGGAGGCGTGCGAGTTCAACCGGTCGTTCCACAACTTCCACCCGACGATCGGCGCGATCACGAGTGTCGAGGCGGACCACTTGGATATCTATGGGTCGCTGGACGCGGTGATCGAGTCGTTCCACCAGTTCGCGCGGCAGATCGCGGCGGCGGCTGATGGAGGCAGGCTGCTGATCTCGCACGACGGCGCGCACCGGCGGCACGTCACGGCGGGGCTCGCGTGCGACGTCAAGACGATCGGGTACAACCCCGCGGCGGACTATCACGTCACGTGCGACCTGCCGACGCGGACGGTGTGCCTGCGCGAGCAGGGGAAACCGATCCTGTCATGGACGTTCAACGTGCCGGGCGAGCACATGGCGATGAACTCGGCGTTCGCGGCGCTGATCGCGCTGTGGCTCGGCGCGGACCCCAGGCTCATCTCGGCGGCGCTGGCGACGTTCCGCGGCGTGGACCGGCGGATGCAGTTCCTGGGCGTGAAGGCGATGTTGCCTTCGCCTCGCGGTGCGGGGCTCGCGACGCGGGTGCGCGGGCTGCATCTGATTCATGATCACGGCACGGCGGCGGCGGTTTCCTCGGAGAGCGTGAGGCGGCAAGCAGAGGCCGGGGCCGCGGCGGGTCGTGGGTCGGGCGTGGCGGTGTACGACGATTACGGGCATCACCCGACGGAGATCGACTGCACGCTGCGGGCGCTGCGGGAGTTTGAGAAGCCCGAGACGCGCGGCGGGAGATTGATCTGCGTGTTCCAGCCGCACCAGCACTCGCGGACGCGGCACCTCTTGGATGAGTTCGCGCAGAGCTTCAGCCATGCGGACGTGGTGATCGTGCCGCATATCTACTTTGTGCGCGACAGCGAGATCGAAAAGACGAAGGTGTCGTCGGCGGATCTGGTGGATCGGCTGCGGAAGCGGGGCGTGCACGCGATGCACCTGTACCCGTTCGAGGCGATCGTGGAACAGCTTCAGAACCTGTGCCGCCCCGGTGACCTGCTGGTGGTGATGGGGGCGGGGCCGGTGTGGCAGGTGGCGCACGCGTTCATGCGCAGCGGGAACTGATCGCACCGCTGAGCGGTCGGTGGCACGAGCCGCGTTGCATTTGGCGGTTATCGCACAAATCCCGATCGGGGTGCTTTTCTCGTTGAGAAATGCGGAGGAATTCCGTTTGCATCGCGTCTCATCGAATTCGACAGTCAAAGAGGTCTGAGGCTCGTCGGGCCTCGTGGGACGGCCGGCTTCGCCCGTTGGAGGGAACGGGCGCCGCGGGCGCAGGGAAACAGGGCGGGAAGCCGGGTCATCCGGGTTTCCGCTTTTTCGGAACCGCACGGATCGCTGCTCAAGTTGTTCGACGTTCCGCACTGACACCACGCAGGGCGATGTTTTTTCTCGCCCATTCAAGCGCGGGCCTGCTTACGCGGGCCCGTGCTGTTTTTTTGCATTCACCGCGGAGACGCGGAGACGCGCGGAGAAGAACAATGCAGCCACAGATGCACACAGATGGACACAGACAGGAAGAACTCGCATTGAGCTTCACAGCCGAGCATCGCCGGGTAGCAATCAGAGCTGCTTTTCGAAGTAGAGGCTGAGGGGGTCGTTGGTGTAGGGGCCGAAGGGGCCGGTGCGCTGGAAACCGAAGCGTTCGTAGAGGGCGATGGCTTCGAGCTGGTGGATGCCGGTTTCGAGGCGGAGTGTTCGGAAGCCGTGCGCAGCGGCGTGGTCGGCGAGGTGGTGGAGCATGAGTTTGCTGAGGCCCTGGCCCCGGTGGGCGGGGCGGACGTACATGCGCTTGACTTCGGCGTAGGGGATGTCGGAGGGGGTGCGGGGGACGAGCATGATGCCGCCGCAGCCGACGGCGAGGGGCGCGGCGGCGTTGTCGGCGTCATTCACGCGGACGACGAAGAATGCGACGTTGTCGCGGATGAGTTTCTGGACGCTGAAGCCGTGGCGGCTCTCGGCGGGGTAGCGCGAGCCGAGATGATCGTCGAGCTCGGTGATGAGGGCCACGGCGTCGGGGGTATCGGGGCGCTCTGGGGTGATGGTGGGGGGCATGGCGGGTGCTAGTCCTTCGCGTCCGCGTCGTAGACTTTCTTGAGCCATGACTTCACCTCGTCGTCGATGTCTTCGGCGCGTTCGATAACGAAGCGGTGGGTGATGCGGTCTTTCTTTTTGAAGCCGCCGGTGTCGATGAGGCGCGGGGGAAACTTGGTTTTACCCTCTTTGATGAGCGGGCCGAGGGCGAGGCCGAGGTCGATGCGGGTTTGTGTTGCGGGTTTGATCTGCGCGATGACGTGGTTGCGGTAGAGGGGGACGATCGTCTGACAAGGGCAGGCCTTGACGTCCTTCGCGATCGAGTAGCCGAGCTTGATGAGGGCGTCGTGGAGGGGGCGGAGGTTGGATTTGTTGCCGGCGTACATGGTGTCCACGTAGCGCTTGGCGGCGCTGAGGTACGCGCCGGGTGTGTCCTCGTCGCCGCCCTTGCCGAGGCTGCGCTCGGCGAGCCACCAGGCGGTGTTGGTGCCGAGGTTGTATTTCTTCTTGAGCCAGTCGCGGCGGGCTTCTTCGGTGGCGGGACCGTCGGCGTTGATGTGCTTGATCCACTCCGGGAGTGAGCGGCCGGTTTTCTCTTTGAGCGTCTTGACCCAGTCGATCATCATCGCGACGCCAGGGTGCACGCCGTACTCGGGGTGCTTGCCGGGTTTGGGCGAGGTGGATTTGGAGGCGGAAGGTTTGGGCTTGGCAGCGCGGGTCATTTTCCTGGGCATGGTGGCACCGGTGGGGTTGGGGCGGGATCTGGTCGCGGGATTCGTTCCATGATGCGGGATGAGCCGACGTAGTCTCTCAGGCCCGTTGAAACGGCTCCAACGATGAACGACCCTGCTTCTCCAACACCAGCCACGTTCCGCGAGTTGATCGAGTTCAACGCGCCGGTGGCGACGTGGTTTCATTGCGGCGGGAAGGCGGATGCGCTGGCCCGGCCCGCGACGGTCGAGGAACTTCGCGATCTGCTGCTCGCGTTCGCATGCAAGCCGGTGCGGATCCTTGGGGACGGTGCGAACTTGCTCGTCGCGGATGAGGGGGTCGACGGGCTGGTGGTGTCGCTCGAGAAGATGGATGGAGTTGAGTTCGATGAGGCGGCACCGGGCGCCGGGCCCGCGGTATTGGGGAAGACATCTGAGCCGCACGCCGCACGCCGCAAAACGCAAGCCGTGGTGATCGCTCAGGCTGGCGCGAAGCTGCCGCAGTTGATTACGGAGTGTGTGAGGCGTGGGTTGGCGGGGCTCGAGACGCTCGGGGGAATTCCGGCGTCGGTCGGGGGCGCGGCGGTGATGAACGCTGGGGGATCGTTTGGGCAGATTTCTGATTGCGTGCACGCGGTGCAGGGGCTGACACGGTTCGGTGAGCGGGTGCGCGTGCCGCGGGAGGAGATCAATTATTCCTACCGGCACTCGGGGCTCGGGCACCTGGTGGTGACGGCGGTGGAGTTCTCGCTGCGGAAGGTGAGCGCGGAGGAGCCGCCGGCGCTGCGCGAGAAGCTCAAGGAAGTGATGGCGTACAAGAAGAACTCGCAGCCGATGGCGGCGCACTCGGCGGGGTGCTGCTTCAAGAATCCGGGATCGGATGCGAGCGGGCGGCAGTCGGCGGGGAAACTGATCGACCTGGCGGGATGCAAGGGGCTGCGCATCGGGGGCGCGGAGGTCTCGACGCAGCATGCGAACTTTGTCGTCGCGCACCCCGGGTGCACGGCGACGGATGTCATCGCGGTGATGGAGGAGGTTGAGCGGCGGGTGCTCGAGCACAGCGGGATCAAGCTGGAGCGCGAGGTGGTGGTGTGGCGGCGGGAGGGGTAGGGAAACGCGGAACGCGGAAGTCGGAGCGCGGATGGCATCCCGGGCTCGACCATCCTCCAAAGAGACAGCGGAACGACAGCCGATATTGTTCCGTTTTCCTTGACGCGAACCGGGATGCGCATGCCGAGTGGATTTCCAACTGTGCTTGTTCTCGCTGGCGGGCCTGATGCCGAGCGCGAGGTGTCGCTGCTCTCGGCGGGGGCGATCGCGCAGGGGCTTCGGGATTCGGGGCGGTTCGAGGTCAACCTGGTAACGATCGAGCG
>DASZQL010000036.1:0-7903 GCA_035549675.1 Phycisphaerales bacterium | reverse complement strand
GCGAGAAACGAGGAGCTCGACGGCGGCGCGCTCCTCGCCGCTGATGCTGGGCGTGGCGACGAGGTCGTGGATGAGGGAGATCGCGGCGTCGCGGTTGGGCTCGATGCGATGCGGCGCGCCGGCGGCTCGTGCATGGATTGTTGACGCGGGGGAGTAATGAGCCGCCGTGTTCATTCAAACACCGTTCCCTTCCCAGCCAGCGCCGCGGCGATCGGCCGCTCGGACCGCGCATCGCCAATCACCACTCGGGTCACGCCGCCCTCGAGCGCTTCGCCCGCGCCGAGCACTTTCTTCTTCATGCGTCCCTCGGCGAAGCCCATCGCCTCGTCGATCGCTCCGCGCTGGATGCGCGGGATCAACGTCGATTCATCGGGGAAGGCGCGCATGAGACCCGCTACGTTCGAGAGGAGCAGGAGTTCACTCGCGCCGATCGCCGCGGCGGTGCGGGCGGCGGCGCGGTCGGCATCGACGTTGATCGGCTCGTTTCCCCGGCTCAAGCCGGGTGGGCAGAGCACGGGCGTGTACCCGGCGCCAAGGAGCGTGCGAAGCAGTTCGACGTTCACATCCTCGACCGTGCCGGTGAAGTCGTCGCGGATGATGCGCGTCCGCCCGTTCTCGACCGAGCGCACCGCCTCTTTGCGCTCGCCGACCCACGTGCGCCCGTCCATGCCCGAAAGGCCGATGGCGTTGACGCCCGCGGCTTGCAGCTTCTCGACGACGGCCTGGTTCAGCCCGCCGCGGCAGGCCATCTGCATGATCTCGAGCGTGCGCCGGTCGGTTCGGCGGCTCGTGTGGCCGCTGGGGCTGGTGATGAACTCGGGCGGCGCGCCGAGTTGTTCGGAGAGGCGGTTGGTCCAGTCGCTCCCGCCGTGGACGACGACGAGCCTGCGGCCGGCGCGGACGAACTCGGCGACGTCGTTGCAGAAGGCGGCGATGTCGTTCCCGGCGCTGCCGCCCAGTTTGACGACGAGGATGTCTTGAGTGGTGCTCATGGATCAGATGGGGTGAAGGCCGGGAAACGTGAGGCCGGTGGTTTCTTCAAGACCGAGCATGAGGTTCATGCACTGCACGGCGCTTCCGGCGGCGCCCTTCATGAGGTTGTCGATGGCGCTCAGGACGACGATGCGGTCGGAGTACGGGTCACGCTCGAAGCCGACATCGCACCAGTTCGTGCCCGCGAGGAGCTTGGGCTCGGGGTAGCGGTGCAGGCCGGTGCGGTCCTTGACGAGGCGGACGAAGGGCTCGTTGTTGTACGCCTCGCGGAAGAGTTTCCAGAGTTCCTTGTCTTCCAGCGGGCGCGTGGGCGTCACGTGCGCGGTGCAGAGCACGCCGCGGACGAGTTCGACGCTGGTGATCGAGAGGTGCAGGTCGAACGCTCCGAAGGGGTCGGCGAGCTCCTGCATCACTTCCGCCTGATGGCGGTGGCCGGTCGGCGCGAAGCTTCTGACGATGCCCGCGCGCTCGGGGTGGTGGCTCGACGGCGAGTTCGCGTTGCCGCCTTCGGAGGAGCCGACCTTGACGTCGGCGACGACGGACTTGATGAGGCCGTGCTTGGCGAGCGGCAGGAGCGCGAGGTTGACGGCGGTGGCGTTACACCCCACGCCGCTGACGAGCTTGGCGCCGCGGAGACGCTCACGCTGGAGTTCGGGGAGGCCGTAGACGAAGCGGTCGAGCCACGCGGGGGCCGGGTGCGGATCGCCGTACCATTGCTGGTAGCGGGCCTTGTCGCGGAGGCGGAAGTCGGCGGAGAGGTCGATGATCCGCGGCGCGAGGGCCGAATACCTGTCGATCGCCTTCGACGCCTCACCGTGCGGGAGGCAGAGGAACAAGACGTCGCAGGCTTCCAGCTCCTGAGGCGGGATGAACTGGAGCTTGGTGCGCGAGCGGAGATTGGGGTGCGCGGCGTGGACGAACTCGCCGGCGCGCTGACGCGACGTGATCTGCGCAACTTCGACGTGCGGATGGTCAAGCAGCAGCCGAAGGACCTCGCCGCCGCCGTAGCCGGAGCCGCCGACGATGGAGACGCGGTGGCCCTGTGCCGGAGCCGGTTGATTGTTCATCGACGCGCTCCCCCCGTGGGTTGTGCGGCGGGCTTGGGCTCGACCTCCGATCGCGAGCGGTGGTGCCGCTCCGCGATACTCGCGACGAAATCGATCATGCGCCCCGGGATATCCACGCCCGTCGGCTCGATGGAGTTGCGGAACTCCATCGTGTGGTTGATCTCGTTCACGAGCACGCGCCCGTCGCGGGTTTCGAGAAGGTCGACCGCGAGGATCCCGCCGCCGACGGCGTTCGACGCGGCGGCGCAGAGATCCCCGACTTCACGAGCGATTGGGAAGGCCTCGGCGCGGCCCCCTCGGGCGGTGTTGGTGACCCAATGCTCGCTGGAGCGCGCGATCGCGGCGATGGACTCGCCCCCGATGACGAAGACGCGGATGTCGCGCCCGGGCTTGTCGATGTATTCCTGAACGTAGAACACGCCGTGCTGCACGGATCCAAGCGTGGCCTTGTGCTCGATGAGGGCTTCCGCGGCGTCGCGGTCATTGATCCGCGCGAGCAACCGTCCCCACGAGCCTGTCGCGGGCTTCATCACGCACGGGTAGCCCATCGACTCCACCGCTTCGAGCGCCGATGCTTCATCGAGCGCGACGCGCACCCGGGGCGTGGGAACCCCGGCCGACGCGAGCCGGAGGGAGGTGGTCAGCTTGTCGCCGCAGACGTCGATGACCGCGCTGGGGTTGACGCACGGCACGCCGAACGATTCCAGCAGACGCACCGCCGTGACGGCCTGCGTCTGGCTGATGCACCGCTCGAAGACGGCGTCGAAGCGGCGCCAGGGTGACGGGTCGTGGATATCGAAGGTCACGGCGCGGACGTCGATGACTTCGTGGTCGATGCCGCGGCGTTCGAGCTCCTCGATGAGGAGACGCTCTTCGACGCGGATGCGGGAGTGGAGCAGGGCGATACGCATGGGTGTCCGTCGGCAAATGGATTAGAAGAGAAATCGAACGCGGAGAAAAACAGAGGTAAGCAGAGTGACGCAGAGGGGAAAAGACTGTGAAGGATTGGGTGAGCGCGGGCTGATTACTCGCCCCAGTCTTCCTTGACCTCCGGCGCGAGCGCGACGCGGAGCGGGTCGAGGTTCATCACTTCGAGCTCGGCGCTGCAGTCGGGGCAGCGGGTGACTTCGCCGCAGAGGGGGCGGCGCTGGAACGTGAGTTGCCCGTCGCACTCGGGGCAGCTGCAGGTCAGAACGGTCGGGCTGGTTGAGGGTGTCACGAGGTTTCTCCTTTTCGTGATTCGGGGTGACTGGTGACGAGGGTTGAAAACAACAAGGCCCGCCGGGGATTCCGACGGGCCTTGGAAGATGCTCGGGAACGGGCTGGAAGAAGGGGGATCAGCCGCGGAGCAACGCCAAGCCGTCGGGCGAGGTGCCTTTGACTTTCGCTTTGCTCGATTTGGAAGCGGCCGAAATGCCCGCGAAATCGCGGGTTCCGGCGGCGTTGGACATGGCGGAGGTGCTGATCACTGTTGAGTATGAATAGGGCAGAAGTGGAACCGTGTCAAGCACGGGGGGTTTCGGCGAACGGCCGCCCAAAGAGAGGATCGGCCATGGTCGCGGGATTCTTTGGTGTATGAGCGGCGATGACGGAAGTTTCATGCCGCCTTCTAGTTCGCGCTCACGCGCGTGGGGGATAGTGAGAGCACGCGGGTTGGAACGCACATTGAGGAACGCCGCGTCCTCTCCATTACCCAACGCCGTCCAGCGGCAGAAATGGATGTACCGATGTACGCACGCACGCTCCCCCTTCTCCTGGTGTCTTCCCTGATCGTCGCGAGCAGTTGTAACAAGAGTCCAGACCAGCCGGGTAACAACAAGCCGGCGACCACCACGCCCGCCACGCCGCCGAAGGCGGACAACACCGATCGGAACAAGGCCGACCAGAACTCCGGCACCAAGACGCCCGTTGACCAGTCCAACAGCGCCGCGGCAACCAAGATCACCGCCGAGATCCGTCGGGCGATCATGGACGACAAAGGCATGTCCGTGAACGCTCAGAACTGCAAGATCATCACCGACGAGGCCGGCGTCGTGACGCTCCGCGGCCCCGTCGATTCGCAGGCCGAGAAGGACTCCATCGAGTCCAAGGCCAAAGCGGTCGCCGGTGTGACGCGCGTCGTGAACGAGCTCGAAGTGAAAACGCACTGACTTTTATGACTACCTCGCTGTTCCAGGCGCGAGGGTCATCCACCCCTCTTTCAAATAGGAGTCACCCATGTCCACCTCCGTTTTCTGCATCGCTTCCTCGCTCTCCATGGCCGAAACGATCGTTTCCCGCTTGAAAGTCGCCGGCTTCAGCGACAACGACATCTCGGTTCTCTTCCCGGATAAGAACAGCTCCCGCGACTTCGCGCACGAGAAGAACACCAAGGCCCCCGAGGGCGCGGTGGTCGGCGCCAGCACGGGCGGCGTCATCGGCGGCACGATCGGCGTGCTCGCGGGCATCGGTCTCCTGGCGATCCCCGGTCTCGGGCCCTTCATCGCGGCGGGGCCGATCATGGCGGCGCTCGGCGGCATCGCGGTCGGCGCGACCGCCGGCGGGATCACCGGTGCGCTGATCGGCATGGGCATCCCCGAACTCGAAGCCAAGCGCTACGAGGGCAAGGTGAAGGATGGCAACATCCTGATCTCGGCCCACTCGGACGACTCCGGCGATGTTTCCCGCGCCAAGGACATCTTCAAGGAGTGCGGCGCGACCGACATCTCTTCTTCGTCTGAATCGTCCGCTCCCAAGACGGTCGTCCGGCCGGTCGGCGAGCGCGCGGCCCGGACCAATCTCTAAGTAGATCCACGCGAATCGGGTGCCGCCGGTGATCTTCTCTCTCGTCGCGTTCGCCGGCTACGAATCCGATTCATTCACGGGTGCTCTGGACGACAGAGCGCGTTCGTCCAGAGCATCCGTCTTTGGTTCAACAGTCCGCACGTCAACACAACGAGGAAAAAAACCCATGCTCGACACATTGAAATCGCTTCTCGAGGATCAGATCAAGGACCTCTACAACGCGGAGAACCAACTCGTCAAGGCCTTGCCCAAGATGGCCAAGAAGGCGAGCAGCGAGGAACTCCGCGCCGCGTTCGAAGCGCATCTCGAAGAAACACGAGGCCACGTGGACAGGCTCACGGAGGTCGCGCAGCTCCTGGAAATCAAGCCCGGCGGCAAGGTCTGCAAGGCCATGCAGGGGCTGGTCGATGAGGGCAAGGAAGTGCTCGAAGAGGACGGCGAAGGCGCCGTGATCGACGCGGCTCTGATCGCCGCCGCCCAGCGGGTCGAGCACTACGAGATCGCCGCGTACGGGAGCGCGCGAGCGATGGCGGAGCAGCTCGGCGAGGAGAAGATCATCAAGCTGCTCCAGGCGACGCTCGACGAAGAGAAAGCCGCGGACACCAAGCTCACCGGGATCTCGGAGAACGAGGTGCTCCCGGCGACCGAGCTTGGCGACGAAGAGGGCGACGAGACGGAAACCCCCGCACGCGATCGCCGCGCGAAGCGATAGACGCCCTCGTCCACAGCTGGATTGGACCCCTGGCCGCCCTGCAAAGGGCGGTCATTTTTTCAGGAACACCAGCAGCTCTTCATTGACGCGATCCTTCAGCGTTGTGCACATCCCGTGCGGCGCGCCCTTGTAAATCTTGAACTCGGCGTTGGGCACGAGCTTGGACGAGATCATCGCGGAGGCGCCGATGGGGACGATCTGGTCGTCGTCGCCGTGGATGATCAGCGTTGGAACGTCGAATCGCTTGAGATCTTCGGTGAAATCGGTCTCTGAGAAGGCCTTGATGCAGTCGTAGAGGCCCTTGTGGCCGCCCATCATGCTCTGGTGCCAGAAGGAATCGCGAACGCCCTGCGAGACGTTCGCGCCGGGGCGGATGTAGCCGTAGAACGGCAAGGTCAGATCCATGTAGAACTGCGAACGGTCGGCGAGGGATTTCTGGCGCAGGTCGTCGAAGGCCGAAAGCGGCAATCCACCTGGATTCGCCGGCGTCTTCACCATGATGGGCGGCACGGCGCCGATGAGCACCGCCTTGGCGACGCGCTTCGTGCCGTGGCGGCCGATGTACCGGGTGACTTCGCCGCCGCCGGTCGAATGGCCGACGTGCACCGCCTTCTGCAAGTCGAGCGCCGCGGTGAGCGTCGCGAGATCGTCGGCGTACGTGTCCATCTCGTTGCCGTCCCACGGCTGGCTGGAGCGGCCGTGGCCCCGGCGGTCGTGCGCGATGCACCGGAACCCCCGCTCGGCGAGGAAGATCATCTGGTCTTCCCAGGCGTCAGCCGTTAGCGGCCAGCCGTGGCTGAACACGACGGGCTGGCCCTTGCCCCAATCCTTGTAATAAATCTGCGTGCCGTCTTTCGTCGTGACGAAGGGCATGGTGTTCTCTCCTTTTCCGAGATGTTGAGGTTGCTGCCTACACCCGTTCTGAGCGGAACGACCCGACACGGGCGGTGCGGGCGCGGGGCGCTTCAAGCGGCAAAGCCACCTACTGGACTTGAACCAGCGACCTGAGCTTTACGAAAGCTCCGCTCTACCAACTGAGCTAAGGTGGCGCGAACGACCCACAGTATTGCGGGCATCCGGCGCGATGTCCAGCCGGATGAAGACTCGCCGCGGAATCGCAGAGAACGCCGAGGAAAGACGGAGAAATCGGACGAGGTCGACGCTCGATTTCAGGCCTCAAAGCTCGTTTCGGAAATCGTCATCCGAGCGCCCGACGCCCGAAGCCGCGCCAGTTGCCGCTCGCCGATCCGAACGTGGATACGCACCACTCCGTCCTCGTACTCTCGGTTCAGCACCTCGGCTTGGCGCTCGACCCGGGTGATCGCCTTGGCCTCGCTGAGTGGGAATGTCAGGACGAGTTCGTGCACCTCGCCGCGGACCAGATCGCGGACGCGCCGAGCGAGTTCTTCGTGCCCCAGGCCGCCTTCTCCCGCCTGGATCGCGCTGAAGGGGATCGAGCCGGGGACCTTGCCCTTCCAGATCAGCACCTCGGCGTTGTCGCCCAGCCGGTCCGCCTTATTGAGCAGCACGATCCGCTCGGGCGGTTCCCATTCGCGCCCCGCGTCCTCTTCCATCTCGCGCGTCGCATCGAATAGCTCGTCGAGCGTCGAGTTGACCGTGTCGTACTGCAACTCCGCCGCGGGATCGGAGACATCGACCACGATGAGCAGCAGGTGCGCGTGCGTCGCCTCTTCGAGTGTCGCCTTGAACGACGCGATGAGATTGTGCGGCAGGTCACGGACGAACCCGACCGTGTCCGACAGCATCACGCTCAGCCCGCCGCCCAGGTTCCATTCGCGTGTTCGCGAGACGAGGGTCGCGAAGAGCTGATCGTTGGCGAAGGCGCCGCCAGCGGTCAGCGCGTTGAAGAGCGTGCTTTTTCCAGCATTGGTGTAGCCCACGATGCCGACGGTGAAGTAATCAAGATTGCGGGCGCGGACCTCGCGGCTCTTCCGCTCCTGGATCTCGCGCAGCTCACGGCGGAGCTGGACGACCTTGTTCTGCACGAGGCGACGGTCGATTTCGAGCTGCTGCTCGCCGGGACCGCGGGTGCCGATGCCGCCGATCCCCCCGACGCCCACGATGCGCTCGAGGTGGTCCCACATCGCCTTGAGGCGCGGGTACGTGTACTCGAGCTGCGCCATCTCGACCTGGAGCTTGGCCTCGTGCGTGGTGGCGCGGCCGGCGAAGATGTCGAGGATCAGCTCCGAGCGGTCGATGACCTTGCGCCCGATGTGCTCTTCGATGTTGGCGATCTGGCTGGGTGAGAGCTCGTGGTCGAAGATGACCACCCCCGCGCCGAGTTCCTCGCACATCAGCTTCAGCTCGTCGAGCTTACCGATCCCCA
>DASZQL010000035.1:0-4274 GCA_035549675.1 Phycisphaerales bacterium | reverse complement strand
TGGCGTTGGCGGGGTGATGCGGATTGGGGTGGGGGAGGTGATGCCGAATCGATTCCAGCCGCGGAGGGAGATGGAGCCGGAGCGGCTGAGGGAGCTGGCGGAGTCGATCAAGAGCGCAGGGGTGATGCAGCCGATCGTGGTGCGGCGGTTGGATGCGGGGGTCGCGCTGCGCGAGGTCGGGAGGGGCGGGGGGAGCCAGGCGGAGATTGCTTCGCGCGCGGCGGGGCTGAAGTGGGAGCTCATCGCGGGTGAGCGGCGGTGGCGCGCGTGCACGATGCTGGGGATGGAGTCGATCCCGGCGATCGTCGCGGACGTTGATGATCGCACCGCCGCGGAGTGGGCGGTGATCGAGAACGTGCAGCGCGCGGACCTGGGGCCGATGGAGCGGGCGTGGGCGTTCCACAATCTCGCGGAGAAGTTCGGGCTGACGCAGGAGGAGATCGCGGAGCGCACGGGGGTGGACCGCTCGAGCATCTCGAACTTCGTGCGGTTGATCGAGCTGGAAGAGGAGATTCAGAAGTTCTTGAACAAGGGCGCGCTGAGCGCGGGGCACGCGAAGGTATTGCTTGGGTTGCCGACGGCGCGGATGCGGCTGGAAGCGGCGGACCTCGCGCAGGCGCAGCAGTGGTCGGTGCGGCAGCTCGAGCGGTGGGCGAATGCGCGCATGGGAGGGATCGGGAAGAAGTCCGCGCCGGCGCCGATGCTGGAAGCGGTGGGGGGATCAGCCACCATCGAAGAGCTTGAGAAGCAGTTGTCGGATCACCTCGGGACGCGCGTGCGGATCAAGGCGGACTCGACGCGGACGAAGGGGAAGATGGTGATCGAGTTCTACAACATCGAGCACTTCGACGGGCTGATGGAGCGGATGGGGTTTGAGATGCGGTCTTGAGGATTCACCGCGGAGACGCGGAGAGCGCGGAGAAAGGCCGTTCACCGCAGAGGCGCAGAGGACGCGGAGGAAGAGGAGAAGAGGAGAAGAGGATTTCAGATTTGAGATTTCAGATTTCGGAGTTGAGAATGGAAATCTTGGGAGTCTCCGCTGCGTTGCGCGGTGCTTCGTTCACGATGTTTGATGGCGCGGTCGGGATTCGGTGCAGCCGGCGGCCTTCATCGATGCACGCACAGTCTTGACGTGTGGATGGTTTTCGTCGAAGTGCTTGAGGAGAATGGAGAGAGCTTTGTTGAAGTTGAGACAGGCTGCGGGCTTGTCGCCCGCGACGAAGTCGATGTAGGCAACATTGTTGTAGCGGATGGCGAAATTAGGGTGGTCTTCAGCAAAGTGCTTTCGATCGATCGCGATCGAGCGCTCAACGCTCGACCGCGCACCGGAAAGGTCGCCCTGAGTCTGCTGGATTGCCGCGAGATTGGACCAGCGTGTTGCGAGGTTGGGATGGTCCTCGGAAAAGCACGCTTGCTCGATCGCGATTGCGCGCGTAATGCTAGCCCGTGCTCCGAGCAGGTCGCCTTGGGCACGCTGAATCAGTGCAAGATTAGATAAGCGGACAGCCAAGTTAGGATGATTCTCGGGAAAGTTTTTTAGTTCGATAGCGATGGCATGCTCGATGGAACTGCGAGCGGCTACAAAATCGCCTAAGTCCCACTGTATGGTCGCGAGGTTGGACCAGCTTACAGCGAGCGTTGGATGATCATCTGGAAAGTGCGAGTGCTGGATCGCGATAGCGCGCTCGATAGAGTGCCGCGCTGAAGCGGGCTCGCCAAGGGCTGCTTGTATGGCTGCGAGATTGGACCAGCTTGTGGCGAGTACGGGGTGATCACCTGGGAAGTGCTTGAGTTCAATTGCAATGGCCCGCTCGATCGATTGTCTCGCCTCCGCCAATTTACCTTGACCCTGCTGGATGGTCGCGAGGTTGGACCAGCGCGTCGCTAGATTGGGGTGATCTTGGGCGAAGTGTTCTAGATCGATCGCGATTGCTCGTTCGATGGAGTGGCGGGCTGCGGCAAGATCACCTTGGTCCTGCTGAACTAACGCGAGGTTGGACCAGCTCGTGGCGAGGGCGGGATCATCCTCGGCATAGTGCTCAGACAGGATTTCGATCGATCGTTCCAGGGATCTGCGAGCGGCACCTAGGTCACTCAAAGCTCGCTCGATTGGTCCCAAGTTGCACCAGCAAGCGGCGAGGCTCGACGGGCCGAGGAAAGCTGCAATTGTTTCCTCATGATGTGCGATAGGTGCTAGGCAACTGCGGGCTTCGGCATGTCGGCCAAGTTGGTGGAGTACCGGGGCGAGCCAGATGCCGAGACGGGCTGCATGGGGGCGTGAGGCTTGGGGTGAATTAGCAGGATTCCAGAGTGAACGGGAAAGCAAAACAAAAGAGACTAACTCCCACCGCAACGAAGCATCGGTCATCACGTCGGCCTTATTAAGGCCGTGTTCGATGCCTTCTTCGTCGCGCCCGATGATGGTGTCGCGGCGCGATTGGGCGCATGCTGCGATGGTGGACCAGAGGGGGGCGCGGTCGTTGGTCGTGGCTTGGGCGCGTTCGTTGAGGCGCTGGCGCCAGAGGCGGTGGAGGCTGAGGAGTTTGCCGTTTTCGCCAGCCGTGCGGAGCACGTCGAGTGATTCGAGATGCGAGAGAGCTGCGATAGCGGGGTCAGTGGGATCGCCGGGCTTGCGGGTGAATGTGATAGCTAGGGGGTCAGGTGTTGTCTGGTTGTCGCTGGCGGCGGCGGTTGAAGAACTTGGAGATTGTTGCTGCTGATGCAGAGAGGCGTGCCGCCCCTCTGCAACTCCCTTGCCTGGAGAAGAAGAAGCGCGCTGCGGGGAATCGGAGGGGGTGGCGATGGAGTCTGGGTTATCGCTTGAACCCGGAGCGGTGGCGCGAGCGGCGTCGGCGTTGAGGAGCCATTCGAGCCAGGGGACCGGGACCATGTCCGCGGGTAGGAGCGCGGCGTATTCGACGGCGCGGCGCTCGGGGGCGGGGAGGGCGTTGATCGCATCGTCGAGGACGCGGAGGGTACGGCGGTGCTCTTCGAGTCCCTTCGTGTCCATGCCGAGTTCGGCGCGGATTTGCTCGTCGGCGTCGGGAAGCTCATCGGTGCGGAGTTTCTGGAGGTTCTCCCAATAGTTCGCCCAGGAAAGCGCGGGCGTCAGTTTCATGAACGCGCCGACGGCGGCGATGGCGACGGCGAGGCCTTCGAGCCAGTTGGTGATGGCGTCGGCGGTGGCGTCATCGGGGGCGTCGCGCACGCCGTCGCAGAAGTTGGCGTAGATGGCGCGGGCTTCCTCATCGCTGAGCCGACCGATCTTGACCATGCGGGCCTGCGGGATCGAGTCGGCGCGGGTCGTGATCAGAACGCGACACGGGAGGGCGGGGAGGAGGCCCGAGTCGGTGATGAGCTTCCACTGCTCGGGGCCGGTGATGTTGTCGAGGATGAGGAGCGAGGGGTGCTCGCGTTCGAGGCCCTGCTTGACGAGAAGGGCGGCGTGGTCGGGTTTGGCGTCGTCGGGGACGTTGAAGTGGCGGCCGAGGGAGGCGAGCTGGGTGATGAAGTCGGCGTTTTCCATGGAGAGGAAGAAGCGGCCGCCGGTGTAGAAGTTGGCGTGCTCGTGGGCGTAGAGGAGAGCGGCGACGGTCTTGCCGTAGCCGCCGTGGGCGTTGGCGGCGGCTTGTTTGACGACGCCGGGTTGGGCGCCGTGCGCGAGGGCGGCGTGGATTTTGGTGGTGATGTCCTTGCGGGGGATGATGTTGGAGGAGAGCGGGGGGAGGTTGGAGAGAGTGGGCCTTGAGGTCGCGGCGATCACCGAGCCGCGGGATTCGAGAAATGCCCAGATTTTTTCGGTGACGACTTTGGTCGAGGAGGTATCGGCTTTGATCGAGTCGACCTTGCCCTCGATGCTCCAGAGGCGCTTGAACGTCTCGATGGCGTTCTCGAAGCCGATCTGCTTGCCGGCCTTGTCGTTCTCCTTGACGGCGATCTCGACGAAGTAATAGAAGAAGACGGTGCCGAGGCGCTCGCGCACACGCGCGAAGAAGGAAGGTGGGAGCGAGAGGGGCGGGAGCATCGCTTTGGCGGCGCGCTCGACGGCTGCGGCGACTTCGTCGTTGACCCTCGCGCGGGCGTCATCGGCGGCGAAGACGGCGGTGGGATTGGTGCGCAGCGCTGACATCGGCTCGCCGAGGATGTCGGCGGGGAAGAGCCTGGCGACGGCTTCGTCGGTGGTGAGGTCACGGACGAGGTTGCGGATCGCTTCGGCGTGGGCGGGCGCGAGCGCGATGCCGGGCTCGTCGATGTATTCCTCGAAGACGCTCTTG
>DASZQL010000034.1:0-1967 GCA_035549675.1 Phycisphaerales bacterium | reverse complement strand
CGCATGTTGCCGATCACGCGGTACGGGAAGCGTCCGCCGGTGAGCATCTGGTAGAGGATCACGCCGAGTGAGTAGACGTCGGTGCGGAGGTCGATCTCCCCCACCGCTCCCGCGGCCTGCTCGGGCGACGCCCAGGGGAGCGAGCCGACGAACTGGCCCGTCACGGTCATGACGTGCGGGTGGGACTCGCCGGAGATGCTGCCGGTGGCCACCTTCGCGAGGCCGAAGTCGAGGATGTGCGGCTCGCCGCTGCCGTCGACGCGGATGTTGCCGGGCTTGAGGTCGCGGTGGATCACGCCGCGGAGGTGTGCGGCGTTGACGGCGTCGCAGATCTTGGCGAAGAGGGCGAGGGACTCGTCGATGGTCAGGTCGGTCTCGCCGATGTGCGCGTCGAGCGAGCGACCGGAGATGTAGTCCATCACGAAGAAGAAGGAACCGCTCGCCTCGCCCGAGTCGAGGATGCCGACAATGTTGGGATGGTCGAGCTGGGCGAGGATTTCCACCTCGCGCTCGAAGCGGGCCTTGTCGCGCACGCCGGCGAAGGGGCCTTCGCGCATGACTTTGATGGCGACCTTGCGTGTCGTGGCTTTATGGATGGCCTGGTAGACGACGCCCTGCCCGCCGCGGTGGATTTCGCGGGTGATTTCGTAACCCGGGAAGACGTCGGGCATCGGCGCGGCGATCGAGAGCCCGGCGGAGTCAGGGCGGGGCGACGCCTGCCGGCGCGCGGCGGCGATCATCTCGCGTTCGCGATCGATGGGCGAGGCTGTCGCTGGTCCCTGGTCCTGACTCAACGCATCGGTCCTTCTCTGTCATCCTGCCCCATGAGGCCCGCGGGGTCGAGCGGGGTGGTGTGAGAGAAGCCGTTTTCGACTCCGATCGCAACACGACAGCCCGGACGCGACGCGAACCTACTCTGGCAAGCGACACGCTCACCATCGCCTCACGCATTCTGGCTGAAAAACTTCGAGGATGACCCGAGAACTTCACGAAGGCGGTCGTGGGCCCGGGCGCGGAGCATGAAAATGGCCCCGCCGGAGCGGCCCATCGCGTGGGCGACCTCGGTGATCGGGCGACCCTCGAGGTCGTACATGCGGATGACCCGCTCGTAATCGGGGGGGAGCTGGCGGAGCGCGAGATCGATGGCGCCTTGGATTTCTCCTCGCCCCGCGACGCGGCTGGGGGTGGTGGTCGTCGCGCCGAGCACTTCGACGAGCGCGACGAAGGACTCTTCGCCCGGTGGGCCGTGGACCCGCTTGCGGGGGTCGGGGCGCTTGGCGCGCTCGAGGGACTTGATGGCGTCGCGGAGGTTGTTCTCGGCGATCTGCTGGAGCCAGCCGCGGAAGGCGCCGGGGCCCTGCGGCACGAACTTGCCGATCCGCAGGAACGCCTCCATGTAGGTGATCTGCATCACATCATCGGCGTCGATCTGCGAGCGCCACGGCGCGCCGATCTTCGGGCCCATCCGTTCGCGGAGCGGCGGGCCTTCGCGCTCGAGCAACTCGGTGAGGGCGTCCTCGTCGCCGGCGACGGCTCTATTCACGAGTTGAAGTTCGTCGGGTTCCGGCATGGCGTGCCTCCGGGACACTCCTCCTTGAATCAGTGTACGTCTGGGCTCCCCGATTCGTGCGATTCGTCGTGTCCGATTCGAAAAAACGTTCGAGCGCGTGATCAGCGGCGTCGAACATCGCTTGGGAAATGCGGACGGGACAACATCCCCTCTCAGGATGCCGTCCGAAGGACACCATCTCTTCTCGACGCAGTGCGCCCGCCCCGGACTCCTCCACCGCCGGGGCGTTCGCACGCGCACTCCACAACGAAACTGCTGTGCCACTACAGGCGGCAGGTTGGGGCCGACTGTAATACTGCGCTCGCCCGCACTGCGGTCATCCGCCAAAGCCCGGATGCCTGCGGTGGCACGGATTGTGTGATTACCGGCCAGCAACACATAGCCATTCCCAAAACGA
>DASZQL010000033.1:0-6237 GCA_035549675.1 Phycisphaerales bacterium | reverse complement strand
CGATACAGCTAGTGTCGTCCGACATGCTTGCTCAATCCCGCGAGCAAGCCGCCCGGAGACGGTCGCGCACATGGCGAACAACCCGTCGGCTGGCGCCGACGGCTCCATCGGATTCAGCGCCTTGGCGATCGCGCGTAGCCGCCCTGGGGACGGACGTGGACGGTCGCGGCGGTTTCGAGTCGGATGACGCGGGTGGCGTGCCAGCCTTTGTCACCCTTGACGGCGTCGTATCGGACGGAGGAGCCGTCCTTGAGCACCTTGAAACCTTCGCCTTCGATCTGCGTGAAGTGAACGAAGATGTCTGAGCCGTCAGGGCCGACGATGAAGCCGAACCCCTTCTTGGGATCGAACCACTTCACGAGACCTTCGACATCTTTGAGATTGACGAGATTACTCTCGCTGCCCGAATCGGCCATGGCAGAGCCTCACGCTCGCGTGGCCGTCCGCCGGACGACACAAACCGGACGGCCGAGATCACCCACATCGAACAAACGGGCAAGACGACCCGCGGCGTCTCCCCACGTCCATCACGCCGGCGGAATCGTGGCCGGCGAACACGTGAACCATGACACGAACACCACGCGCGGTTGTCCGCCTGATGAGCGCGGGCAAACGCATTTTCAACAACTGAACTTTCCCAGCTTACCAGAAATATGTATGAAGGCAACTGAAACTTGGATGGCTCCCGGGTTCCAGGTTCCAGCTTGCGGCAAAAAAACACTGCCCGGAGGACCGGTCAGTGCACAACGATTCAGCTGGAGACTCGTTCGGGAGTTAGCCGTTGCGCTGAGGTTGCTCGCCGGACGTGGAGGCTTCCTCGCGGAGTACGGCCTTGCGGCTGAGCTTAATGCGGCCCTGGTCGTCCACCGCGATGACCTTCACCCGGATCGTGTCGCCGATCGAGACGACATCGGTGACCTTGTTCACGTACCCCTCGGCGAGCTCCGAGATGTGGCACATGCCGTCGGTGCCCGGGGCGAGCTCGACGAACGCGCCGAAGTCCTTGAGGGACACGACCTTGCCGTTGAAGACGGTGCCGACCTTGATCTCGGCGGCGAGGGCTTCGACTTCGCCGCGGGCGCCATCGATGGCGGCGGTGTTGGGGGCGGAGATAAAGACGGAGCCGTCGTCCTCGACCTCGATGGTGACGCCCCACTTCTCCTGGATGGCCCGGATGGTCTTGCCGCCGGGGCCGATGAGCTTGCCGATCTTCTCGGGGTTGATCTGGAGGGTGAGGATGCGGGGGGCGAGGGGGCTGATCTCGGGGCGGGGCGCCGGGATGCAGGCTTCCATCTGGTCGATGATCTGGAGGCGGCCCTTCTTGGCCTGGGCGAAGATTCTTTCGATCTGGGCGATGGTGAGGCCGCGGGCCTTGAGATCGAGCTGGATGCCGGTGATGCCCTCGCGGGTGCCGGAGACCTTGAAGTCCATGTCGCCGAAGAAATCCTCCTCGCCGATGATGTCGGTGACGAAGACTTCGCGCTGGTCGTTCTCATCGGAGAAGCGGCCGACTGAGATGCCGGCGCAGGTGTTCTTGATTGGGACGCCGGCGTCCATCATGGCGAGGCACCCGCCGCAGACAGAGGCCATCGAGGACGAGCCGTTGGACTCGGTGATGTCGCTGACCACGCGAACGGTGTAGGGGAACTCTTCGGTGCTCGGGAGGATGCCGAGGAGCGAGCGCTCGGCGAGCGCGCCGTGGCCGATCTCGCGGCGGCCGGGGCCCATGACGCGGCCGGCTTCGCCCGTACAGAAGGGCGGGAAGTTGTAGTGGAGGTAGAACTTCTTGGAGTACTCGGGGATCAGGCCGTCGACGATCTGCTCGTCCTTGCCGGTGCCGAGCGTGCAGGAGACGAGGGACTGCGTCTCACCGCGCTGGAACATGGATGAGCCGTGGGTGCGCTGGAAGACGCCGACCTGCATCTCGAGGGGGCGGATCTCTTCGAACGCGCGGCCGTCGGTGCGGACGCCCTTCTCGATGACGAGCTGGCGGGTGATCTTCTTCTCGAGCTCGTTGAAGGCCTGGCTCGCGTGGGCGCGGCGGTCGGCGGAGGCCTTCCACTCGCCGTAGGTGCCGGTGGATACTTCGAGGAAGTGCTGATTCAGCATCGCGTCCTTGAGCTCGTCCACCTTCGCGGAGCGCTCGGCCTTGCCCTTGATCTGGCGGGCGGCGGCGAGGTCGTTGTAGACGAGCTTCTTGACCTGCTCGGCGATCTCGGCGGGGACGAGGCGCGGCTCGCCCATCTTCTTGATGGGCTTGACCTTGCTGACGAGCTCATCGATGAGACCGAGGGTCTCCTTGATGTAGCCGTAACCGAAGTCGATCGCGCCGAGGACATCCTGATCGGGGAGCTCGGCGGCGCCCACTTCGATCATGTTCACGCCGTCCTTGTGGCCCGAGAGAACGAGGTCGAGGTCGCTGTACTCGAGCTGGGTGACGGTGGGGTTGACGATGTAGCGCGGGCCCTCGTCCATGTGGATGCGGCCGACGCGGACGGTGGCGATGGGGCCTTCGAAGGGGGCGTTGGTGATCGCGAGCGCGGCGGAGGCGGCGGTGCCGGCGAGAACGTCGCTGTCGTTCTCGCCGTCGTGGCTCATGACCCAGCACTGGATGAGGACTTCATCGACGAAGCCCTTGGGGAAGAGCGGGCGGATGGGGCGGTCGATGAGGCGCATCGTGAGGACTTCGCGCTCGCTCGGGGCGCCCTCGCGCTTGCGGAAGCCGCCGGGGAACTTGCCCGCGGCGGGGAGCTTCTCGCGGTAGTCGATGGTCAGGGGGAAGAAATCGAGACCCGGACGGGGCTTGGCCCGGACGCACGCGGCGAGGACGGTCGTGCCGCCGTAGGTCGCCATGACGCACCCGCTGGCGAGCTTGGCGATCTTGCCGGTTTCGAGAGTGAGAGTCCGCCCGCCGATTTCCCGTTCAACTTTGATATAGGCCATAGTTTCTGCCTGTTCCCTTGAGGCTGGTCCTTGCGCGCCCGCATGGATGCAGCGCGGTGTGACCGCCTTCGTTATTCGCCGGTCTTGGCGGGGAACTGAAGAGGCAGAAGATCAGGAGCAGACGTGCTTCGCGGTGCTGGGCCGGACGAACGGGCCGGCTGCTCGTGACCTACTGCCGTCCGTCGCCCGACTGGCCGGCATGCACCAGAATGACACCGGGCCGCGTTACTTGCGCAGGCCCAGACGCTTGATCAACGCGAGATACCGCGCACGATCCGTCCGGCGGAGGTACTCCGTCAGCCGGGTGCGCTTGTTCACCATGCCGATCAGCCCGCGCTGACCGGAAAAATCATGGTCGTGTTCCTTGAGGTGCTCCGTGAGCTCCTTGATGGATTCGGTCAGCACGGCCACCTGGACCTCGGGCGAGCCCGAGTCGTTCGGATGGGTCTTGTAATCGCTGATGATGGACTTGCGACGTTCCGCTGAGATTGGCATGCCGACGGCTCGAATCCTGTTGGAGTAAGCACCACAACCCGAACGCCGAACGACCGGCGAGGGTCGAAACATGATAGCGTCGGGGGCGGATAGGGGCAACACGGCGTTGAAACGCGAAAATGAGCAGGTTTCCCCATTCAAAGGCCGGGTGGAGCGGTTCGGGTGGGGTCGGTACGCTCCCGCCATGCGCCTTTCGGCACGGGTCAACGCCCTCAAGCCGTCCATCACGCTCGCGATGAGCGCCCGCGCGGCGGAGCTGAAGGCGAAGGGTATACGCGTCATCTCATTCGCGGCGGGGGAGCCGGACTTCGACACACCGGAGCCGATCAAGCGCGCGGCGATCGACTCGCTGATGCGCGGCGAAACGAAGTACGCGCCGATCCCAGGCGATGCCGCGACGCGGAAGGTCATCGCAGAGAAGCTGGCGCGCGAGAACGGGATTCAGGGGATCACCCCCGACCACGTGGTGATCTCATCGGGCGGGAAGCACTCGCTCTACCAGGTGTTCGAGGCGCTCATCGACCCGCCGGGCGCTGGGCAGCGGGCGGCCGAGGTCATCATCCCAGTGCCGGCATGGATCAGCTACGAGGCGCACGCGGAACTGGCGGGGGCCGCCTGTGTGGAGGTGCCGACGACGGGGGCGAGCGATTACAAGATCACGCCGGAGCAGTTGAGGGGGGCGATCACGGCGCGGTCGAGGGTGCTGGTGCTGAACTCGCCGAGTAATCCGTGCGGGACCATGTACACCCCGGCGGAAGTGCGGGCGATCGCAGGAGTAGTGGCGGAAGCAGCGAGGACGACCGCGCCGGACCTGATGATCGTGAGCGATGAGCTGTACGAAAAGATCATTTATGGCGGGATCGAGCATCTCTCGATCGGGAGCATCCCGGAGGTCGCGGAGCGGACGGTCACGGTGAACGGGCTGTCCAAGGCGTACGCGATGACGGGGTGGCGCGTCGGGTACTTCGCGTGCCCCGGCGAGTTCGGACTGAAGCTGGCGAAGGCGGTCGGGCGGCTGCAGGGGCAATCGACGACTTCGATCCCGACGTTTATTTTGCCGGCGGTGCGCGAGGCGATGCTGAACGGATCACCGGAGATCGAACGGATGCGGCAGGCGTTCGCGCGGCGCGCGGAGCTGGCGTACTCACTCGTGTCGAAGATCCCGGGGTTCAAGTGCCCGCGGCCAACGGGGGCGTTTTATCTGTTCCCGGATGTGTCGGCGCATTACGGCAAGACGAGCGCCGGCGGGAAGCGGATCGTCGCGGCGATGGATTTCGCGATGGCGCTGCTCGATGAGGCGCACGTCGCGGTCGTACCGGGGGAGGATTTTGGGCAGGGAGGCGAGAAGTGCGTGCGCATCACCTTTGCGTCGTCAGACGACGATATCCGCGAGGGGTTCGAGCGGATCCGGAAGTTTGTTGAGGGGCTGTGCTGAACTGAACGGATGCTAGGACTGTCCGCTTTGGCGGACAGTCATGCGAGCCTGCGATCGGCACGGGGAAGCACGGCTATTCCCAGAGCCGAATAGTCGTGGCACCATGACGAGTAGGCGGCTCAGTTATTTCCGCCGCATCGCATCAAGGGCGAGGATCTCGAACATCACGTGGGCGGCGAGGAGCGACGTGATGCCGCCGTGGTCGCGATCGGGGAGGACCTCGACGACGTCGGCCCCGACGAGGTTGGGATTGAACTTCGCGAGGTGGCGGAGGAGGGAGAGGACCTCGGCGGAGGTGAAGCCGCCCACGCTAGGGGTACCGGTGCCGGGCGCGTAGGCGGGGTCGACGCAGTCGATATCGAAGGTGAGATACGTCTCGGCGTCGCCGAGCTTGCTGAGGAAGGCGTCGATGGTCTTCGTGCCTTCGGCGCGCCATTGGTTGTAGCTCACGAGCGTGACGCCGTGCTTGCGGGCGAAATCGAGATCGTCGCGTGTGTTGAGCGGGCCCTTGATGCCGATCGAGAGCATGCGGCTCGGGTCGATGAGTTTTTCTTCGATGGCACGGATGAAGGGGGAGGCGTGGGTGTAGCGCTCGCCGCTGAGCTGATCGACGGTGTCGAGGTGGGAATCGAAGTGGATGAGCGCGAGCGGCTTTGCCCCCCCACCGCTACGGCGCTTATGGGTCGCGCGGATGTTCGCGAGCGCGATGGAATGGTCCCCTCCCACCGCCATCAGCTTCGTGTGCTTGGGATCGCCGACCGCTGAGGCCCAACTGGCGACCTCGCTCACGTTCGCTTCGAGGTCGAAGGGATGGACCGGGGCATCACCGGCGTCGGCGAGGCTCAGAACGTCGGTGATCTTGACGTCGTGCGCAAGGTGGTAGGGCTTGACGTACTGCGACTCGATGCGGATCGCGCGGGGGCCGAAGCGGGCGCCGGGCCGGTAGGTGACGCCGGCGTCGAAGGGCACGCCGTAGAGGGCCCAGTCAACCGGGCGCTGGCTCGCCGGTACCAGTTCGATCAGCGGGAAGCGGCAGAACGTCGGCACGCCGGCGTAGCGGGGCGTGCGGCGCGGGTCGGGGAGCGTGGTGCGTGGTTCGCCCATTCGGACAATGTACCTTCGGAGCGGGCGCGGCTGCGATGTCAGCAAGGCGCGGCCGAATCGGAGATCGATCAGGAGAACATCGGATGAATCGTCGTGCGTCTTTGGTGGCTGTCCTGCTGGCGGCGGGCGCGATTTCCGGCGCGATTGCTCTTTCGGCGCTGGCGCAGTCGGGCGGCGGTGCTTCGCTGGACGGGGGCTATGTCGTCCAGCGCGGGAAGTTCGACGTCGATCTGCGGCAGACGGGCGGCGACGGACAGGCC
>DASZQL010000032.1:0-22359 GCA_035549675.1 Phycisphaerales bacterium | reverse complement strand
ACACCTCGCGCCTGCGCCTCGAGCGATCCGCCCTCCGGCTGGTACTGCTCGAGGACAACATCCTCGACATCGCGCTCGACTGCGGGTTCACGAACCACGAAACGTTCAGCAGGGCCTTTCGCCGCCGCTTCGGCGTCACGCCCGCGGCGTTTCGTTCGGCCGGAAAGCTCCCCAAAGCCGCACCGCCGGAGTCGCCGCACAACATCGAGGCACCGATGCAGACGTCGCTATCGCGTACGGTGGTGCGGACGCTGCAGCCGATGTGGCTGGCGTTCATCCGTCATGTCGGCCCCTACGAACGGGTGCCCATCGGCTTGTGGGACGAGCTCATCGCGTGGGGACGCCAGCGCGGCATTCCCGAGCCGTATGTGCCTCTGGGCATCGCACACGACGCGCCGGGTATCACGAAACCTGAGCAGCTGCGATTCGACGCGGCCATCCGCGTCCCGCACGCGTTTCGTTCCGACAAGCTCGTGGGTTCCCAACGGTTGCCGGGCGGGACGTTCGCATTCACGACCAGCGTCGGCCCGCTCACGTCGCTCCCCGGCGCCTATCACGAGATCTTTGCGCGCCTGCACGCGGAACGGACCATTGAGTGCCTCGGGGTGCCCTGTCTCGAGTTCTACCGGGTCAACCGCATCGCCACCGACCTGGCGATCGTCCACACCGAAATCGCAATCCCCGTTCGGCGGCGGTGATGAGTGATCCACGCGCCGGCGGGCGGCACGATCAAGCCCGCCGACTGGCGCCGGAGCACAGTTCCTCGGCGCAAGTCCGTACGAATTCAGGTACTGGTCCCACGCGCCGGAGCGGAATCGCTCGCGAAACCGCGGTTTCACGGTTGACATCATGCAACCAAGTGGTATAGTAAACCATATGGTAGAAGATCGATCACCCCGGCTGGATCTCGTCTTCCACGCCCTGGCCCACCCCGCCCGGCGCGCGATCATCCGCCAGCTCTCCGGCGGCGAGCGCAACCTCAGCGAGCTCGCCTCGCCCCTCCGGATGACCTTCCCCGCCGCGACCAAGCACGTGCGCGTGCTGGAGCGGGCCCGGCTCGTGCGCCGGCGCGTCGCCGGGCGCCAGCACCTCTGCCGCCTCCGCGCGGCGCCGCTCAGAGAGGCGATGCAGTGGACCGAGCAGTTCCGCCGCAACTGGGAGGCCCGCTTCGAAGCGCTGGACTCGCTCTTGGATGAAATGAAATCAGATGAAAGGAAGTCCCGGGAGCAGTCTCGTTCTCGCCACCCCCGCCGCTGATGTTTCACCCATAAATAGTCGTCCGATTGTCAGCCATAAGGACCGCACCATGAACCCCGCCTCCCACGGCCTGCAAATCTCCACTCCCACCGACACCACCATCGTCCTCACCCGCACGTTCAACGCCCCGCGCCGGCTGGTCTGGGAAGCCATGTTCACCCCGGACAAAATGCGCCGCTGGATGCTGCCGCCGCCGGGATGGACCACGACCCGCTGCGAGTGCGAAGCTCGCGCGGGCGGCGCGTTGAAGCTGGCGTGGAAGAACGAAGAGTCCGATCCCTTCATGACGCTCGAGGGCGTGTTCACCGAGGTGGTCCCGCACGAGCGGGCGACGCACACCGAGACGATGGCGCTCGGATCCGGCCAGGTGATCGGTTCGCTCGTGGAGACGCACGAGTTCGCCGAGAAGGGCGGCGTCACCACCATGCGCATCACGCAGGTCTACGACTCCAAGGAAGCCCGCGACGGCGCGATCGCTTCCGGCATGGACCAGGGAATGGAGGCCGGGTACAAGCAACTCGACGCGCTGCTCGCGCAGAGGGCGTAGGACGATCGGCGCGGCCGGTCGGGGCCGCAGACCAACTCCCGGCGAGAGATGCTCGATCCCCCACCCCTTCTCCAGACACGGCGCTCCAGCATGAAAAGCAAAGCCACCACCGTCGCGGCGTACCTGGATTCGCTCCCTCCCGATCGCCGCGAGGCGATCCGGACCGTGCGTAGGTTCATTCTCGACAACCTTGGTAAGGACTTCCAGGAGTGCATGCAGTACGGCGTGATCGCGTATTGCGTGCCGCACAGCGTCTGGCCGCACGGCCACCACACCAGCCCGAAACTCCCGCTCATGTACATGGGACTGTCGTCGCAGAAGAACGACATGGTCGTGTACATGCTGTTTCTGCTCCACAACAAGCCCGAACGGGAGTGGTTCGACAAGGCGTGGAAAGCGACTGGGAAGAAGAACTACCTCGAAGTGAGCGGGGCCGGGTGCTGCCTGCGGTTCAAGAAGCTGGAAGACCTCTCGCTCGACGTCGTCGGCCAAGCGATGCGCCGCATGCCCGCGAAAAAGTACCTCGAAGACCACGCCGCCATGCTGGCGCGGCTGGGCAAAGGACCGGACGGAAAGCCGCTCAAGAATGGCGAGAGCAAGGACGGCACGAAGCCCAAGAGCGCCACCCGACGGCCGAAAAAGAAGACGGTCAAGAGGAAAACCGCCACGAAACGCGGATAAAATACGCCACCGACCGGTATATTGAGCCACGTGAGCGGCGGCCGCAGCGCGCCCCGGGTTCGCCACAGCGCGGGTGCGCGTTTTGCACGACTCGCGACTGGATAGGAGGCTCCGCAATGCACCGGCGCACCTGGTTGGTCACAACCCTCGCACTCCTTGCAAGCCTTGGAATCCTCGCCACGCTCTCGGCCGCGTCGGCCGCCGACGCGCGCCCGGCGCCGGACGACGCCTTGCGCGCGCTCGACGGCGAGTGGATCTACGTCGAGGACCGCACCGAGGGCCGCGCCCTCGAGCAGTTGGGCCCTCCCATGAGCGCGAAGTTCTCGATCGGCGTCGAGGAGGGCGCGGTCATCTTGAACGGACACGGCTCGGGGCATCGCGACGTGCGCATCGCGCTCGACGGTTCGATCACCGAAGTCGCGGGCACAGGGGCGAGGGAAGGCTCGATGTCTCGCTACCGCGGCGAGTGGAAGGACGGGGCGCTGAGGTACGAGGTTGACTTCGTGCGCGCGCCGGGTCAGGCGCCCGAAGGGCTGATCCGGAGGGAGTTCCGCGTCACCCCCGACGGACTGATCGTGCGCTTTTCCGATTCGGTCGGGCTGTACCGTCATCCGCAGGACATCGCGATGCCAGCCCGGGCCCCGGCCGCGATCCGTGACGTGGCGTGGCTCGCCGGCGCGTGGGTGGGAACGAGGGGCGCCGAGGGCAGGACGTCCATCGAGGAGCGATGGAGCCCGCCGCTGGGCGGCGCGATGCTCGCCTTGTCACGCACGGTCTCGCGCGACAGGATGTCCGCGTTCGAGTTCCTGCGCATCATCGAGCGCGACGGCGGGCTGGTCTACATCGCCCAGCCCAACGGCGCGGCGCCGACCGAGTTCGTGCTCACCGAACTGGGCGCCGAGGCGCCCCCCCGGCGCGCCGTGTTCGAGAACCCGCGCCACGACTATCCCAAGCGCATCGTGTACGAGCTCTCGGCCGAGGGCGGCCTGAGCGCGACGATCGGCTTCACCAAGGGCGGCACGCCGCGGCGCTTCGAGTTCAAGCGCGAAAGCAAATAGACGTGCCCGGGTGGGAGATTCAACTCTTCGTCCACTTGCACAGCCACCCGCCATGCAGGCGGGTTGCCGTGCAATCGGGGTGACAGTAGTCCGCAACTAACCTTCGCCGTTCACGGTGAAGACATCCACTGCATCAGATTGATCCAGACGGATTGGATCGCCCGACCGGTTTATACTTTTGGGGCCTATCGAAAAGGAGTCAAACCATGTCGACTCACGCCGATCATCCGCATCAGCACGGACCGAACTGCGGACACACCGCGGTGAAACACGCCGGGCACATTGACTATTTGCACGATGGACATCTGCACCACGCCAATCCGGACGGCACGGTGGAGGAGCACAAGATCGCCGTTTCTCCCGCCAACCCAGACTCATGCAGTGGAGGAAAGTCTCTGGGCGGCCACGAGACGGGTCACACCCACGGTCCGAACTGCGGCCACGAGGCCGTGCCTCATGGAGATCACGTGGACTATCTGGTAGACGGTCGTCTTCATCACCCGCATAACGGGCATTGCGATGATCACGGGAAAATTGAGATCGTGAAAGAAAAGAAGGGGTGAGAAAGCGGAGCAGGCTCTCGGGTCGCCGCGCTCCTGGGTGTCTCAAGCCGCTGGTAGGCAACATGAGTTCGATCCTTCACTACCCGGGCTCGCCGGCTCGAACGAGTTCGAAGCGCACCCACCTGCGGTGGCGGGCCGTCTCGGCTTCATGATTCCTCGCTGGTTTGCTTATGCCCTCCACATGCCACGCCGGGACGACGCGTTCTCGCTGCGCTCCCCCGCTGTCGAAGGCTCAACCCTTCGGCCACTCGCACAACAACCCGCCTATGAAGGCGCGTTGCTCGTGCAATCGAGGTGACAGTACGCCAGTTGAACTCTTCGTGGGGGAAACCCGGGCTTGGGAGCCCGAACTGCAGCACTTGCTCGACGTGAAGCCGTGAAATAAACCGACCGCGTCCCCTTGATGGCGAGCGACAACGGTGCTGCGCGACTAAAGTTGACTGCTGCGTTGCCGTTCTCCGGCCATGAGCCTGGCGCCACGCTTCATGAGGATCGAGGTGCGGGGTTCACTACTTCCGCTCGTGGTGCCTTGCAACTGCGCCGTCGGGTCCAGGAGTCATTCCATTGCGAGGCGTGGGCGGGTGAACGGAGCGCGTCACCGAAGCCACCAAGGCCATTGAGGAGAGCACGATGGCGCCATTCTCTCTGATCGTGGAGCGTGTCGGCATGTGCGTGGACGGCGCAGGCGTCCTGGTGATCGTCATAGGGCTCGCGATCTCCACGTTCCAGTACATTGCTGCCTCCCGCAGACCGGCCACCGGCGCGTACCGGGCTTATCGCCAGAACCTCGGTCGCACGATCCTTCTCGGTCTGGAACTGCTGGTCGCCGGGGACATCATCCGTACCGTGGCCGTGGCGCCAACTCTGAGCAACGTCATGGTGCTGGGTTTGATCGTGCTGATTCGCACGTTCTTGAGCATGTCGATTCAGCTTGAACTCGAGGGCCGCTGGCCGTGGCAGCCCGCGAAGCATCGTACGTCAGGCTCGGTCCCGGTCGACGAATGATCTGCGACACGTCCAGGTGCTTTCAAGTTGGCATTGACCGACGGCAACCGCGCCGCATCTGAAGGAGAGATTGGGATGGCCCCCGGGTACCATCCCGCAGCAACTGTAACTCCCGCGTGAAATAGGAAGGCATGACCAGACTTCTCAATCTCTGGCAGGAACTGCGAGCGAGCCTCTGGTTCGTCCCCGTCGCGATGGTCGTGATGGCCGTAGCGCTCGCCATCGCCCTGATCGAGATGGATGCCAGAATCGACCCCGGGTTCTTCGATGCGTGGCCCCGGCTGTTCGGGGCCGGAGCCGCCGGTTCCCGGGGCATGCTCGCGACGGTCGCGGGTTCGATGATCACCGTGGCGGGGGTTGCCTTCTCGATCACGCTCGTGGCGCTTTCGCTTGCCTCCAGCCAGTACACCTCGCGGGTGCTCCGCAACTTCATGACCGACCGCACAAACCAGACAGTGCTGGGCGTGTTCGTCGGCATCTTCGCGTACTGCCTGGTCGTGCTTCGGACAATCCGTGAGGGAGAGGCGACCGAGTTTGTCCCGTCGCTCGCGGTCACGGGTGGCGTCGTGCTCGCATTCGTCGGCATCGGGTTTCTTATCTACTTCATCCACCACATCGCGATGCTGATCCAGGCGTCTCAAATCCTCGCGCGGATCGCCGCAGAGACGATCAGTCGCGTGGACCACCTCTTTCCCGAGGGTGTAGGAGACGAAGGCGAACGCGAGGCGGGCCCGAACGCCGCAGACGCCGGCCCGGAGCGTGCGTGGAAACCGGTGCCCGCGGCGCGAACGGGGTACATCCAGCACGTCGATGGCGAAGCGCTCTTGTCGAGTGCACGCGAGTGCAAGGCCGTTATCCGCATGGAGCACCCGATCGGCGACTTCGTGATCGAGGGGATGCCGATCGCAAGCGTGCTCGCAGCGGCGACACCGGATGCCGAGGTCATCGACGGTCTGGAAGCGGCCTACGCGATCAACCAGCAGCGCACCACGGACCAGGACGCGGCGTACGGCATCCGGCAGATTGTCGATGTCGCCCTCAAAGCGCTCTCGCCGGGGATCAACGACACCACGACCGCCGTGATGTCGCTGGACTATGTCACGGCGATTCTGGTACGCCTAATCGGACGCAGGATCGAGTCGCCATGGCGTTACGACGGAGGAGAACTCCGCGTCATCACGCGCGGGGCCACGTTTGCCGGGTTGGTAGAGCTATCACTCGATCAGATTCGTCAGAACGCGTCCGGCAACGTTGCAGTGCTGACTCGGTTGCTCGGGACGCTCGAACTGCTCGAGAGCCTCACCCAGAGCCCGGCACGCCGCCAGGTTCTCTGGCGACAGGCTCGGGCACTGGAGGAGACGGTGCAGCGAACCGTTCCCGGACCGCACGACCGCGAGCCGCTGAAGGCAAGGGCGGAGCGCCTTGTCGCCTCGCTTGCTCGGTTCGAGTCGCGGAACTAGCCCAGACGAGGCTTTGGTCGGCGGTTCAAACCCGTCTGCTGTCGTCGGGATGACAGGACACGATTGAACTTGTCCATAAGCACCGATGGCCCCGACCAATTGCCCAGGCCATCTGGTGATTGAAGTCGGGGGGAGAGGATTTCGCTTCGCGGCGCCTGCGCTTCGCTTCGGCGTGAACCTCCGACGCATTCTCGCTGCGCTCGCCCGCTGTCGAAGGTTTCAACCCCTCGGCCACTTGCACAACAACCCGCCATGTAGGCGGGTTGCCGTGCACTCGGGGCGAGAGGATTTGAACCTCCGACCTTTTGGTCCCGAACCAAACGCGCTACCAAGCTGCGCTACGCCCCGCAAAACCTGATTATCGAGCGGGAATGGTAGGGCCGCGACCTCAACCGGGCAAATGGGCCTCAGATGCGTTCAAACAGGCTATATTGAAATGATTGCTCCTTCCCCCACGGCGTCATGTGCCGCTCTCGCTCCGACCGAACAGCCCTGAACGCCGCCCCCACTTCCGCGGCGAGCTGCTCCGCCGAGTACCGCCTCACCGGCAGTCCACTGCACTTCTCGGGCCCGTCTTCCGCGAACGTCGCGACGACGGCGTGACCGCCGATGGGCACACGCCGTTCGAGCAGCGCCAGATACCGCTCACGATCCCGCGCCTCGGTCAGAAAGTGAAACACCGCGCGGTCGTGCCACACATCGAACTCGCCCAACGCCGGCGCCGCGGTCACATCAGCGATGATCCAGCGAACGCTCGCCGCCCGCGGCCCGAGTTTCTCTTTCGCGCGATTCAGCGCCGCTTCAGAAACATCCAACACCGCGACGTCATACCCCTCATCCAGCAACAGGCCCGCAAGAGGCGACGAACCCCCGCCCACATCGATCACCCGCCCACGCGGCGTTGCCTGCCGGATCAGTTCGAGCGACAGCGACGGCTCCGGCTGCGTCCAGCTCAGCTCCGCGTCAGCCTTCGTCGCGTACACCCGCTCCCAATGTTCGCGCCGATCGAGATGGCCGCCGGGTTCGGTCAGGAATCGTCTCCGGTTGCTCTGCGTTCCAAGCGTTGGAGCGCGGACACAGGCGGGACGCCTGTGCCACGGAAGTTCTGTTCTTGACGCTCACCCAAACCGCGCGATCGACAGCGGCGGCTCCGTTCCATCCAGCATCGCCCCCACCGCCTCGTGCGCCGCCTTGAACGCCATCGACATCCCATGCCCCGTGTACCCGCCGCAGTACCACAGCCGGCCCGACCCCTCCACCGGCCCGATGATCGGCAGCCCGTCCTTCGAGAACCCCATGATCCCGCTCCATCGCGCGGTCACCGGCCGGCGCTCACCGAAAAGTTCCTCCGCGAACTTTTCAAGCCCGTTCTGCACGTCGTCCGACACCCCGTCGCGCGTCGTCCGCTCCGCCGCCGCGAAGTGTTTCCGCCACCCCCCCACTACGATCGTGCCGACCGCCGGCTGACGGATGTACTCCGAACCATGGTTGATGTAGTACGAGCAATCCAGGCGCAAATCACCCGCGTCGAGCGCGAGCATCTGTCCCCGGTTCGGCTCGATCAGCCCCGCCAGCCGCGGGATCTGCGCTGAAACGAACGCATTGGTGCAAAACAGAACGTGCCGGGCGCGGACGAAACCGTCGGTAATGCGGAGCCGCGCGCCTTTCTTGTCGGTCTCGAACTCGACCGCTTCCTGGCCGGTGAGCATCCGCGTCGAGAGCTTCCCCGCGAGATGGTTCATCAACTCCACCGGGTTGCACGCGGCGTCATCGGGGTTGACCAACCCGCCCAGCGCCCGCCCGCGCCGCCACGCCGCGTCCTCCCCACGATCCATCCACCGCACGGAAAAACCATCCTCGCGGAGCATCTCCGCCGAGAGCCGCAACTGCTCGAGTTCCTCGTTCTCCACCGCCAGCAGGCACGACGGCACGCGCTGGTACGTCGAAAGTTTCTCGATCCCCTCCGCCCGGAGCATCGCCAGGTTCGTTTCCGTCCATTTCCACAGAAACTGCGCGTTCTCGCGCCCGAACTGCTCCGAGGCCGCGGCGTAGTTCTCCGCCGCCCCCCGCATCAGAAACCCCGCGTTCCGCGAGCTCGCACCCGCCGCCAACTCCCGCCGCTCAATGACGACCGCTTTCAAGCCGCGCCGTTCGACCGCCAATGCCCCCGCGATACCCGTGATCCCCGCGCCGACGATCGCCACGTCGCACTCGATCGTGCCCAGAGAGTTCGTTCGTCGCCAATGACTGACGGTCATGGCTACAGCTTAGCGCAGGTACGTCGGAAATGTAGCGGCCTGCGTCCCGGAGGCCGACGAAACCGCTGGCCGCGCTTCAACGGAGAAAGAAAAAGCCCCGGCGATTCACCGCCGAGGCCTTGAGGTTGCTTCTGATGTCACGGGCGTTGGCCCGTCCCGTCAATCCTTAGCCGAGGAGCTGCAGAGCCGACTGCGGCTGGGAGTTGGCGAGCGTCAGGATCTGCGTCGCGGAGCTGACCAGGATCTGCGAGCGAGTCAGCTCGGCGGTTTCGGAAGCGAAGTCCGCGTCGCGGATCACGCTCTCGGCGGCGGTGGTGTTCTCCAGCGCGACGCTGAGACTGCGGATCGTGGCGCCCACGGTGTTCTTCTGGAAGGCACCGAGGCGGCCTCGGAGCGAGCTGACCTCGCGGATCGCCTTCTCGACCACCGCCTGCGCGCCGCCCTGGTCGCCGTCGACCAGATTCAGACGCTTGCCGGAGCCGAGATCGCTCAGATAGAAGGTCCCGTCGGTACCCGCGACCGTCAGATCGTTGCGTCCGAGGTTCCGGACGGCGACGTTCGAGATGCCGAGGCTGACCTTGCCCGCGATGTCCACGCGGCCGGCGAGCTGGAAGTCGGCGCCGCCGCCGGTGATCCGGAAAGCCGTGACCGCCCCGAGAGTCTGGGCGTTGGCGCCCGTGCCGGTGGACTTGAGATCCACTTCGACGTCGAGGAAGTCGGTGTTGATGCGGGCGCTCGTGCCGCGGGTCGTCGCGACGATGCCGTTGATGGTCGCCGAAACGTCCTGGCCGAAGTCGGTGATCTTGTTCGCCGCGCCCGTCCAGGTGGTCGGCGTCGCGACGGTATCAGCGAGAGCCGTGTTCGAAGCCTCGAAGCGGTAGATGCCGTTGCCGCCCACCCCGCCGTCGTTCACGACGCGGACCGACACGAACTGGTCGGAGCCGAACTTGTCGCTCTCGAGGCGGATGGCGGTCGATCCGGAGATCGTCGCCGCGACGCCGGTCACGTCGGTGAAGCTGTTGATCGCCGCGATGATCGAGTTGAGCGTGGTGCCCGACGCGAAGCTGAGCTCGCGTGAACCCTTGGCGCCCGCGATCTCGATGACGAACTGGCTGTTCTGGGTGGCGAGGTCGATGTTGTTGTTGCCGAGCGAGAGCACGAAGCCGCCGTACTGCGCCGACGCCGTGACGACCACGTCCACGTCGAGCGTGTCGTGGAAGCCGAGCTTGGCGCCGTTGACGGTGAACGTGTTCAGATTGGCGTGAACGTTGGTCGTCGTGTAGTCGAAGTTGCCGTTGAGGAGCTTGGTGCCCTGGAAGCTCGTCGCGGAAGCGACGCGATCGATGGTCTGGATAATCGAGTCGATCTGGAGCTGGTTGGCCTTCTTTTCCTCAGTCGAGAGGCCCTGCGTGTTGGATGTCTCGGTCGTGAGGGCCTGGAGCTCGTTGAGCAGGCCGGTGATCTCGTCGAGACCACCTTCGGCGATGTTCACCACCTGGTCTGCACGCTCGGCGTTGGTGATCGCCTTGCCGATCGACGCCTTCTCGGCCCGGAGGCCTTGAGACGCGATGAGACCGGCGGGGTCATCCTTGCCGCGGTTGATCCGCAGGCCCGTGCTCAGCCGTTCGAGGGCTCCGACGAGACTGGTGTTGTTCTGGGTGAGCACCCGCTGGGCGATGAGCGACGCGACGTTGGTATTGATCCGACTCATGTGACTCCTCCGTGAACCTCATGTCGCCGGGCGCCGGCCCGACGGGCAACCTTCAACTCCTCCACGCGGCCTGGCGTGCCGCCCGCCGCAAACATGTGTTCGCTCGTCAGGCTCCACCGTGCGTCCGAGAGCCGGTGTAACCCTGACGAACGGGCCGGGGCGAAGGTCCGCTCACCGATCCGCGGCGATAACATCGACGCCCACGATTCACGAATGAAGTGGGACCGAAAAGAACAGTGGCGATAAAAGCGAGGTCCGTTTTTTCGAGGCGCGCCGCGTCCGTAAAAATCATCGCGGCGCGTTTCTCCGGCGCGTTTTTCTGGACGTGACGGAATAAACCCACCTCCAGAATTTTCTTCGCCGGCGCGCTCACGACATTCCGCGAGCGCCGCCAACCGCCCCGAATCGGGGCCGCGCCGCATCGCCTACTCAACAATCAGAAGATCGGGCTCCCGCAACCGCGCCGAGGTCAAGTAACCACCGCTTCGCACCGATAAGGCGCTTGTCCTTCCGCGGCTGTTCCGCGCGAAAGCGACACTCGGCCCACGGTGCGGAGATGACCCAGACCCACGACTCGATGACTCCCGACGACTTCCGATCGCTCGCGCGGTTCATCCACGAGCGGACCGGTATTCTTCTGGACGAGTCGAAGCGACATCTTCTTGAAGCGCGGATCAGCCGCCGCCTCGAAGAGATTGGTCTGGAAACCTTCGAGCAATACAGACGCTATCTCGCGATCGCGCCCGACCGGGCCGCCGAGCTCGAGGACCTCATGGCCCGCCTCGCCATCACCGACTCGGGCCTCTACCGTGGCGTGTCGCAGTTCGACTACTTCGAGCGCACGCTCCTGCCCCGTCTCATCGCGGCCCGGCAAGACTCCGCCCAGCTTCGAATCTGGTCCGCCGGCTGCTCGACGGGCGAGGAAACCTACACCATCGCCGCCGCCGTGCGCCGCGCGCTCGGCGAAGAGCTTCCCGACTGGCACGTCGAGATCCTCGGCACCGACGTCATCAACGCCGCCCTCCAGCAGGCCGAGCTGGCCACCTACGAATACGAACTGCCCGCGTCCCAAGCGGGCTCGCTCGAACCCAACGACGGGTTCATCCACGAGCGCAACGGCGTGGTCCGCATCCTCCCCGCCGTGCGAGCCCTCGTCTCCTTCAAGGAGCAGGACCTCCGCGATTCCCTCCACGCCCGCCGCGGCGGCTTGTGGGACGCCATCTTCTGCCGCCATGTCCTCGTCTACTTCGATGGACCCACGCGCGAAGAATGCCTGGGCCTCTTCTACGACCGGCTCGCCGCCCACGGCCAACTGATCCTCGCCCACGGCGAGAGCATCAAGAGCGACCACGCCCTCTTCCTCGCGGCCAAAGGTTCCGGCCAACACTCGGTCTGGACCAAGCGCGACGCATCGGAACAGGAACTCGAACCCGCCACGCCCCTGAATTCGGCCAAGGACGGCGCACCGGGAGGTGACGCCCCATGATCCATCAAGTCAAGACCGCAATCGTCGAAAGCATTGCCGAGTTGTACGACCGGATGTTCTCTCTCGACGCCGACGCAGTTTCCGCCGACACATCGCCGGAGGAAAGCGATCTGATCAGCGAGACCCGCCTCTCCGGCGCGACCGAAGGGACCGTGTCCATCCGATTCCCCCGCTCCACCGCGCGCCGCCTCCGGGCCCTCGCCACCGGCGCTGAAGAAGATCCTTCCGATGCCGATCTCATCGACCTCGTCAACGAGCTGACAGAGATGATCGTCGCCGGCATGCGCGGCCGTCTCGGCCCCGCCGTCGTCTCCGCGTCACGACCGACCGTCCGCTTCGGTTTGCCCCGCACGCACGACGCCGCGGGCCCGCAACACGATCGCTGGACCATGGCAAGCGACTGCGGCGGGATCGATATCGACGCCGCCATCCGCTCCGCGCCCTCGCTCCGTTTCGGCAATAACCAGAACCGCGCCGCCGCCTGATCCATCACCCCGGGACGCACGATGAAGACGTTGATCGTTGATGACTCCAAGATGATCCGCGGCATCGAGCGCACCGTTCTCGCCACCTTCGGATGCAAGGAAATCGTCGAGAGCAGCAACGCCGCCGACGCGCTCCGTCTTCTCCAAAGCTTTGAACCCGATCTCGCCGTCGTCGACGGCTCCCTCGCCGGCGAGGGAAGTGCCGAGTTCATCCGCGCCTTCCGGCAAAAATTCCCCCGCGCGGCCGTCATTCTCGTCACCGCGCAGACCGACCAGGCATCCGCCGTCGAGGCCATTAAAGCCGGCGTCACCGCCTACCTCGTCAAGCCCTTCACTCCCGACCTGCTCATGCAGCGGATCGAGGAAGCCTGCGGCCGCCTGACCCGAGCCGCGTAACACCGTTCGCCGGTACTTCCTTATTAAGGTGTGATCAAACCCTCGCCCGCGGGATAATTCCCGGTGCCGGATACCGGTTTGCCGGTATCGTCCATCCTGCCGCTCCCAATTCACACGGAGGGCGGCACGCGAGGAGGTACCCATGGGAAACAACCGCATCTGTCACTTCGAAATCCCGGCCAATCAACCCGAGGCGCTCACCAGGTTCTACGCCGGCCTTTTCGGCTGGAAGTTCGAGAAGGCCCCGATCCCCGGCCACGAATACTGGCTCGCCGACACCGGAGAGGGCCTCGGGATCAACGGGGCCATCATGTCCCGCCTCCACCCGCAGCAACCGTGGATGAACTACGTCGATGTCACCAGCATCGACGAAACCATCGCCAAGGCGACCGGGCTCGGCGCCGAGGTCGCTCTTCCCAAGACCGAAGTCCCGGGAGTCGGCGCCTACGCCGCGATCAAGGATCCCCAGGGCAATATCTGCGGTCTTTGGGAACAGCACGAGCGCTGATCGTCGCCGTAGTTTTTATACCCCCCCTATCTAGGTGTCATCCGGACACCCAACCGATTCAATTCTGTCATTCTAGAGAATGTTTTATATTTGTTAGGTTATTTCCTTCAAATGGAAATTTGCCTGAACTTTTCATGCTCGCTACACTTTTCGGTTTGACACGCCCCGGGTCCGGATTCCCACCTCCAACGCTCGCCGCCCTGAAACATCAAAACGCCAACTGAACGGCTCCCGCTGATGACCGCCGGAACGGTTGTGCTGTCAGCACCGAGAGGACATCGATGCCTTCGATGAACGTGCGCAGTTTTTCCAAGCTTGGTGACGCCATCGGCGTCCCCGATCTCACCGTCGTCCAGTCCGACGCCTACGAGCGCTACCTGCAGCTCGCGAAAGGCTCGAACGAACGCGATCAGAAGATGGGCCTCGAAGCGCTCCTGCGCGAGGTCTTCCCGATCGAGAGCTACGACGGGACCATGTCGCTCGAGTACCAGTACTACACGCTCGAAGAGCCTCGCTACACGCCCGACGAGTGCCGCGAACTCCGGCTGACCTACGGCCGCCCCTTCCGCGTCTGCCTGCGCCTCAAGCGCCAGAACCACCCCGACATCCCCGAGGAAGAGATCTACCTCGGCGAGATCCCCATCATGATGGGGGGCGGGGAGTTCATCGTCAACGGCGCCGAGCGCGTCATCGTCAACCAGCTGCACCGCTCCCCCGGCGTTGACTTCTCCATCGTCTCGGCCGAGGGCGACCGCCCCCTCCACTCCGCGCGCGTCATCCCCGAGCGCGGCTCCTGGATCGAGCTCGAGGTCACCAAGAAAGACGTGCTGGTCATGCGCATCGACCAGTCCACGAAACTCGCCGCGACCACCTTCCTGCGCTGCCTCAACGAATCCATCGCCAGCACCGCCGCCGTGCTGAGTCTCTTCTACGAGATCACCGAGGTCACCGTCGAGAAGCTCAAGCCCGAGCACTGGGCCGCGGAATCGATCGTCGACCTCTCGACCGGCGAAGAGCTCGTCCACGTCGGCCGCCAGATCGGCGAGAACATCGAGGCCATCCAGAACAGCAGCCTCAAGAAGGTCCGCGTCATCATCAACCCGCCCGACCCGCTCATCCTCAACTCCGTCTCGGAAGAGAAGCTCGAGCAGTTCGGCGAGGTGACCACCAGCGAGTTCGAAGCGGCGCTCCTCAAGATCTACACCCGTCTCCGCCCCGGCAACCCGCCCCAGGTCGAGAAGGCCAAGCAGCTCTTCGCCGAGAAGTTCCTCGACGAGAACCGCTACCGCCTCGGCAAGGTCGGCCGCTTCCGCATCAACCGCAAGTTCGACCTGCGCGTCCCCGAGTCCGAGATGTTCATCCGCGCCGAGGACTTCCTCCGCGTCATCCAGTACATCCTCGACCTCCGCTCCAAGCGCCCCGATCCCAAGACCGGCCGCCCTGTCGCGCAGGTGGACGACATCGACCACCTCGGCAACCGCCGCCTCCGCACCCTCGACGAGCTCGCGTGCGAGGAAATGCGCAAGGGTTTCCTCAAGCTCCGCCGGACCGTCCAGGAGCGCATGAGCGTCAAGGAGCCCGACGAGCTCAACAAGATCGCCGACCTCGTCAACAGCAAGTCCATCAGCTCCGCCATTGATTTCTTCTTCGGCCGCAGCGAGCTCTCGCAGGTCGTCGACCAGACGAACCCGCTCTCTTCGCTCATCCACGAGCGCCGCCTCTCCGCCCTCGGCCCCGGCGGCTTGAACCGCAAACGCGCCGGCTTCGAGGTCCGCGACGTCCACATCTCCCACTACGGCCGCATCTGCCCCATCGAAACCCCCGAAGGCACCAACATCGGCCTCATCGCCTCGCTCGGCATCTACTCCTCCATCGATGACTACGGCTTCCTCCTCACCGCCTACCGCGAAGTGAAGGAAGGCAAGCTCACCGGCAAGGTCGTCCACCTCCGCGCCGACGAAGAGATGAAGGCCATCCTCGCGCCGTGCGAAGCCCTCGACCATGAGGGCAAGCTCCGGGCGGGCACGATCCTCGCCCGCGTCGACGGCGAACTCGCCGAAATCGGCTCCGCCGAGGTCAACTTCGTCGACATCTCGCCCAAGCAGCTCGTGGGCGTCTCCGCCGCGCTCATCCCCTTCCTCGAGCACGACGACGCCAACCGCGCGCTGATGGGTTCGAACATGCAGCGCCAGGCCGTGCCCCTCATCAAGGTCGAGCCCGCGCTCATCTCCACCGGCCTCGAAAAAGCCGTCGGCCACAACTCGGGCATGGTGATCAAGGCCCGCAACGCCGGCGTGATCACCGCCGTCGACGCCCAGCGCATCATCATCGACAACGCCGACGAGTACGTGCTCCGCAAGTTCGTCGGCCTCAACGAGCGCACCTGCCTCAACCAGCGCCCCCGCGTCGAGATGGGCCAGCGCGTCAAGAAGGGCGAGGTCATTGCCGACGGCGCCTCGACCGTCGAGGGCGAGCTCGCCATCGGCAAGAACGTCCTCGTCGCCTTCAACACCTTCGACGGTTACAACTTCGAAGACGCCATCGTCATCAACGAGCGCCTCGTCAAGGACGACGTCTTCACCTCCATCCACATCGACTCCTTCGACGTCGAGATCCGCGAAACCAAGCTCGGCCGCGAGGAGTTCACCCGCGACATCCCCAACGTCTCCGAGAAGATGCTCCGCAACCTCGACGAGCACGGCGTCGTCCGCATCGGCGCCCGTGTCGAGCCGGGCGACATCCTCGTGGGCAAGGTCTCGCCCAAGAGCAAGAGCGAGCTGACCCCCGAAGAGAAGCTCCTCCACGCGATCTTCGGCCGCGCCGGCGAAGACGTGAAGAACGACTCCCTCGAAGTCCCCGCCGGCAAGGAGGGCATCGTCATCGGCGCCCGCCGCTTCTCCCGCCGCGTCCATATGAGCGACGACCAGAAGAAGCAGCTCAAGAAGGACCTCGAAACCTACAGCGCCGAAATGGACGCCAAGGCCGCCGCGATCTTCCGCCAGATGATCACCGCGATCAACGAGGCCGCCGGCACCGACACCATCGACCCCAACACCCGTCAGAAGGTCGGCGCCAGCGATATCCCCGAGGTCATCACCGAGCAGATCGCCAACTTCGACCTGAAGTGGATCAAGGGCTCCAAGGAATCCCGCGCGGATTCCGAGAAGCTCTACGGCCAGTTCTGGCCCCGCATCCAGGCGCTCAAGAAAGAGAAGGAGCGCAAGCTCGCCCACATGAAGCGCGGCGACGAGCTCCCTTCGGGCGTGCTCGAGATGGTCAAGGTCTACGTCGCCACCAAGCGCGCCCTCTCCGTCGGCGACAAGATGGCCGGCCGCCACGGCAACAAGGGCGTCATCGCCCGCATCGTCCCCGAGGAGGACATGCCCTTCCTCGAGGACGGCACCCCCGTTGACATCCTGCTCAACCCGCTGGGCGTGCCCAGCCGCATGAACGTCGGCCAGATCCTCGAGGTCCACCTCGGCTGGGCCGCCGCCGTCCTCGGATTCCGCGCCGTCACCCCTGTCTTCGACGGCGCCACCGAGGAAGAGATCCACAACGCCCTCGAAGAGGCCAACGCACACATCCGCACCAAGGCGGAAGCTTACGAGCGCGACGCCAAGTTCCCGACGTCCCGCGAGCTCATGGCCCCCATGCCCAAGGGCGGCAAGGTCCAGCTCCACGACGGCCGCACCGGCGAGCCCTTCAAGCAGCGCACCACCGTCGGCTACATGTACCTCCTCAAGCTCCACCACCTCGTCGACGACAAGATCCACGCCCGCGCCACCGGTCCCTACTCCCTCATCACCCAGCAGCCCCTCGGCGGCAAGGCCCGCACCGGCGGTCAGCGCTTCGGCGAAATGGAAGTGTGGGGCCTCGAAGCCTACGGCGCCGCCTACATCCTCCAGGAACTCCTCACCGTCAAGTCCGACGACGTCGAGGGCCGCACCAAGATCTACGAGTCCATGGTCAAGGGGACCAACACGCTCGAGGCGGGCATGCCCGTCGCCTTCGACGTGCTCTGCAACGAACTCAAGGGCCTCGGCATGAACATCACACTGGAAAAGACCGAAGCCGAAGCCGCCAGCCTCTTGTGAGTCCGACTGTCAGACAACCGCCGCGGCGCGACCGGGACGCGCCGAATACCGGCGAAGACCCCTGCCTCCGCGTCATGGAGATTCGACCGTGAACATGTCCAAGCTCACCATCGCACTCACCGCGGCTCTCGCCCTGGCCTCACTCACCGGCTGCAAGAAAGAGCCGGAGTCCGCCCCCGCTCCGGCCAAGCCCGCGAAGTCCACCGACACGACACCCGCGCAACCCGCCGACAAGAAGGGCGAGACCGCCAAGCCGGAAACAAAGACCGAAACGAAGGGCGCCGAACCGACGCAGGAAACCGCCGAAGGCGCCGCCAAGCTCTTCGCCGCCGCGATGGCCTCCGGCGACTTCATGCGCGCCTCCGAGCTCACCGACCCGACCTGCGAAGGCCGCGGCAAGCTCGAAGAGCTCGTTCTTCTCCTCGACGACGCCAAGAAGAAGGGCGGCGAGGCGGAGATGGTCGTCGGCTTCCTCACCGCCACGTTCAGCAAGCCTTGGCAGGGCGCCAAGGCCGCGATCAGCGCCCAAGAGGGCCGCAACGCCCGCTGCCGCTACACCCTCGCCTCCAACGACACGCGCGACGTCACGCTGCAGAACACCGACGGCAAGTGGTACGTCTTCGCCACCGAGGAAGTGATGGCCGTCTCCAAGACCCAGGCCGAGCAGATGGCGCCCGACAAGGCCCCGCCCGCCAACCCGACCACCCCGCCCGCCGGCACCCAGCCCGAGCAGCCGCAGAAGTAACCCTCGCGGCCCGCTCCGCTCCCCTCGCCCGGCGCCCCGCACCGACCCATCGACGCACCCACCGACCCACACGGAAAGCACCGAACCATGACCGAAGCCGTCTACGACCGCGTCAATGACTTTTCCTCTGTCCGAATCACTCTCGCCAGCCCCAACGACATCCGCTCCTGGTCCTTCGGCGAGGTCAAGAAGCCCGAGACCATCAACTACCGCACCTACCGCCCCGAAAAGGACGGCCTCTTCTGCGAGCGCATCTTCGGCCCCGAGCGCGACTACGAATGCGCCTGCGGCAAGTACAAAGGCACCAAGTTCAAGGGCATCATCTGCGACCGTTGCGGCGTCAAGGTCACCCATTCCCGCGTCCGGCGCAAGCGCCTCGGCCACATCAACCTCGCCGCCCCCGTCGTCCACATCTGGTACTTCAAGGCCATGCCCAGCCGCATCGGCAACCTGCTGGCCATGAAGACCGCCGACCTCGAGAAGATCATCTACTTCCAGGACTACGTCGTCGTCGACCCCGGCGACACCGAGCTCAAGGAAAAGCAGCTCCTCACCGAGGACGACCACCGCAAGTACGTCGCCCAGTACGGCAACGCCTTCCGCGCGCTCATGGGCGCCGACGCGATCCGTGAGCTCGTCGAGCGCCTCGACCTGCACAAGCTCGCCGAGGAACTCCGCGCCGCGATCCGCGAGACCCGCAGCAAGCAGAAGCTCAAGGACCTCGCCAAGCGCCTCAAGATCGTCGAGCAGATCCGCAACTCGCCCAACGACCCCGCGTGGCTCGTGATGGACGTCGTCCCGGTCATCCCGCCGGACCTCCGCCCGCTCGTGCTCCTCGAGTCGGGCAACTTCGCGACCAGCGACCTCAACGACCTCTACCGCCGCCTCATCAACCGCAACAACCGCCTCAAGAAGCTGATGGACCTCAACGCCCCCGAGGTCATCATCCGCAACGAGAAGCGCATGCTCCAGCAGGCCGTGGACGCGCTCTTCGACAACAACCGTTGCCGCCGCCCCGTCCTCGGCTCATCCAACCGCCCGCTGAAGTCCCTCACCGACATGGTCAAGGGCAAGCAGGGCCGCTTCCGCGAGAACCTCCTGGGTAAGCGCGTCGACTACTCCGCGCGATCCGTCATCGTCGTCGGACCCGAGCTCAAGCTCCACCAGTGCGGCCTTCCGAAGAAAATCGCCCTCGAGCTCTTCCAGCCCTTCATCATCCGCAAGCTCAAGGAGCACGGCCTCGCCGACACCATCAAGTCCGCCAAGCGCATGCTCGAGCGCCGCGACGCCGAGGTGTGGGACATCCTCGAAGAGGTCATCTACCAGCACCCCGTCCTCCTCAACCGCGCCCCCACCCTCCACCGAATGGGCATCCAGGCCTTCGAGCCCGTCCTCGTCGAGGGCAACGCCATCAAGATCCACCCGCTCGTCTGCACCGGCTTCAACGCCGACTTCGACGGCGACCAGATGGCCGTCCACCTCCCCCTCTCCGTCGAGGCCCAGGCCGAGGCCCACGTGCTGATGATGAGCACGCACAACATCTTCTCCCCCGCCAACGGCAACCCCATCATCTCCCCCAGCCAGGACATCGTGCTGGGCGTCTACTTCATCACCTACAGCAACGAGGTCCCCGCCGACCGCAACACGCTCCCGCGTTACAAGGACCGCGCCGAGGTCATCCTCGCCTTCGACCACGGCAAGATCGCGCTCCACCAGCCCATCGTCGTCCGCCTCGACGGCTTCACCCACCAGGTCACGAGCCAGAAGGGCACACCCGAGGCGCTCCCCAAGGACCGGCGCATCGTCACCACCGCCGGGCGCGTCATCTTCTCCGACACGCTCGACCCCGGCATGCCCTTCTACAACTGCGCCCTCGGCAAGAAGGGCGCCGCCCGAGTCATCGACGACACCTACCTCTACTGCGGCCGCGCCAAGACCATCGACTTCCTCGACAAGCTCAAGGAAACCGGCTTCAAGTGGTCCACCCTCGCCGGCATCTCCTTCGGCATCACTGACCTCCGAATCCCCGAGGCCAAGAAGACCCTCATCGACGAGGCCCAGAAGAAGGCCGACCGCGTCCGCAAGAGCTACGAGCGAGGCATCATCACCGAGCGCGAACGTTACCGGCAGCTCCTCGACATCTGGGCCCACTGCCGCGAAGAGATCACCAAGAAGCTCATCGACACCATCAAGCGCGACCGCCGCGACCCCGCGACGGACGAATACATGCCCATCGACTCGCAGCAGGGCGTCCACTACCTCAACCCTGTCCACCTGATGAGCGACTCCGGCGCCCGCGGCAACGTCTCACAGGTCCAGCAGCTCGCCGGCATGCGCGGCCTCATGGCCAAGCCCTCCGGCGAGATCATCGAGACCCCCATCCGCGCCAACTTCCGCGAGGGCCTCACCGTCCTCGAGTACTTCTCCTCCACCCACGGCGCCCGCAAGGGTCTCGCCGACACCGCCCTCAAGACCGCCGACTCCGGCTACCTCACCCGTAAGCTCTGCGACGTCGCCCAGTCCGTCATCGTCAACGAACACGACTGCGGCGCCACCCTCGGCGTCACCAAGCGCGCCCTCTACAAAGGCGAGGAAGTCGACGTCCCCCTCCGCGACCAGATCATCGGCCGCGTCTCGCGTTCCACCATCATCAACCCCGTCACAGACGAAACCGTCGTCCGCGAGAACGACGTCATCACCGCCGACTCCGCCCGCAAGATCGAGGACCTCGGCATCGAGTCCGTCATCGTCCGTTCGCCCCTCACCTGCGACAGCGCCCGCGGCTGCTGCGCCCTCTGTTACGGCATGGACATGTCCACCTCCCGTCTGGTGGAAGAAGGCCTCGCCGTCGGCATCATCGGCGCCCAATCCATCGGCGAGCCGGGCACCCAGCTCACGATGCGTACCTTCCACACCGGCGGCGTCGCGACCACCAAGCTCGTCGAGACCGACATCCGCGCCATCGCGCCCGGCACCGTCGAACTCCGCGACTGCAACGAGGTCGAGGTCAAGAACGAGGAAGGTCAGATGATCCTGACCGCCCTCAAGCGCAACGGCGAAGTCGCCATCATGGACGCCAAGGGCCGCGAGCTCGAGAAGTACAAGGTCCCCTACGCCGCCGAAATCCTCATCCGCAACGGCCAGCAGGTGAAACGCGGCGACCAGCTCGTCCGCTGGGACCCCCACCGCGTCCCCATCCTCGCCGAGAAGGACGGCACCGTCCGCTTCGTGGACGTCGAGCTCAACGAAACCGTCCGCGAGGAGGACGCCGGCCAGGGCCAGAAGGCGCTCGTCGTCGTCGAGCACAAGGGCGAGAAGCACCCGCAGATCGTGATCGAGGACGCCGACGGCAAGATTCTCGACTTCCACTACCTCCCCGCCAAGGCGCGTATCGAAGTGCAGAACGGCGAGGCCATCAAGGCCGGCCAGATGCTCGCCCGCCAGCCCCGCGGCGCCTCGGGCTCGCACGACATCACCGGCGGTCTCCCCCGAGTCACCGAGATCTTCGAGGCTCGCAAGCCCAAGGACCCGGCGACCATGGCCGAGATCTCCGGCACCGTCGAGATCCACTCCGACAAGCGCAAGGGCAAGATGACCATCCGCGTCATCTCCGACTCGGGCATCGAGAAGGACCACCACGTCCCCCAGGACAAGCACCTGCTCGTCCACTCGGGCGACAAGGTCATGGCCGGCGACCCGCTGATCGACGGCCCGCTCGTCCCGCACGACATCCTCCGAATCAAGGGCGAGGAAGCGCTCTACACCTACATGCTGGACGAAGTCCAGAACGTCTACCGCGCCCAGGGCGTGACCATCAACGACAAGCACATCGAGGTCATCCTCTCGCAGATGCTCCGCAAGATCCGCGTCGAATCGACCGGCGACACCGATCTCCTCCCCCACGAGGTCGTCGACAAGTTCGTCTTCCGCCAGAAGAACACGACCGTCGGCGAGATGGGCGTGGTCTCCGAAGTCGGCGACACCGACGTCAAGCTCGGCTCGCTCGTCACCAAGGCGCAGCTCCGCGAGGTCAACGCCAAGGCCGAAGCCGCCGGCAAGACCGGCGTCAAGGCCAAGAAGGCCAAGCCCGCCACCGGCCGCACCC
>DASZQL010000031.1:0-2260 GCA_035549675.1 Phycisphaerales bacterium | reverse complement strand
CTCCGGCTGGAGCAACTCCCTCGGCAACGGCAATATCTCCCTCACCGTCACGGGCGGCACGCCGCCTGGTGCGTCGTCCACCGCCAGCGGCTCGGGCGTGGCGAGCGCCGCTATCCCCGCCGCCGCCGGCTACGCGCACGGCGCCGCTCTCCCCGCCGGCGCCAACGCCGGTTCATTCGCCAAGGTCAAAGGCGGCCTCAACTTCAACCCCGCCAGCCCCTTCTGGTCCACCACCGCCGCGATGAACAACGGCGATACCGGCGACAACTTCGCCCTCCTGCCCTTCGTCACGCCGACCTCGACGCACTGCACCGCGACGCTCGACCTCACCGGCACCATGCTCAACAGCACCATGGCCAGCATCCACGACGCGTACTCCCTCTCCGATGAAGGCGCGGCCCAGCGGATCACCTACTACGCCTACATGGGCACCGTTCCGCTTGGCTACGACGGCCCGCTCACCGGGCTCCCCGGCTGGAACTCCCAGGCCATCCTGCTCCGCCAGGACGTGCGCGTCGGCCCCAACTCCGGCAGCCAGGATTACACGATCAACATGGCCGACAGTGGCATGCCGAGCGCCAACCTCACCCACCTCTACGTGCAGGTCGAGGAAGTCCTGACGAGCGTCCCGACTCCCGGTGCCGTCACCCTCTCCGGCCTCGCGGGCCTCGTCGCCCTTCGCCGCCGCCGGAACTGATCAGCCAACCGCGTTCGCCACATCCCGGGCTCCGTGCCGCGACTGTCGAGGCTCTGATCGGCAGTCGTGTTTTTGGCGCATTCCACGAACCGCGCCCGTCAGGGAGCGAACTCCTTTGATAGCACCGGTCGGTTTCTGCGTCCCACATGGAATCGAATCTCGTTTGCCGATGATCTTCGGCCCCCTCCCTTGACGCCGCCGATCCCCGCTCGTGAAATATCAATCCGCCCATCTGAAAACGAAGGAGCCACTCGATGCTGACGCTCAAGATGCTGGTCGTTGCCGGCGCCGTCCTCGGCGCCGGAGTGGGCGGAACCATGACCATCGAACAGCTCTCCCGCGGCCACGAAGCCCAGGAAGCAACCATCTCCGGGCTGCAGAACCAGATCGATGTCCTCCGCGCCCGCATCGAAATGATCGAGAAGAAACGCGCCGAGTCCCCCAAGTCCCCCGATCCGCAGGCCGCCGCGCCCGCGACCGCATCGAAATCATCGGACGATGACACGATCCCTTCGCACGGTTCAGGGTATTGGTGCTTCAAAGTGCAGTCGGTCGTCAAGTCCGAAGCCAAGGACGTGAGCAAGGAAGTCGAAGAGCTCCACGCGAAGGCGAAGGAACTCCGGGACCGGGCCGACGCGATCCAGGACGAAGACCGGAACAAACCCAAGGAGGAGCGGATCGGCACCACGCGCCTCTTCGCGCTGGTGGACGCCAAACGGAAGGAAGCGGATGCCCTCGAAGACCAGGCCCGCAGACTCGAAGAGTCGGCGCGGGCGCTGGAGTTTGTGCTGACCGGTATCGACGCCCAGGGCCGCGCCGTCACCTGCACCGCGCCTGGCGAAGCCGCGAAAGCTGTCGGCGCTGTTAAAGTCGGCGATATCGTCCGCATCAACGGGAAACGCGACGAAGAATCAACCGGCCATCTCAGCCTCATCGCCAAGCAGGTCCAGAAGCTCTAGCGGCAAAGCCGGTTTCGAGCTCTGATCCTCTGTGTTTCTCTATCGACCTCTGCGTTCAAAGTCTTCTTCTCACACCACCTCGAGCCTCGCGTACTGCAGCACCAGCGTCTTCGTCCCCGCATCGCGGAACTCGACTGTCGCGCGGCGATTCACCCCGAGGCCGGTCACGGAGAGCACTTTTCCCGTTCCGAACTGCGCATGCCGCACGCGTGCGCCGACCGGCATGGACGGGTCGTTCGATGTCGAAGGCGCCGCCGGCCGCGAGCTCGATGACGGCGGGAACCGGCTCGTGGACAGCGGCGACGCACGCCGCGTGATCGCGTCGCGGCGCGAGCCTGTTTCCCACGCGTCGTCGCTCAGCAGCCACTCTTCCGAAACATCGCTGACCACCACCTGCTCCCGCGGCAGCTCGCCCAGGAACCGGCTCGGCATCGCCCGCTCCCGCAGCCCCCGGTGCGAGCGGTACTTCGCGTTCGTCACGAGCAGCCGCCGCATCGCGCGCGTAATGCCCACGAAGAACAGCCGGCGCTCCTCCTCCGCGTCCCCATCCGACTCCATCGCCCGCTGGCCCGGCAGGACTCCCTCCTCCAGCCCGATGATTGCG
>DASZQL010000030.1:0-2706 GCA_035549675.1 Phycisphaerales bacterium | reverse complement strand
GCCGAGCTTGACGAGCACGCGGCGCGAAGGATAGTTGGGGCGCATCGCGTGGGCGATGATCTTGCGGGCGGCCAGGGTATTGAAGCCGTGGTCGAGGATGCCGAGGCCGCCCTCGGTGGCGAAACCCTTTCCCCAGTGCCTTCGGAAGAGCCGGTAGCCCATTTCGAGTTCGCCGGGCCAGTGGTAGCTGACCGTGATATGGAACCAACCGATCGGGTCGTCCGAGTCGCGGAGGCGGGTGATCCAGAAGCCGATGCCGCGGGATGCGTCCGTGCGCTGGACGATGCGCGGCATGGAATGGGCCAGCACCTCGTCGCGGGTGAAGGCGCGGCCGTTGCTGATCCATCGCATGACTTCGGGATCGGAATCGAGCTCGACGAGGATCTCCGCCTGGGCGGGAGTGAAGAGACGCATCTCGAGGCGCGGCGTGGTGAGGACGGGGTTCATTGCTCGCGTTGAACGCTCCGTTGTTCAGCCCGGCTTCTTGCGGATCTTCTTGACGAGGATTTTCTTGATGACCTTCACCTTCTTCTTCGGGGCCGCGGCAGGGGCGTCACCGAAGAGGGTGGCGGCGGGGGGAGAGTCAGACACGAGCGTGTGCCTCTCGGCGGACGTCCTCGATGAAACAGATTGCCCGCCCGCGGCTCGTGGGTTGTTCGAGGCGACGGATCGTTCCTTGGGCGCGCGTCGCTTCGGCGCGGGGGGCTGCCCATCGGCTCGCGCCGACGGATCCATCGCGGCGGATGGACGACCGCCCGGGGGCGCGGGTTGTTCGATGATGATCACGCCGTCCATCTCGGCGGGATCGGCGTCCTTGACGACCTTGCCTTCCTCGTCGAGCTGCTGGTCCGCGATCGCCGTGCGCTTCTTGGCCTGCGCCAGGAGCGCATCGTAGAGCTGCTTCGTGTTCTCGCCGGTGATCGCGCTGACGGCCTTCGCGACCTCGCCGATGTACCGCTCGAAGATGTCCCGCCGCTCACCCTCACGCCGCATCTTCAGGCGCTTGCGCAGATACGTGCCGAGCTTCCGCCCGCACTCCATCAGTGCGAGCTTCATCTCCTTCCGAATTTCATCGTAGTCCGCGACCGCTTCCTTGCTCTCGCTCGTGAAGGGCACCCACACACTCGCGATGTGGATCATCACGATGATCGGCCCGATCGGCGCCGAGCCGCGGGGCTGCTGCAGGTCGTAGTTCCGCCAGTTCGTCTCCGTGACCGCCTTGAAACTCGAGCACGCCGATTGCTGGTACTGCAGCGGCACACGGTTCGCGAACCGGATCACCCGCGCCGCTTCATCGCCCGGCAACTCGCCGCCGAACGCGATGGCCGATTCGATCAGGAACGGCCGCCCCCGGTACACATCCGGCTCACGCGATGACGCGGCATAGAACTCCGCCCGCACGCCCTTGAGCAGCCCCGCCAGCATCTGCCGCACGCCGATCGGCGCGAGGCAATCCGTCGGCGGGGGCGGCAGCTTCGAATCCTGCATCGCCTTGAAGAGCTTCTCGGCCTGCTCGTGATCGATGTCCGCCAGCTTCGCGCGGCTCGACACTTTGATCGCCTCGCAGAACGCGCTCGCGGTCGCCGATGACACGCGGCTGAACTTGTCCTGCAGGAAGTTGTAGAGCGTGTACCCCGGTTTCTCCGCCGCGGATTCTTTGATCATCTGCAGCAGGATCCCCAGCTCGATCCCGCGCGGATGCGGCTGGATCTCCTTCGTCTCCGGCGGCAGTTCCTCCACCGCACGCGGGAAGACCATCACGCCGCCGGAATCGGAGTTCACCACCGGCGACGCGGGTCGGGAAGACACCGCAGACGATTCCGAATCCGAAAGGCGCGGCGATCCCGCGCCTTTCGCGCTCCCGTCGCCTTCTTCCTCGCCCTTTTCCTTTCTCTTCTTCTTTCCAAACTCCAGTTCCGCCTCGGTGTTCTCCGTGTCCTCCGTGGTAAATCTGCTTGGCGGCACGAACACAATCCGCGCGTGCGGGTTCGCGATCGCCGTCAGCTCCAGGAACTCATCGACGCTCCCGCGCCCGCGCTGGTACTTCCCATCCAGCTCGATCGAAACACTCGTCCCCGTCTTGTACGACTCCGCCGACAGGAACTCGCCGCGCGAATCCAGCTCCTTCGTCCCCGGCGTGAGCGAGCGGAGCCGTCCGAGCGGGAAATCGTCCGTCTCTTCGTCGGTCGTGACCTCGGCGCGGTTCGTCTTCGTGTTCATCGCCAGCTCGATGTGATGAGCGGGCTTCTTCGCGCTGGGCCTCGTCTGGATCATCATCGGGCGGCCCGTCGTGATGAGCCCGTACATCCCCGCCGCGGAGATGCCGATGCCCTGCTGGCCGCGCGACATCTTGAGCCGGTGGAACTTCGAGCCGTAGAGCAGCCGACCGAAAATGTTCTCGACCTGCGTGCGCACGATCCCGGGCCCGTTGTCCACGATCGTCACGCGGTACCGCGAGCTCTTCGCCGTCGCCGGCCGGTCGGGCTGCAGGTCCTCGATGACGACCGTGATCTCGGGCAGGATCCCCGCCTCCTCGCACGCGTCGAGGGAGTTGTCCACCGCCTCCTTGACGGTCGTGAGCAGCGCCTTCCGCGGGTTGTCGAAGCCAAGGAGGTGCCGGTTCTTGGCGAAGAACTCGGACACGGAGATGTCGCGCTGCTTGGCCGCCATCGACTCGGCGGTCTCGCGCTGGCGCTTGGGCTTGGG
>DASZQL010000029.1:0-7980 GCA_035549675.1 Phycisphaerales bacterium | reverse complement strand
GACGTGGCGGACAACTCCGGTGCCAAGGAGGCGTACGTCATCCGCATGCTCGGCGGCTCGACCCGCACGGGCGAATTCACCCGTCGGACAGCGGGCATTGGCGACCAGGTCGTCTGCTCCGTCAAGAAGGCGATCCCCGGCGCTGAAGTCAAGGCCGGTGACGTCGTCAAGGCGGTGGTCGTCCGCACGCACTACCCCATCCGCCGCCCCGACGGCTCGTACGTCCGCTTCGACCGCAACGCCGTCGTGCTCCTCGGCGCCGACGGCGGCCCGCGCGGCACGCGAATCTTCGGCGCCGTCGCTCGCGAGCTTCGCGACCGTGGCCACATGAAAATCATTTCTCTCGCGACGGAGGTCGTCTAACCATGCCGAGCCATGTCCGCAAAGGCGATGAAGTCTTCATCCGCACCGGCGAGTACCGCGGCAAGAGCGGCACCGTCGTCCGTGTCGACCACAAGGCCCAGCGCGTCACCGTCAACGGCGGCGGGATCGAGGGCGTGGTCCGCACGCTCAAGCCCACCCGGCTCAACCCCCAGGGGGGCCAGATCACCGTCGACCGCTCGTTCCACATGAGCAACGTCAGCCCCGCGATCGACGGCAAGCCCTCGCGCGTCCGCTTCGAGACCAAGAAGGACGGCTCCAAAGTCCGCGTCGCGGCCCGTGGCGGCAAGGAACTGAGCGTCGTGTTCGGCCCCAGCCGCAAGAAGAAGAAAGCCTGAGATCCAACCGCGCGTTCCCGCTTGCCGGCGACGCGTCCGCCTCTTTCGAGTGAGTGTCAACGATGGCCAAGGACAAAGACAAAAAGCCCAGGAAAGAACCGGCGATGGAGACGGACGACGGCGCCCAGACAGGGCCGGCCGAGCCGCCGCGCCTCAAGGTCCGGTTCCGTTCCGAGATCACCCAGAAGGTGGGCGAGAAGTTCGGGATGAAGAACCCGATGTCGCAGCCGCGCATCGACAAGATCGTCCTGAGCGTGAACATGGGCCGGCACCTGGAGAACAACAAACTCCCGGCGCTGGTCAAGGAAACGGTCCAGTCCACCATCATGAAGGTGACGGGCCAGAAGCCGATCATGCTCTACGCCAAGAAGTCGGTGTCGAACTTCAAGGTCCGCGAGGGCGCCGAGACCGCGATGATGGTCACGCTCCGGCGCGACCGGATGTGGTACTTCCTCGACCGGCTCATCAACCTCGCGACGCCCCGTATCAAGGACTTCCGCGGCCTGTCCGCCAAGGCCTTCGACGGCCAGGGCAACTACTCGCTGGGCCTCGTGGAACAGGGCGTGTTCCCGGAGATCGACATGGCCGCGGTGAACTTCATCCACGGCATGAACATCACGATCGGCTTCAGCCGCTCGACCCCCGAGCTCAGCAAGTTCGTGCTCGAAGAGCTCGGTTTCCCCTTCCGCAAGCCTGAGAACAAGGGCGAGCCCAAGGCCGCCTGATCCTGATTCCCCGCCTTCCGTTTCCGACTGACAAGGACCACTCATGACGACGAAAGCCCAAGCCGCCAAGAGCCGCCGGACCCCCAAGTTCAGCACCCGCAAGGTGCGCCGTTGCGAACTGACCGGCCGGGCCCGGGGCGTGTACCGCAAGTTCCGCCTGAGCCGCATCATGCTCCGCAAGCTGGCGCTCGAGGGCAAGATCCCCGGCATGCGGAAGGCGAGCTGGTAAGGCGGGCCCATCGGCTCGCGCCGACGGTTCCATCACGGGCGTCAAGGCCCATCGACTGTTGATTCCCGCCCGGCGCGCCGGGCTTGACCGACGAAGGAAAGACCGAAAGACGACATATGGCCACCAACGACACCATCGCGGACATGCTCACCCGGATCCGCAACGCCGCCGCCAACCGTCGCAAGACGGTGAACTGCCTGAACAGCAAGGTCTGCCAGGGCATCGCGAAGGTCCTGAAGGACGAGGGTTATGTCGAAGGTTTCGACGTGATCGAGGACGGCCGGCAGGGCCAGATCCGGGTGCGCCTGCGTTACGGTCCCAGGGGCGAGACGATCCTCAACCAGATCGAGCGCGTCTCGCGTCCGGGCTGCCGCGTGTACCGGGCCGCGGAAGCCCTGCCCCGCCCCGTCGGCGGGCTGGGCATCACCATCGTTTCCACCAGCCGCGGCGTGATGTCGGACCGCCAGTGCCGCGAGCAGCGCGTGGGCGGCGAACTCCTGGCTACGGCGTATTGATTCTCAACGAACGACGAAGGATCGAGTCATGTCACGACTTGGAAAGAAACCCATCCCCGTCCCCGCGAACGTCACGGTCGCCGTGAACGGCCGCGTCGTGACGGTGTCGAGCGGGGCGAAGAAGCTCGAGATGACCCATCGCCCCGAGGTGAAGGTCGCGTGGAAGGCGGACGAGAAGAACGTCGTCGTCTCCCTCGACGATTCCGCCAAGGACAACCCCGAAGCACCGGCGTACTGGGGCACCACCCGGGCGCTCATCCAGAACATGATCAACGGCGTGACGAAGGGCTACGAGATCACGCTCGAGATCAACGGCGTGGGCTACGTCGCGACGGTCACGGGCAAGGGTCTCGAGCTCAAGCTCGGCTTCGCCAACACCCTCATCATGCCCATCCCCAAGGGTGTCGAGGTCGCCGTCGACAAGAACATCGTGAAGGTCCGCGGTGCCGACCGCCAGGCGGTGGGGCAGTTCGCCTCCGAGATGCGCGCCAAGCGTCCGCCGGAGCCGTACAACGCCAAGGGCATCAAGTACTCCACCGAGACGATCAAGCGGAAGCAGGGCAAGGCCTTCGGCGCGTAATCGCGTCAGTGAGAATCAGAGGATCAAGTCATGGATAAGCAGACCAACAAATCGATCCGTCGCGGCCGTCGCCGGGCGGGTCTCCGCAAGCGGATCTCGGGCACGCCGGGCAAGCCGCGTCTCAGCATCTACAAGTCCCTCAAGCACATCTACGCGCAGGTCATCGATGACCTCGCCGGCAAGACGATCTGCTCCGCCTCCACGCAGAGCCTCGAGCCCGCGCCCGCCAAGAGCGGCGGGAACGCCGGCGCCGCCGAGGTGGGCAAGTCGATCGCCGAGAAGGCCAAGGCGGCCGGCGTCACCGCCGTCGCCTTCGATCGCGGCGGGTTCCGGTACCACGGCCGCGTCAAGGCCCTCGCCGACGCGGCGCGCAAGGGCGGGCTGAAGTTCTAAGTCCCCGATAGGCAGTCACACACGCCTCGCCCAATGACCGGGCGACGCACATCGAGAGCAGGCAATCATGGCAGAGTTCATCGAAGGCGCGGGACAACTCGAGAGCACCACGATCGGCGTCTTCCGCAGCGCCGCGACCGTCAAGGGCGGCAAGCGGTTCAGTTTCGGCGCGCTCGTCGTCGTCGGCGACCGGCGTGGCAAGGTTGGTCTCGGCTACGCCAAGGCCAACGAGGTCCCGCCCGCCATCGAGAAGGCGCAGAAGGACGGCCGCAAGAACATGCAGACCGTCACGCTCCGCGGCGGGACGATCCCGCACGAGGTGCTGGGTCGCTACGGCGCGTCGCAGGTGCAACTCGTCCCCGCGGCGCCGGGCACGGGCGTCGTCGCCGGCGCGACCGTTCGCGCGGTGCTCGAGATGGTCGGCATCACCGACTGCCTCACCAAGTCCTACGGCTCGACCAACCAGAAGAACCTCGCCAAGGCCGCCCTCGCGGGCCTCGAGCGCCTCCGCACCAAGGAAGGTATCGCCGCTCTGCGCGGCGTGACGATCGAAACCACGGACGTTGACAAGAAGCTCGAGAACGCCACCGGCGCGTCGCGCCCCGCGGCTCGCACCGATCAGGGCCCCAAGGGTCCCGTCAACACCGTCGGTCAGGACCGCAAGGGCGGTCGCGGCGGACGCGGTGGCCCGGGCGGCGGCGGTGGGGGACGCGGCGGGCGTCGCGGTCAACAGCAACAGGGCGGGGGCGGGGGCGAGGGTGAAAGCTCCGGCGCCGAGGGCGGCGCCGCTTCGTAACCCCACGCGATTTCTACATCAGCACACCAGACACGATCGACCGGGAGTAACCCGATATGATGATTCACGAGATCACCAAGCTCGCCGGAAAGTACAAGGCGAGAAAGCGAATCGGCCGAGGCGAAGGCAGCGGTCACGGCAAGACCTCAGGCAAGGGTCACAAGGGCGCCTCCAGCCGCTCCGGCTATAGCCGCAAACGCGGTTACGAAGGCGGCCAGATGCCCTACTTCCGGCGCCTCCCGAAGCGCGGCTTCGCGAACACGCAGTTCGCCACCGAGTTCTGGATCGTCAACCTTTGCGACATCGTCGCGCACCCGATGTTCGCCCGCGGCGGTGAAGTCACCGCCGAGCGCCTCGTCGAAGCGGGTCTCATCCGCGATGCGGTCCGCCCGCTCAAGGTCCTGGGCGACCTGGGCGAATCGAAGACTCTCTCGGTCAAGCTCACGGTCAAGGCCGCCCGCGTCTCCGCTTCGGTGCGCAAGGCGGTGACCGGCGCCGGCGGCTCCATCACCGAGACGGGCACCCGTCGCGACCGCGTCCGCGGCGTGGACCTCACGACCGAGGACCGCAAGCCCACCAAGCTCACCAAGAAGCCGCTCCGCCGCGCCGCGAAGAAGATCAAGCCGCAGGGCGAGGGCAAGGCCAGCAAGGAAGAAAAGGGCGGCGAAGAGAAGGCTGCGAAGCCCGAAGGCGCCGCCAAGCCGGATAAGGGTCAGAAGCAGGAATAACATTCGGACCCCTTGCACATCGAGGACGCGCCGCGTCCGGTGGCGCACGGGTCCGCTTTCGGATCGAGGCTGATGCTCCAAGCCATCGCAAATGTCTTTCGGATCCCTGACCTTCGGAACAAGGTGCTGTTCACGCTGGCGATGCTGGCGGTGTACCGCATCGGCCACTGGATCCCGGTGCCCGGCGTCGATCAGAGCGCGCTGAAGTCATTCTTCGAGCAGCAGGTCAGCCAGGGCAGCGCGGTCGGCAAGATGACGCAGTTCGTCGCCGTTTTCTCTGGTGGCCAGCTCGGCCAGTCCACCATCTTCGGCCTGGGCATCATGCCCTACATCTCGGCGGGCATCATCTTCCAGTTGCTCGCGTCGGTGTATGAGCCGCTGAAGAAGCTCCAGCAGGAAGGCCCCACCGGCCGCCAGAAGATCATGGAGTGGACGCGGTACACCACCGTGATCCTCTGCGTCATCCAGGCGTTCAGCTTTCTCGGCTTAATCTCGTCGCAGGGTCTTGTTTACGCCAACTGGGCACACAGCCCGTTATGGTGGGTGATGGCGGTTGTTGCGATGACCGCCGGCTGCCTCTTTTTGATGTGGCTCGGCGAGCAGATCGACAAGTACGGCATCGGCAACGGCGTCTCGCTCATTATCGCCGCCGGCATTCTCTCGCAGTTCCCCCGGGCCGTGCTGTGGATGGTCAACAACTCCCCGCTGCGCGACATCGGCCTTCTCCAGACGCTCCTCGGCGTCGAGGGCGGCAAGGGCGACACCGCCCTCTCCTGGATGGGCGTGATCTTTATCTGCTTCACCTTTGTCGGCGTCGTCGCCGGCTGCGTGCTGATCACCGTGGCGCAGCGCCGCATCCCGGTCCAGCAGGCCAAGCACACCCGCGGCCGCAAGGTCTACGGCGGGCAGCGCTCCTATCTCCCGCTCCGCGTCAACCACGGCGGCGTGATGCCCATCATCTTCGCCTCCTCGCTCATGATCTTCCCGAGCGTGATCTTCGGCTATTTCAAGGACGCCTCGGCGAACTCCGACGGCTGGTGGCGCAGCACCGCCACGTTCCTGAGCGACAACTTCCATATCGGCGAGTTCCCCTACATCTTCTGCTACATCCTCATGGTCTTCTTCTTCAGCTATGTCTGGACCACCGTGCAGTTCAATCCCGAAGACATGTCCAAACAGCTCCGCGACCACGGCTCGTTCATCCCCGGGCTTCGTCCTGGCCCCCGCACCGCCGAGTACCTCGAAGCCGTGATGGAGCGCATCACGTTCGTCGGCGCCGGGTTCCTGTGCGTGCTCGCCGTTCTCCCCATGGTGCTCAACAAGCAGCTCAACATCGACTACGCCGTCACCCACTTCCTGGGCGGCACCGGTCTCCTCATCGTCGTCTCCGTCTGTCTCGACATGATCCAGCGCATCGAGGCCAACCTCCTCATGCGCAACTACGCCGGGTTCCTCGGCGGCGATGGCGGCAAGGGCCCCCGCATCCGCGGCCCGCGTTCGTACTGATCTCCTACTCACCCACCCCACGTTCGGAGTTTCATGCCCAAGCAGGAAGACAAGTTCACCATGGAGGCGGTGGTGCTCGACGCCCTCCCCAACGCCATGTTCAAAGTCAAGCTCGCCAACGAGCACGAAGTCCTCGCCTACGTCTCCGGCAAAATGCGCCAGCACTACATCCGCATCCTCCCGGGCGACCGCGTCACCGTGGAGCTCAGCCCCTACGACCTCTCCCGCGCCCGGATCACCTACCGCCACTGATCGAAAAATCGGGTCTTGTTTGGTTTGAAAGACTTTCGGCAAACGTACGTGAATCGTGATACACTCTCTGCCCCTTTCCGCCGGGCTTGGTGGGCCGGCTCGGGGGACTGAACAGAGAGTGTCAAGCGCATCGAACTGCCGGGTCCACCGGCGATGAAGGGCATCGCGTCATGAAGGTCAGGTCAAGCGTCAAGAGAATCTGCGGCAGTTGCAAGATCGTGCGCCGGAAGAACAAGGTCCGCGTCATCTGCAAGGCCGATCCCAAGCATAAGCAGGTCCAGGGCTAATACCCGGGCCTCGACCCCTCGCGTTCGCGCGACAGTTGGAGCAGCAGACATGCCTCGTATCGTCGGCATCGACATCCCGGACAAGAAGCCCGTGCGCTACTCGCTCCGGTACATCCACGGCATCGGCCCGCACCTCGCGGACGTCATCCTCGAGAAGGTCGGCGTCGATCCGAAGAAGCGCGCCGGCGAACTCTCGGAGAATGAGGTCGCGCAGATCGCGGCCCTGATCGACTCCGACTATCTCGTCGAAGGTGGTCTGCGTCGCCAGACTTCGCAGAATGTTTCACGTCTCAAGGAAATTCGTTGCTACCGCGGCGAGCGGCACCGCAAGGGCCTCCCGGTCCGCGGCCAGCGCACCCGTAGCAACGCCCGTACCCGCAAGGGCAAGAAGAAGACCGTCGCCGGCAAGAAGGGCGTCAAGGGCTAATCCCTTCTCGCTCTGGTTTCGTCTCAGCACTCAGCACTCAGCACTCGCTGCTCAGCACTCACAGGACTCCGATCCGGCCAGACCGCCGGACACCCGGGGATGATCGAAAGGACCACGTTTCATGGGCAAGGCCAAAAAGATCCGCAAGAACGTCGTCCGCGGCATCGCGCACGTCAAAGCCTCCTTCAACAACACCATCGTCACCATCACCGACATGTCGGGCGAGACGATCTGCTGGGATTCCGCCGGAACCATCGGCTTCAAGGGCGCCCGCAAGAGCACGCCCTTCGCCGCGACCCGCGCGGGCGAGAACTCAGGCCAGAAGGCCCGCAAGATGGGGATGCAGGAAGTCGAAGTCCGCATCAAGGGCGCCGGCGCGGGCCGCGAGTCCGCGATCAACGGCCTGACCTCGACAGGCCTCCGCGTGACCGCCCTCGAAGATCACACCGCCGTGCCGCACAACGGCTGCCGCCCCCGTAAGCGGCGCCGCGTCTAAACGTTCAGTCGTTTCCCGGCTCTCGCGACAGAATGGGGCCTCGCCGCCCGGCAGCGGCAAGGTTTCCCGGATAACGCGTGCAGCCTGGAGTGGGACACCGAACCCTCTGCCGGAACCCGGAGTCGAATCGCATGAGAGTCCGTTGGCGTGGATTGGAACTGCCCAGCCGAGTGACCGCCGATGAGCGGTACCGCGGCCAGACGTACGGCCGCTTCGTCGTCGAACCCTTCGAGCGCGGCTTCGGCACCACCGTCGGCAACAGCCTTCGGCGCGTGCTGCTCTCCAGCCTCGAAGGCGCCGCCGTCACCGCCGTCAAGATCAAGGGTG
>DASZQL010000028.1:0-12933 GCA_035549675.1 Phycisphaerales bacterium | reverse complement strand
CCCATGCCCTCTTCGCGGAGCAATCCGTTCCACAAGAGGCGCATCTCGTACCGGCCGTTCACGTTCCAGGCGCGGTAGATCTCTTTGACGTGCTCGTGGACGGTGTGGACGCTGCGGCAGAGTCGTTGAGCGACGGCCGCTTCGCTTTCGCCGCCGGCAAGGAGGGGGACGACGACGCGCTGCGCCGGTGTCAGCGGCTGGAGCAACCAGGTGCGGATCATCTCGAGGCGTATGAATCCGGCCTCGTAGGTGCAGGAGACTTCACCGGCGAGGACGCCGAGAGTCATGAGCTCGGTGTCATTCAGAGGCCTCGCGTCGGGCGTGCCGCCGGCGACGAGCACGATCTCGCGCTCGGCCGTATCGGCGGTCGGCGCACGGGCGCAGGCACAGCCGGTCAGGTCCCGCTCGGTCATCGAAGGAAGGGCGGCGGGGCGGATCTCGGCGGGCATGCGGCGCCACATGCCGCACGCGGTGTCGTCCACAACGCGGGGTGCCTGGAACAACATGTCGGAAGAAACAAGGAGCGCATCGGGCACCATGCGGGTGGTGGCCGTTCCGGCGGAGCGGGCCGACCAGGTCGGGTGACCTTCCTGGCGTTGCATCACGAACAGGTGGAGCCATTCGGGGCCGCCGCCCTTGTCGTCCGCCAATGCATCAAGGACCGCGCCGGCCGCGGTGGTGGACCACTCGGCTTCATGCCGCGTTGACATCCGGGAAATAACGCCGGATGCCCGGCACGCGCGCTCGATCGAAGAGATCGCGGGTGTACGCTCCACCCCAACCAACCATAGTGCGCTGCCGCTTCGATACATCCGGGTCCTCGAAGAGCCGCAGGCCTCGCGTGCTCCGCATATCCATTGTGACATTCAACCAATGGGCGTATCGGAGAAGATTGCCGAGAAAGATGCATGAATTTCTGTTCATCGCAAGTTTCCACAGCAATGTGGATTCGCGCATGGGGTTCCACAACCGTGTGTCTAACCTAGATAGGTTATTCTGAGCTCGTGAAGCAACGTGCAGTTTTTATTGATCGCGATGACACACTGATCGCGTGCAACGCGGTGACACCGGACGGTGATCTCGGTGATGCCGCGCTGGTCGAGTTGCTCCCTGGTGCTTTCGAAGCGTGCGCGCGACTAAAGCGCGGCGGCTATTTCATCGCCGTCGTCTCAAACCAGGGTGGCGTGGCGCGCGGAAAGTTCACGACACGAGAAGTCGAGTCGGTGAACGCGCGCCTCAACGAACTCCTTGGCGGAACGATCGACGCATTCCGTTATTGCCCGTATCACCCACGCGGCGTGGTGGCTGAGTTTGCACGCGAACATCCGTGGCGAAAACCATCACCTGGAATGATTCTCGATATCGCCGAAAAGAACTCGATTTGCCTCGATCGCTCGTGGTGTGTGGGCGACGCGGAACGGGATGTCGAAGCGGGTCGCGCGGCGGGGTGCCGCACCATCCGGATCGGCCCAGCCGAAATGATCGCGGATACGTCAGCGGAGTTTCGCGCGGCGGACCTGCCGGCTGCGGCGATGGTCATCTTGCGCGAATCGAACCCGCCCAGTTGAGGGGGGATGTCCTTTGAGTATCGCTGCTTAGTTCGTATAGCCGTCCGGATTCTTCTCGAACCACTTCCATGCGGTCTCGACGACGTCATCTATTTCGATGATCGAGGCGCGCCAGCCGAGTTCCATTTCGATCTTCGATGGATCGGCGAACAAGGTGGGCGGATCGCCCGCGCGGCGGGGGCCTTCCTTCACAGTGAACGGGCGCTTGGTGACCCGCTTGACGGATTCGATGATCTCGCGGACGGAGTAGCCGCGGCCGATGCCGAGGTTGTAGGTGCGCGTGTCGCCGGGCTTGAGGGCGTTGAGCACGGTGACGTGCGCGTCGATCAGGTCTTCGACGTGGACATAGTCGCGGATACAGGTGCCGTCGGGCGTGGGGTAGTCGGTGCCGAAGATGGTGATGCTGTCGCGCTTGCCGAGGACGGCTTGAAGGATGACAGGGATGAGATGGGTTTCGGGCTCGTGGTCCTCGCCGAGGAGGCCGGAGCGGTCGCAGCCGGCGACGTTGAAGTAGCGGGGCGCGGCGAAGGCGAAGTCCTCGCCCTTGATCTTCTTCATCGCGGCGTAGTCGAAGAGCATCCGCTCGCACATGAGCTTGGAGGCGCCATAAGGATTGATCGGGTTCTGCGGGCAGGTTTCGGCGATGGGGATCCGGTCGGGCGAGGGCTCGCCGTAGCTCGCGCAGGTGGAGCTGAAGACGAGGCGCTTGATCTTCGCGGCGTCGATGGCTTCGATCAGTGCGAGCGTTGAAGCGGTGTTGTTGCGGTAGTACCGGAGCGGTTCGTTGACGCTCTCGCCCACGTACGCCATCGCGGCGAAGTGCATGACGGCGTCGATCTTGTGGTCTTTGAGCACGCGATCAAGCAGGGCGCGGTCGCCGACTTCACCTTTGTGGAAGGCGAGGCGCGCGGGCGTGACGCCCGGCATCGTGCGGAGGAGTTCGATCGCGCGCTCGTGGCCGCGGAAAAGGTTGTCGATGACGGCGACGGAATGGCCGTCGGCGAGGAGCCGCTTGCAGGCGTGTGAGCCGATGTATCCCGCGCCGCCGGTGACGAGAACGTTCATAGTCGGATCATCCCAAATACTGAGGTGAACAGGCCGTAGCCCGGAGGGTTGAGTACGGCGGCCTGCTGCCGCGGGTTCAGAGGAACTTCGCGGCGAGGACCAGCCCGATGATGAGCACGCCGAAGAGGATGGTCAGGAGGTTGAAATAGCGGTCGATAAAGACCCGGATGGGCGGCCCGAAGAGCCAGAGCAGGAGCCCGATGCCGAAGAAGAGGACCGAGCGGCCAATGGTCGAGGCGATGATGAATGAGCCGACAGGCACGCCCACGAACCCGGCCGCGATGGTGAAGAGTTTGAAGGGATGCACCGCGATCACGCCGGCGGAGAGGAGCCAGACGTCCTGGGTGTACTTGTCGATGGCGTGGAGGGCGGTTTCGCTGAAGAGCTTGGTGGCGAAGGAATGGAACCTGCCGCCGATCCAGAAGCCGACGAGCCCGCCGAGGACGGAGGCGAAGGTCGTAACGCCGGCGTACCACCAGGCGCGGCTCCGGCGCTCGAGCGTGAGAGGGATCTGGAGCACGAAGGGGGGGATCGGGAAGAAGATGGCCTCGGTGAAGCTGAAGAGAAAGAGTGCGAGCGTCGCGTATTTCGAGTGCGCGAAAGTGAGCATCCAATCGTAGAGGCGGCGATGGATGGCCCACTTGGGGACGGCGCGCGAGGGCGCTGTCGAGGCGGGGGGAACAACGGGTTGGGGGGAACCACTCGTCATGGCTTGGAGTGAAGGCGACGGCGCTTCACGGAGGGTGAATCTTCGGTGATTTTGCCGTTTCGCTTCATCGCGCCCGGGCAATCCGGCTCATCGCGTCGAGGAACCTCGCCACTTCTTCGGGCTTCGTCGCGAAGCCCGGGCTGACCCGGACGGCGCCGTCGGGAGCCGTGCCGAGCGATTGATGGAGCAGGGGAGCGCAGTGCAGGCCCGCGCGGACGGCGATGTCGAACTCGCCATCGAGGAGCCCGCCGAGGTCGCGTGGGGCGAAGCCTTCGAGATTGAACATCACGACGGGTGTGCGGCCGTCGGCGGTCTGGCGGCCGTGGATCCTGATACCCGGGATCGAGCGAAGACCGTCGATGAGCTCGCGGATGCGAGCGGTTTCGTGTTCGCTCGCGCCGTGGGGCCGGTGCTCGATCGCGGCGAGAAGCCCGGCGAAACCCACGCCGTTCGCAGTGCCGGCTTCGAGAGCGTCGGGGAGTTCGGTCGGCATGTCGAGGCCGGGGACTCGCGCGCCCGTGCCGCCGGAGCGCATGCAGTGCAGGCGTGCCCCCCCGCCGTTGCAATCATCGGAAAAAGCGCGCGGGCCGACGTAGATCGCGCCGGTTCCGGTGGGGCCCAGGAGCCCTTTGTGCCCGGCGATGGTCAGCAGGTCGATGCAGTCGCGTTGGACGTCGACGTTGATATGACCCACGGTCTGTGCGCCATCGACCATGAAGAGCGCATCAGGCGAACGCGCGCGGAGGCCGCGGCCGACGTCGCCGACGGGCTGGATCGTGCCGCAGGCGTTGGAGGCGTTGGAGAGACAAACCAGCACCGTGCGTTCGTTGCACGCGGCGAGGACGGCCTCGGCGGGGACGAACCCTTCGGAGTCGCACTTGACGGTCGTCGAGTCGATCGCGCCTTCGAGTTCGAGGAGGTGAATCGTGCGCCCTACGGCGTTGTGCTCGACGCTCGAGAAGACGACATGAGATTTCGCACCGCCCGACTTATGCCGGCACGCGGTGATCCAGCCGTGGAGGGCGAGATTGATGGAGTCGGTGCAGCCGTGCGTAAGAACGACGCGCTCGGGACGCTCGGCGTTGATGAGCTTCGCGATCGCGGCGCGGGCTTTATCAATGACAGCGCTCGCGGCACGGGCGAGAGAATGGCCGCCTCGGCCGGCATTCCCGGCCGATTCGGCAAGAAAGCGGGCCATCGCGTCGGCGACAGCGGGGGGCTTCGGCCAGCTCGTTGCCGCGTTATCGAGATAGATAAAGCTGGGCTTGGGCACGGCGCGAGTATACGGGCCGATGTGACAAAACAGCGCGAACCTACGCCGAAAGACGCTCGGCAAGGACGACGGGTTCAGGCGAAGGTTCCCGGCGCGCCATCGCCAGTTCGGCTTCGCTCACGCTGGGAAGGATCGTGCCGCACTCGGGGCAGACGCCGGTGACATTGCCCGAAAGGTCGTAAAGACAGGCGCGGCACTCGTGCGCGCGGGCCGGGCGGCGCTGCAACCAGAGAACTACGCCGACGAGCCCGATGAGGGCGGCGTATGAGCCGCCGATGACGTTGAGGACGGCCGCCCACTCCGCGAAAAATCGATCGGTCAAGCGGAGGATGATTGGCACGGCCGCCGTCCCGACGAGCAAGGCCACGAGGCCGCCGACGCGCCGGCGCAGGAGATACGAAAGAATCCAGACCGGGATGGCGAAGAGCACGAGGAAAATCACGGGGCATCTCGATTGCAGACGAAGGTCTGCGCCACAGATCCAAGTTAGCGGCCGGGAGCGAAGAACGCCCGAAGGGAATCATAGATGTCTTCACGCCCGTTGACTTTCGTGGTCACGAGCAGCCCGCCGTTCGCCTCGCTCGCGGTCGCGTTGTTCTCCGAGTGTGAAGCGGGGAATGCCTCATTCAGGACGTTGATGAAGTTCCCCGAGCCGTAGGCGCTCGCGACCTGGCAGTAGCCGAACATGTTGGAGATCGGAAGGAGCTGCTCCTGCAGCAGCTTCACGCACAAGCGGTTGTCGGATTCGCTGGAGTTGTCGCCGTCGGAGAAATGGAACAGGTAGATATTCCATTCGAGCGGTGAGTAATGCTTCGTGATCAGATCGCGGGCGCAGTGGAGCGCCGAGCTGATGCGTGTGCCGCCGTCCTCGCGGATGGAGAAGAACGTCTGCTTGTCGACTTCGCGGGCGGCGACGTCGTGGACGATGTAGCGGCTCTCGATGCCCTCGTAGTTGCGGCGGAGCCAGGTGTCGATCCAGAAGGCTTCGAGGCGGACGAGTTCTTTCTGCTGGTCGCCCATCGAGCCGGAGACGTCCATCATCATGACGATGAGTGCATTGCTCTGGGGCTTGCGGACTTCTTCCCAGCTCCGGTAGCGCAGGTCGCGCTTGATGGGCACGATCACCGGGTCGTCGGGGTTGTACTCGCCCAGCATGAGCTGGCGCCGCAGCGCCTCGCGGTACGTGCGCTTGAAATGCCGCAATGAAGCCGGGCCGGTCTGGCGCAGGCCGCTGTATTTGTCTTTGATCGTCGTGATCTTGCTCGCGCCCCGCGGCAGAATCCGCGGCAGCTTCAGTTCTTCAGCGAGGATGTCCGCGAGTTCATCCAGCGAAACATCGACTTCCATGATGTGCTGCCCCGGCTGCTCGCCACCCTGCGTGCCGCCGCCGCCTTCGTTGCCTTCTCCCATGCCGACGCCGCCGGAGTTGTCGCCGTAGCGGAAGGTGGGCACGTCGATGTCGTGCACGGGGATGGAGACGTAGTCGTTGCCCTCCTTGCCGATCAGCTCGCGGCGCTGGAGGAACTTGCGCAGATCATGGCGGATCCGTCCCTTGACGATGTGCCGGAAACGCTGGTGATCTTGTTCGATGCGAGCGACCATGCTCGGCCCCTCCCGCGTCTGCGGCGTTCCCTGCCGATGCGCGTGCCCGTCTAGGATCGGGCGTTCACTCCACTTTACGACCGGAACACCGCCCGGATCAGCGAAATCGGCGAATATTCGGGTGCGAAGGGCAGGTTCCTGGCCGGGCTGTAGAATTGATGCCGCCCTCGATGATCTCGGACCTTGATTCAGGGAGCCCAGTGGCCACTACCCCCGTCGGTTCCAAACCCGGAAAGCAGAAGGACGATGCCTCCGCCCTCTGGCGCGTCAGCGGCCTCGGCATCGAACTCGCCGGCGCGATCGTCGGCATGGTGCTCATCGGCTGGGCACTGGATACGTGGCTCAAAACGTCGCCACGCTGGATGCTGATCTGCGGCGGGGTCGGCATCCTGGGCGGCGGGTACAACTTCATCCGCTCCGCCATGAAGCTCAACCGACAGGCCATCAGCCGCTACCGATCCACCGCCCGCCCAAAGCCCGTCGCGATCGAAGAAGACACAGCGCCCGACCGCGAGCAGATCGAGCGCCGCCTGCGCGAGTTCGAGCGCGAGCTGAAGAAGATGGGCGCGGAGCCGGAGCCGCGGAAGCAAGAAGGGGACGACGAGTGAGCGGCCCGGAATCGTCTGCGAATCCGGCGGCTTCGAAGCCCGCGATGCAGCCCCTCACGCTGCCTGGGAAGAAGATGTTCGGCGCCGCGGTAGCGATGGCGGCAGTCTCCGCGACGATCGGAACGGCTTTTGTTTGGATCATCAAGCCAGCGGTGTGGACCGCGCCCGGGATGGCCGCGCTGCCGGTAGTCGGCGGGATGGGGCTGGCGTTACTGCTGATCCGGCCGGGACAGGCGCGCACGCCCGCCCAGTGGGTGCCGGTGCTCTTCCTGGGCCAAGGCGTATCGCTCTTCGGGGTGTTGATTCTGGCGGTTTTGTTATACTTCTCGGCCCGCCCCGATCCGCTGGCTTTTGCCATGGTCGCGGCGGCGTCGTTCACGGCGGCGGCGGTCGCCCAGGCATACGTCTTTTCCTCCCACCTCAAGTCCCACACGGGGACCCGGGCCGGGTGAATCGGCGGCACTGGGCGGCGGGAAACTGTCGCCGTGTGGCTGGGCTTCACCTTCCTTGTTCCGTCGGGGCTTTCGATGCCGTTGACTGTCACTCTCGCTTCAGGCGACAACCCGCTGGGTCACGTGCTGGACCGCCCGCTCATCGATGGGCCGTGGGCCAACTCGTACCTGGGCCCCATCCAGATTGGCCCGCTGCTCACCATGAACACGCTGACGATGATCATCTCCATGATCCTCGCCGTCATGACGCTCATGTACGCCGCGTCGAAGATCGGCACCGGCCCCGAAACGCAGGGCAACGAGCGGTTCGTCAGCAAGGGCCGCCTCGCGCAGCTCCTCGAAGTCATCATCATCTACCTGCGCGACAACGTCATCCGCAACCAGCTCGGCGAGGCGGGCAATGTCTTCGCCCCGTTCCTGCTCACGCTCTTCTTCTTCATCCTCTTCAACAACCTGATCGGCCTCGTGCCGCTCCTCGACCTCCAGCACCTCATGGGCTGGTTCGCCGGCAAGGAGCACTTCGCGATCATCGGCGGCACCGCAACCGGCCGCCTCGCCGTCACCGGCGCGCTCGCGATCATGGCCTTCATCCTCTGGCAGATCAACGGCATCCGCTCCGCGGGCCTGGGCGGCTGGCTCAAGCACTACCTGGGCGGCGGGCCGCTCTACCTCGCCCCCGTCATGGTGCCCGTCGAGATCATGGGCACGTTCGTCAAGCCCTTCGCGCTCGCCCTGCGACTCTTCGCCAACATGACCGCCGGCCATGTGCTCCTCGCGGTGCTGCTCGGCTTCACCGCCGCGGCCCCCAAGGCCCTGGGCATGCTCATCGGCACGCCCATCGGCATCGTCGCCATCGCCTCGAGCGTCGCGATCACCTTCCTCGAGCTCTTCGTCGCCTTCCTGCAGGCGTTCATCTTCATGTTCCTCACCACCGTCTTCATCTCCCAGCTCATGCACCACGACCACGATGAGCACCACGGCGCCGAGGAGTACGACTCGCAGCACCCGGCGACGCACGACACGTCGGTGCCGGTCACGGCGTAACACAGCAATCACCGCCCGCGAACGGTCGCGGGCATCACGGATCGAAGGTCAACAACCTGGGCGTCGCGCGACGACCCGCCAACTTGGAGTAGAACGAGTCATGAAGACCAGCAGACTGATCGGTTTGGGCCTCGCGACGGGCGTCGGCATCCTCCTCGCGGCGAACCCCGCTCTCGCCGCGGAAGCCAACGGCTTCATCGCGTCGAACCTCGATGACGCCCAGAAGCTCGGCAAGACCGTCAACTGGGGCCGCGGCATCGGCGCCGGCATCGCCGCCGGGTTCGCCGTCGTGGGCGTCGGCATCGGCATCGGCAAGATCGGCGGCTCGGCCCTCGAGTCCATCGCCCGTCAGCCCGAGGCCTCCGGCACCATCGGCACCAACATGCTCATCGCGGCCGCGCTCGTCGAAGGCGCCGGCCTCTTCGCGATTCTGGGCGGCTTCCTGGCCCTCATGTAATCGTCCATTGATATTCACCCCCGCTCGGCGCGGGGGCGGCGGCGCTGATCTCTCACCGCCGTCGCGCCCGCGCCGACAGGGCGCGGATCAACCGGGCTTCACGCCCGTCCAACGCAGATGACTCGGAGCAAGTCCATGTTGAAGCGAGTTCAGAACGGGTTCATCGCAGGCGCCGCCCTCGTGCTGGCCAGCCCCCTCGCGGCGCTGGCGGAAGAGGCCGGCCACGCCGCGGCGCACGGCGAAGCCGCCGGCCCGCACGACAGCCCGATGTATTTCACCCTCATCCAGTTCGTCAGCACGATCCTCGCGTTCCTGATCGCCCTCGGGATCCTCGCGAAGACCGCCTGGCCCAAGATCCTCGGCGGCCTCGAGGCCCGCGAGAACAAGATCCGCTCCGAGATCTTTGCCGCCGAAGAGGCCCGCAAGAAGGCCGCGGAGGCCCAGAAGGAGTTCGAGCGCTCGCTCGCCGCCGCGAAGGCCGATGCGCAGCGGATGATCGAGAGCACCCGCGCCGAGCAGGCCCGCCTCGCCGCGGACCTCCGCGTGAAGGCCGATGCCGAGCTCACCCAGCTCCGCGAAGCCGCGATGCGCGACATCGAGGCCGCGAAGAAGTCGGCCGTCGCCGAGATCTACGCCGAGGCCGCGACCCTCGCGACGACGGTGGCCTCCAAGATCCTCCGGCGCGAGCTCAACGCCAACGACCAGCGCACCCTCGTCAACGAGACCATGACCGAAGTGAAGAACGAGTACGCCCGCAACTGACCGTTTCTGATCCCGTTGCGCGGGCGTCACGCCCGTGTCTTCCTCAGAGAGACCCATGGCCGCCAACCCCGCCACACTGATCGACAGCCCCCCCGAGGCCGTGGACAAGATCTACGCCGAGTCGCTCTTCCAGCTCGCCGACGAGCAGGGCGGCAAGGCCATGATCGAGCAGATCAAGGACGAGATGGACCAGATCGAGGAGGATCTCCGCGGCCGCCAGCCGCAGATCCGCGAGTTCCTCCGCTCGCTCATCATCGGCTCCGAGATCAAGGTCGAGGTGCTCAAGAAGGCCTTCGAGGGCCGCACCTCGCCCCTCCTCACCAATTTCGTGCTCCTGCTCGCCCGCAAGGAGCGGCTCGGGCGCCTCTGGCAGATCTTCGCCGCGTACGACCTGCTCATGCAGGAGCGCCTCGGCAAGGTCGAGGTCGATGTCTACGCCCGCTACCCGCTCGCCCCCGAGCAGGTCGAGACGATCGCCCAGACGCTCCGCACCGTCATGAAGCGCGACCCCGTCGTCCACACCTACGTCGACGACACCATGATCGGCGGCCTGCGGATCCAGGTCGGCGACAAGATGCTCGACGCCAGCGTGGACGCCCAGCTCCGCAAGATGCGCGACCGCCTCATCCAGCAGGGCGGCGGGGCGCTCCGCGAGCGCATCGACCGGATGTTCGGAGAGTGATGAAAACGATGAACCGCCGCGTGGCGACCATTCTGATGGTGGTGAGCGGCGCATGCGGCGTGGTCGCGTTTACCCCCGCTGTTGTTTGTGCGGAGGCCGCCGCTGGCGCTCCGAGCCCGTTCACGCAGTTGATCGTGCGCGGCTGGCATGAACTCGAGGTTGATCCCGACTTTGCGCGGATCCAGTTGGCGATCGAATCCACGAGCGAAAGCGCCGATGCGGCGCTGAGCCAGACTAATGAGATCGCCGAGCGGGTCGTCGCCGATATTAAGAAAACCGGCATCGACGCGAAGCAAATTACCCTTCGGTGGCCGGGTGTGACTCCGATCTACGAGGGTGAAGAGGCCAATCCTTTCCCCCGTCAACGGACGAAAATCATCGGATACCGCGGCGGTATCACGGTCCAGGTCGAACTCAATGACCTCGGCCGCGCAACTGAAGTTGTCCGCACAGGGTTGCGTGCCGGTGCGGTTGGGCTTCGCGGGCTGTGGTTTGAAATCAAAAACAGCAAGCGGGCCAAGGACGAAGCAATTACAGGCGCCGTCACAGAAGCGCGTCAACGCGGCGAGTCATTGGCCGCCGCTGCGAATCTGGTTATTCACGGCATCTCCCGGCTCAACCTCGACGACGCTTCCATCAGCACCACAAATATGTTCGATTCATGGACCGCAGGCGGCGGCGTGGTTCAGAACTATGAACCCATCGAGGCCAAGCTCTTGGCGCTGACACCCCAGCCGGTCACTGTGACCGCCTCCGTCACCATCGAGTTCAACACCTCACCGAAATAACCCTTTCGTTCCAGCACCCAGGATTCATCATGAAAATCCGCACCGACGAAATCGCCAGCATCATCAAAACAGAAATCGCCCAGTTCTCCGCCGAGCTCGAGATCACCGACGTCGGCCGCGTGATCGAGGTCGGCGACGGCATCGCCCGCATCTACGGCCTCGCGAACGCCATGGCCGGCGAGATGCTCGAGTTCCGCACGAACCACGGCCCCGTCATGGGGCAGGTCTTCAACCTCGAGCTCGATACCGTCGGCGCGGTCATCTACGGCGATTATCTCCACGTCAAGGAAGGCGACACTGTCGTCTCCACCGGCAAGCTCCTCTCGGTGCCCGTCGGCCCCGAGATGCTCGGCCGCGTGGTGAACCCCCTCGGCGTCGCGATCGACGGCGGCCCCGTCATCAGCGCCAAGAAGATGTCGCTCGTTGACATCATCGCCCCCGGCATCGCCATGCGTCAGCCGGTGAAGGAACCCATCCAGACGGGCATCAAGTCCATCGACTCCATGATCCCCATCGGCCGCGGCCAGCGCGAACTCATCATCGGCGACCGCAAGACCGGCAAGACCGCCGTCGCCCTCGACGCGATCATCAACCAGAAGGCCTTCTGGGGCACGCCCGAAGCCGTCGTCTGCATCTACGTCGCCGTCGGCCAGAAGGAATCGACCGTCGCCGGCGTCGTCGAAACATTGAAGAAGCACGGCGCGATGGACTACACCATCGTCGTCTCCGCCGGCGCTTCCGACCCCGCGCCGATGCAGTACCTCGCGCCGTACGCCGGCTGCGCGATGGGCGAGTACTTCATGTGGCAGGGCAAGGAAGGCAAGACCCCCAAGCACGCCCTGTGCATCTACGACGACTTGTCGAAGCAGGCCGTCGCGTACCGCCAGCTCTCGCTGCTCCTCCGCCGCCCGCCCGGCCGCGAGGCGTACCCCGGCGACGTCTTCTATCTCCACTCCCGCCTCCTCGAGCGCGCCACCAAGCTCAGCGATGAGAACGGCGCCGGCTCGCTCACCGCCCTCCCCGTCATCGAGACGCAGGAAGGCGACGTCTCGGCGTACATCCCGACGAACGTGATCTCCATCACCGACGGCCAGATCTATCTTGAGCCCGAGTTGTTCTTCGCCGGTATCCGCCCCGCCGTGAACGTCGGTATCTCGGTCAGCCGAGTGGGCGGCAACGCGCAGATCAAGGCCATGAAGAAGATCTCGGGCTCGCTCCGACTCGACCTCGCCGCGTACCGCGAGCTCGAAGCCTTCGCCCAGCTCGGCACCGAGCTCGACAAGGCCACCCAGGCCCAGCTCGACCGCGGCCGCCGAATGGTCGAGCTCCTCAAGCAGCCGCAGTACGTGCCGTACGACACGATCGACCAGGTCATCTCGATCTACGCCGGCACCAAGGGCTTCCTCGATGATGTCGCCGTCCCCGACATCGGCGCCTTCGAGAAGGGCCTCCTCGAACACTTCCGCGGCCCCGGCAAAGCCGTCCGCGATGAACTCGCCAAGCTCAAGGACATCGACAAGGCGATGGAAGAAAAGCTCGGCGGAGAGTTCAAGAAGTTCAAGAGCGGGTGGAAGTCGCCTTCGAAGAAGTAACAGCGACCAGCCGCGGCGATCCGGTCCCGGCGCGCCGGGATGCCGGGTGCCTATACAAAGAACCCCGAGCGTGAGCGAGGGGCCATCCGATCAAACGAGCCCCGAGCGTAAGCGAGGGGTTTTTTATTCCGCACTCGCGCCCCGTGCTGAATCGATCGAGCTCCCTGTCATTGCTTCATCCGCCAAGCGGTGGAGGAAATACTCGATAGCGAGTTCCAGAGATTCGAAAGAGGATGTTTCACCCCGATTCTCGAACGCGCCGGTGAACCCGAATCGTCTTGGTGACGCCGCTCTCCCGCAACGGGCGCGGGCCGCACTGCGGTGCGCTCCA